>CALDJM010000001.1 GCA_937899155.1 uncultured bacterium
CCATACTCGTAATGTCGGATTTGTTATCGCAGTTATATAGTTTTGTATGAATTTGTCGGCTGGTTGGTCATTAATTGGAACCAGTGCTAGGAATATACCAGCTGCAGAAGATACTACAAATATAGGTATACCGATTATGCCCGGTACATGTTTTCCAACCGTTAGGTAGAGGAATATACCTCCTAAACCTACTCCTAGAGCTAGATATGCGAATTCCTTAAGAGTGAACTTAGTAAAAAGTTTGAATTCGACATCTAATACATTTTGAGGTATTGCATGTTGTTTCATTGGCAGTTTCTATTATACCCTACATATTAGCAGAATATTAGAGAAAATATTAGTGGTATCAGAAGATATAAAGGAATATAATTGAAATGTGAACAACTATACCAAACTATCACAATTTCGTTCCTTAATGAATCAGGAAGTATATCAAGAAGATATTAGAAAAATATGGGGAGAGTCATATCTAAGCAGTATTAAAAAGAGAAAGAAGAATATTCCTAATACCAATCCCAATCCTTTTTTAGGAAAGAAGATAGAAATGGCTAAGGAGAGTATACCCATATTACTAGCTCTCAATCTTGTTAAATTCATAGGAATTTCAGGTTCTGTTGCGAGTGGTTTTGCTAAAGAAGAAGATGATATCGATATATTCATTGTTGTCAGAAATCACTCTATGTGGTTTTACAGAGCTTTGGTACAGCTAAAAAATATATTTCAAAAAAAGATTAGAACTCAAAGAGATGGAAGGAATGTAAAGGATAAGTTATGTCTTAATCTAATTGTAGAGGAGAGAGGTCTTTCATTTAATCCAGATATTTTTAATTTTAACGAATTAATGTACTTAATACCGATATATAATGAAAAATATATAAAATATATATACTCTAAGAATACTTGGCTACAAGATGAGTATGGTGTTAAAAAAGAACTTTTGATTACAAAAATTAAACCTCAAAAGAGGGTTAATTTCTTTGTTAGAATAATGAACACATTCTTTTACTATCTTCAATTAATATATATGAAATTAGCTAAGCATAGACCCGATTTAGAAAGGATTAAAAAGAATTCAAAAACAGGTAGAATTGAATTTTTTCCTAAGAAGTTTAGAGAAAGGAAAATTAAAAAATACGAAGAGAAATTTGGTTGACCGTGATGTTTGTTCTGTGTACAATGGTTCTATTAAGTTAGTAATTTTTCCATATGAATACAGGGAATATGAATTCCGTAGAAAGTCCAGATGACTTTATCCCAGTTGAAAAAGATGAAGGGGGAGATAAAGTACAATCTGTTGTACATATAGATGGGGGTGAGAAGCGATATTCTTTCTTTCAAAAACCAGGTGAAAAACAAGCAGTCCCAACACACATTAGTGAAGGTATGCAACAGATGCAAAAGGATGCTCAACAGCTACAACAAGAACAACAGTCAGTACCCGTACATTTGAGTGAGAATGTACAAGAAGTTAAAGTAGAAACAGAAGAAAGTGATTACAAAAAGGTAAATTCTGAAATCATTGAAATATTAAAGAATGAACCAAAATTCGAAGGAGCATTTCAAGATGTAACTTTTTCTAATGGAGAGAAAGCACTTGTCTACAATAGAGGGATGTTTGCATTTAGTAAAAATGAATTACCTAGTAATTTAGGAATATCAGAGAAATACTCTACTCCCAAAAACATAAGAGAAGTACAACAAGAAAAGCATTCAGCAATAATGTTTACCAACGAAGGTATGATATTTTTAGTTACAGGTGGTGTATACAACAGAAATGCTCAAGAGTATGAAGCCATATATAGAATGGTTATGTCTAAAAAAGAGAGTAGTGGTAACACAGGAGAGTTCCAAACAACCTTTAGCAATAAAGAACTTTTTCCAGATCAAGGATTCTCAGATGAGGGTGCTGAGCTAGATGCAGAAGGTAATGTCGTTTCTAGAGCTGTAGATGCCAACTTCTATTGGGCCATGTATATGGAAGAAAATTTAAATGATAAGAAGTATGGGTTTGATACCAAGGCTTTGTTAAAAGAATTTGCTGAGGCCTCAGTTCTAACAAAAGAAGAGGAAGAGAAAAAGAGACAGACATCTCC
>CALDJM010000002.1 GCA_937899155.1 uncultured bacterium
TCCTCTACCAGAGATAAAGTTATCAAGTCCATATTTCTCTACCAATCCTTTACTCTTCAAATCTTCTACCCTCTTCTCCGATTTCTCCCACTCACTCCAATCATTATGATTACCACCCTCTACCTGATGACTAGCTGTAGCTGCACCCCAGTAAAAACCTTTTGGAAATATACAACCCGAAGACTTATCTCTTTCCATCAACGACAAAGTTAAAGTCAAACATGGACCTGAGGGGATTCGAACCCCTCACCCCTTCGCTGCCAGCGAAGTGCTCTAGCCAAATGAGCTACAGGCCCACCACCCATTATACCACTTTAAACAAGATCTGACCCCAATCGCAGTTAATCTAGATTTAATAATCATCTGCTATCATCTTAATATGGCAAGAGAACAAAGAGATTTTAAACCTGATTTTTTCTATCATGTATATAATCGCGGTAACAACAAAGATGCTGTTTTGAAATATGCCGAAGATAAACAATTTTTTATCACATTGCTATACAGAAATATATACAAAACAGATCTACATCTCTACTCATATTGCATTATGGACAATCATTTCCACCTAATAATTAAAACAGGAAGAAAACCAACAATACTTTCCAAGTTTATGCAAAGGGTAACAATAGCTTATGCCATATGGATAAATAAGAGACACAAAAGAGTTGGACATCTCTTCCAAGGCCAATTTAATGCGAAAATCCTAAGATACAAAAAAGATATCAAAAAAGTAGAACAGTACATCCGTAAGAATCCTGTTGAGAAGGGATTAGTTAGGAGACCGCAGGATTATCCATGGAGCAAATTTTAGGGTCAGATCAGGGTCAGATATTATGTTTGGTGGACTCAATCGGAATCGAACCGATGACCTGCATAATGCGAATATGCCGTTCTACCAACTGAACTATGAGCCCTTTAATGCATATACGGTGCTGGATTTATCCTACCACCCAAATCAGCACCTCTTCTCAATTCAAAGTGCACATGAACACCGAAAGCAACACCTGTAGCACCAATCTGACCTAATGCCTGACCCTGCCCAACAGGAGTGCCTGCTCCAACATAAAGCTTCGCCATATGGGCATAAAGAGTTGTATATCCATTTCCATGATCTACATGCACATAGTAACCAAAACCTGAATACCTACCACTACCCCAACCAGCACTAATTACAGTACCTGGGGCTGCTGCAACAACACTTGGCTGCCCACCCGTTGGATATATATCAATACCGTAGTGACCAGGGAAAAACCCTCTGGAAATCCTACTAGGACCACCAACTGGCCAACCTAAGAATTTCCCAACAGAAGGATCTACAGGTACAGATGTATATCCAATACTACTCTGTGTCCTATTTAACGACACAGGAGCTGCTGCAATAACAGGTTTAAGAGGCTCAGGGATTGAACCGCTAGGAATAAATAACTCTGTATCAACAGCCAAAGTAAACGGACTTTCCAACCAGTTATGATCAACTATATCTGCTGGATCAGCAGAGTACTTCTTAGCCAACTTCTCCACAGTATCACCCTTTTTCACCGTAACAACAACACCATCTCTAGGAGGAATCACCAATGTCTGTCCTAACTTCAAAGCATTTGCATTCCTCATCTCGTTTGCCCAAAGGATTGTTTTCACACTAATATTGTACATCTGAGCAATATTAGCTACCGTATCACCTCTTTTAACAACATACTCCTCTGAATATCTCCTAGGCCTATCCTTAGGAATCACAGTATTAACTGTCGAGTTCATAACTAAAAGATCTGTTTGTGCAACACCAATACTCTCTAATTGGTCATCAGCAGAAGCCTTCACAACAGGCTTTCTGTATAGATATGTAATACTCACAATAAATATCACACCAACAAAAAGAACTTTCAATGCAGAAGAAAGAAAACTTCCTCTACCCCAAAACATTTTAGTAGCCCATGTATTCTTCTTTACATTAAAAGATTCAAACAAAATATCAAAAAGAACCGATACCAAAACAAAAAACACCTTAACCCTGTTGAAAATATACTCCCCTAAAGACAATACAAACTCAACAATATTGTTTTTAGTTTGCTGCTTAGCATAGAAATCTACAAATTTCTTTTTGAAATTTCTTAAAAACCTATTACCTTCAATCTCATCATCAACAAAAAGATAGTTATTTGATGACGAATCTGCCATTTCAATATTTCGAAAACTCAATGGCTTAATTGTTCTACTTGGATTGTTTGGAAGATCCTCTGTATCCTTCATGTATTTAACAACTAAAAGTTGTATTACATTATATCACAACTAGGCTTCATGCAATGTTGCTAAGAATTCTTCGTTATCTTTAGTTTTTCTTAACCTATCAATCAAAACTTCTGTTGGATTTTCATTACTATCAAGAACTTCCAACATCCTTCTAATCCTCCATGACTGGTTAAGAACATCTTTCCCTAAAAGTAATTCTTCATTTCTCGTACCAGAGTTAATGACATCTATTGAAGGATATACTCTTTTGTTTGCAAGACTCCTATCAAGATGAAGTTCCATATTTCCAGTTCCTTTAAACTCCTCATACACCAAATCGTCCATTCTACTACCAGTTTCAACAAGTGCTGTCGCTATAATTGTGAGACTGCCATTTTCTTCAAAATTCCTTGCCGCACCAAAGAATCTCTTTGGAGGGTATAGTGCAACAGGGTCAAAACCACCTGAAAGTGTCTTACCTGAGGTTGGCATAGTAATATTGTATGCCCTTGCCAATCTTGTAATACTATCCATCAAGATAATGACATCCTCTCCCCATTCAACCATCCTCATAGCTTTCTGAAGAGCCATTTCTGCAACACTACAGTTGTGCTGTGGTAACTCATCAAAGTTTGAAGCATACACCTCTCCTTTTACAAACCTTCTCATATCTGTGACTTCTTCAGGTCTCTCACCAACGAGAACCACTATCAACTTTGCTTCTGGATGATTTTTTGCAATACCATTTGCAACATCCTTCAAAAGCCATGTCTTTCCAGCCTTAGGCGGAGAGACAACCATAGATCTTTGACCAAAACCAATTGGAGATAGCAAATCAATCATTCTTGTTGCAATCACATCTTGCTCTGTCTCCAACTTTATCTGCTTGTTTGGGAAAATAGGTGTTAGCTTTCGGAAATTTGGTCTTTTTGCAGCCTCTGCAGCAGGCTTCCCATATACTGTATCAACTCTAAGAAGACTCAAATACTTCTCCTTGTCCTTGGGCAACCTTGCAGGACCTGAGACCTCATCTCCTGTTCTAAGACTAAATTTCTGAATCTGTGAACCCGAAATATATACATCATTATCTCCTGGTAACAAACCCTCTGTTCTCAACACTCCATGAGAACCATCTTTCATTACCTCCAAAATACCACTAACCTCTACAAAACCTTCACTATCCGACTCTTTTTTAAGAATCGCAATCGTTAGGTCCCTCTTAGAGAGTTCCATAAAATTTTGTAATTTGAGCTCTTTTGCTTCAGCTCTGACTTCGGCCAATGTCATGGCTTCGTAGTCTTTAAGTGTTTTGATTTTTTTAACCATTTTCCTAAAGTGGGAATTTAAATTGATATGAGGCAATTTGCCATATCTGATTATTGAAGTATATTGAAAACCATTCCGGTTGTCAATTCTCAGAAAATCATTATGAAAAACAAAGAAGGGATCGGTACTGCCCCAACCGACCCCGGTTCCTACTCCTTATTTAGGAATAGTTTCGAAGAACATACTGAATGTTTCCCTTCTTCTTATATTGATCTGATATAACAAATCAAAAGAAGAAAAAGGCAATGTATCTTAAGCTTTTCCTATTGCCCAGTTGTGCTTGTGACACCCCAGACAAAGGGAAAAACCTAAGATATCCACATCAATATTAAGAACTGTAACAATATTATACCTCTTACAGAAATATCTGTCAACCCTATATACTTAATCCACACCAAAGAATTTCCAAACTTACCTTTGCACTGCAAGTACTTGCAGACCTCTCCGTTTGTCTCTGTTACGAGAGAGCTCCACATGCAACCATTGTTATGTATTCTGTGGTTAGTTTTCAACAAACAAACCAAAGAGGCCTCTGATACAACCTTTCCAAAAATCACACAACTACAGAAAATAAATATCTACTATATACTACTAACCTTGTAAACTTTCTTAACATTAATCTTTTTAACAGCACCTACCTTCATTCTCCCAACAACCAAATCAGTATACCCACTTCTCTCAGCTTCTTTTGTAATAGAATCAACACCCCAAGTACCCCTAACCTCACCAGTCAAACCAACCTCACCAAAATATATTACCGACTTAGACAGTGGCTTATCCATAACAGAAGACTTAATCGCAGCACAAACGGCAAGATCTATAGCTGGGTCAGAAACAGTTAACCCTCCTACGACATTTACAAAAACATCTTTATTTCCTAAAAAGACCTTTCCTTTTCTAGACATCACAGCACACAACATATCCAACCTTGGCTTCTTGATTCCATTTGCAACCCGTCTCAATGGGCCACCTTCACTCTCTCTTTCTACCACCAAAGCCTGCACCTCAACAAAAACAACTCTCGAACCCTGTATAACTGCACCTATAGCACTACCCGACTCTTCCTGTGTAGACTCCAAAAACAACAAAGATGGGTTTCCAACCTCAATAAGACCATTCCCCCTCATTTCAAATACACCAATTTCATTGGTCGACCCAAACCTATTCTTCATACTCCTTACTATACGATATTGGTTATATTGATCCCCTTCCATATATAAAACACAATCCACTATATGCTCCAAGACTTTTGGTCCTGCAATATCCCCACCCTTGTTAATCTGACCAACAATAAAGACAGGGATTCCTGTTTTCTTAGCAACCCTAGTCAGCAATGCACCAGAAAGCCTAACCTGAGAAATACTTCCAGGATAACCTTTCGACTGTAAAGAGTGCATGCTCTGAATAGAATCAACTACTACAAGACTAAAATTCTCCTCCTCAATCAATGCCACTACATTTTCAACAACAGTATCCTCCGTAACTACAAAATTCTCAATATTTTTAACATTCCCCTCAGAAACCCTCTCCAACCTCTCATTTAACTGAGCGGGTGATTCCTCTCCACATACATATAAAATCTTTCCCTTCTTGGAAAAATTCAAAACTATCTGCATCAACATAGTGGATTTACCAACACCAGGCTCACCACTTAACAAAACAACTTCACCTTCAACTAAGCCCTTTCCTAATACCCTGTCAAATTCCCCATACCCTGTACTCATTCTTTCTTTTGACACCACACTTTTTCTCTTCCCTGAAAA
Source organism: uncultured bacterium (assembly GCA_937899155.1). Lineage (GTDB taxonomy): Bacteria > Patescibacteriota > Dojkabacteria > SC72 > SC72 > UBA5232. The sequence continues at coordinate 5,316 of CALDJM010000002.1, forward strand.
ATCGGATATTGGTTTAAACATAGATGCCTTCGCACTTTTTTCCCCACCACTATTTGTAGTTACAACCTCCTCTGTTTCTTCCAATGTGCCCCATTCACCACAAAAAGAACACTTCCCTGACCATTTAAGGAATTCCGCACTACAAGAAGAACAAATATATTTCATAGAAAGAGTATATCACAAAGTAACTACTCAAATGGGTGATAATATGGGCCTTACTATTGCACGATCAGTAATTCTTCACCATCTCGACTAATTGTCAGAGTTTTTGAGTCAGTATCTTCCCCTTCATGAAGAATATAGTCTGCCAGAAGATTTTCAACCTTTTCTTGTATAAATCTTCTAAGAGGTCTAGCTCCATACTGCTCACTAAATGCTTTCTTTACAATATATGTCACAGCCTTACCATCCAACCTAACAGTTATCTTCTCCTCAACCAACCGACTATTCAACTCTTCAATGAGCAACTTAACTATCTTTCTCGCATCTTTTCGTGTTAAAGCTCTAAATATGACAGTATCATCTAACCTATTTAATAATTCAGGTCTTAGAGTATCCCTCAATTCTTCCATCAACAAATCCTTCATACTACTATATGCACCATCAATCTCCTGATCACTCTTCTTCGCAGACACATTATGCTGAGAAAAACCAAGAACCTTACTCTTACCTATCTCCTCTGCCCCTATATTAGAGGTTAGAATTATTACACTATTCTTAAAATTCACCCTTCTACCCCTACCATCTGTTAGATGCCCATACTCCAATATCTGCAACAAAATGTTTAAAACATCTGGATGTGCCTTCTCTATTTCATCAAAAAGAATTACCGAATGTGGCTGCCTTCTAATCTTTTCAGTCAACCAACCACCCTGTTGAAATCCAACATACCCCGGAGGAGAACCAATTAGTTTTGAAACACTATGCATCTCCATCATTTCACTCATATCTATCTGTACCAACCTATCCTGATCACCAAACAATTCTCCTGCTAAAACCTTTGCTAACTCAGTTTTTCCAACACCTGTAGGTCCCAAGAAAAGGAATGATGCCCAAGGCCTATCAGTATCAACAATACCTGTTCTTGCCCTCTTGACAGCATTTGCTACACTCTCACAAGCTTCATCTTGGCCAATAACTTTCTTTTTTAAAGTTCTGTCTAACATAATAAGAGAACTTTTCTCTTTGCTACCCAAGGTATTCAGTGGAATACCTGTCCACTTCGAGATAACTTTTCTTATATCCTCTCCCTTAATCTCATTCTTTTTATGACTCATATACGAAAGGAAATCCCTCTCTTTCTCTTTTATTAAGCTCTGCAAATGCTCACTCTCTTTATGTTTCTCTAATGCTTCCTCCATATTCCACCTCTCAATATCCCTGTCTTTCTTAGAATTAATATCCTGTAAAGTATTCCTCATAGTATCAATATCCTTAAAATCCTCTTCCAATCCCAACTTCCTTGAAGCTGTTGCCTCATCTAAGGCATCTATTGCTTTATCTGGCAAATATCTATCAACAACATACCTGTCCGTAAGATTCGCCGACACATTCAGTGCTTCATCAGAAATCTTTACATTATGATACTTTTCCAATAAAGGTCTAATCTTCTTTAATACTTCAACTGTAGATTCAACACTCAATTCTTCCAAAAATAAAGGTTGAAATCTCCTACTCAGCGCATTATCGGCCTCAAAATATGCACTGTACTCCTCACTTGTTGTTGCACCAATACATCTAAAGTTACCTTCTGTAAGGGCTGGTTTTAATACAGAAGCTATATCTGAAGAACTTCCAGGTATACCAGGAGCAACTATCTGATGTATTTCATCAATGAAAAGAATCGTATCTTCGGACTGCACAACCTCCTCTATTATTGCCATAACTTTCTCTTCAACATCTCCTCTCATCTTGCTACCAGCCATTATGTCCGAAATATTTACCGAAACTATCTTAGTATTCTTCAAAGAAGGTCCGACATCTCCATTAGCTATCATCTGAGCCAAACCCTCTACCAATACTGTTTTACCAACACCTGCCTCTCCTACTATAATAGGATTATTCTTTTTTCTTCTGCCTAAAATATTTGCCAACTGTCTTAATTCCTGCTCCCTACCAATAACAGGATCAAGCTTTTTTCTCTTAGCCAGATCAACCAACTCTGTTCCCAAAAAATCAATTAAACCTTCCGATTCCTGCCCCATCGGATTATCCCAAGGCCTTGCAAATACTCCAATGGGATATATTGCAACTTTTCTTAATGCTACAGTATAAATCTCTGGAGTTAACCCTATATCTTTCAAACCTTCAAATTCAGGAAAACCTCCTTCGAGCAAAGCCATCATCACATGTTCAGTCCCAACATATACATGCCCTGCTTTAAGTGCGAGATAAAAAGACCTGTTTAATACAGACTTTACATCCTCTGAGAGCTCAATAACCATTTGCTCTTGAACGTTTCCTTGAGCATTAACATCTTTTTTACCCAATACACTTTCCAGAAGAACTGATTCATTTACACCTGTTTCACTAACGACTTTACTAGCTAGGCAAGCCCTATTCAAAAGCAACCCAGCAAACAAATATTTAAGTGAAACTTTTCTTCTTTTCTCCTGCTGAGCAACCAAAGAAGCAAGCCTAAGTGAGATTACAAGATTCTTACTCAACCTAGAAAGAAATGTACTCTTCTCTTTTTTTCCTTTTCTATTAAGCATTCTTAATTATACCACAAGAGAAGGCTTTACTTCTTTTCTGACAACTCTTCCTCCAAAGCTGAATCAACAGCAGATGCTAATTCTTCCTTAGAAACCTCTGGCTTCTCTTCCTCTACTTTTTCTTCCTTAACCACTGCTCCTGATTTTGCACCTTTAAGGCTCAAACCTAAGTGTCTCTCTGTAGAAGAAATGGAAAGAATTTTAACTTCAACATCTTGATCTATTTTTACAATATCTGCAGGATCTTTTACTAATTTATCTGACAACTCTGAGATATGGATCAAACCATTTAATCCTCCAGTAATTCTTACAAAAGCTCCGTAAGGAACAACTTTCTGAACTTTACCAGCAACAACATCACCAACTTTATATTTAGAAATTGCCTCTGCCCATGGATCTTTAAGAAGCCTCTTCACACTATATGCAACTCTCTTACCTCCATCTGAAAGTCCTATCACCATTACTTCAACCTTACTACCAACCTCATACAAACTACCTATATCTTCAACCTTATCCCAAGAAAGTTCTGAGAGGTGAACTAACCCTTCTAAGCCTTCTGCATTAACAAAGATTCCAAAAGGTGTAATACCACTAACAATTCCTTCCAATACATCTCCCTCTTTAACCTTACTTAATGTTTTCTCCCTCTGCTCAAGGTCTCTAGATTGTGTAACCATCTTTTCAGAAAGAATAATTCTGTTCTTTTCTCTGTCCAATTCAATGATTCTTGTCTGAATCTTGTCTCCAATTAAAGAATTCAATCTCTTCTGTACCTTTGAAGAAATATCCTTACCCACCTGTCTAACACCACTGAGATATACTCTTGAAGCATCCAGTTGAGATGTTGGGATAAATCCTCTAATATCTTTACCTATTTCAACTATAAGCCCACCGTTATTTGCCTCTACAACTACTGTTTCTACAATATCATTATCTTTCTTAGCTTTTTCAAGGTTCAACCAAGCACTTGCTTGCTGTGTCCTTCTAATTGAGAGAATCAATTGACCCTCATCATCTTCAGGTTTAACAACATATACTAAAATCTTATCTCCAACCTTTAAATCTCTCCAATCTAATGTATCACTCTTTAATTCTCGACCTGCTACAATTCCTTCTGATTTATAGCCAATATCAACAATGACCATTCCACTTTGAACATCTACTACTTCTCCTTCAACAATATCACCTCTACTAAAGGTTTTTACTTGATTTGCTTCGTCGGAAAGAAATGTATCAATTTGTGAATACAGGGCTTTATTATCTTGAACTTTTGCTACTTTCTTTGTAGCGATTTTTGTTGTTTCTTCCATAGGGTTATCCTTTGGTGATGTCCTCTTGTTAGTTAGATAGACATACAACTAATATTAATATACTAACAGATAGGAGTATATCATAGATATATGTATTTTTGCAAAAAAAGACAATTGTTTGATATATTGACACTTTTTACTTGTACAAAAAAACTACTTTTGATACTATACATATAGTATCAAAACTAAAACTGTCCAAAAAGAGAGATTAACATCTAGAATCCCCTTACTGTTGCTATTTTTTACCCTACCCATAGTTCTAGTACCTCTCATTCTTTCTAAAGTTAAGTTCAATGCTTTTGCATATACAGCAGATGAATTTGTAACTGTTTGGAAAACTGATAATCCTGGAACATCGAATTCAACCAGTATTACTATCCCCACTACGGGAAGTGGATACAATTATGATGTTGACTGGACATGTGATGGTACTTTTGATGATATTGGAGTAACAGGAGATATTACTCATGATTATCAAACAGCTGGTACATATAATGTATGTATAAGAGGAACTTTTCCACAAATCTATTTTAATAATGATGGTGATAAAGAAAAAATCCTTGATGTTAAACAGTGGGGAACTATTCAATGGCGCTCAATGCAAAGAGCATTTTTTGGTGCCAATAATCTCGATGTTACAGCAACAGACACACCAAATCTCACCACGGTTACCAATATGGAAGCTATGTTTAGTGGAACTTCTTCTTTAGTTGGTAATGCTTCTTTCAATAATTGGAATACTTCAAATATAGTTAATTTTTCTTCAATTTTTTCAGATTCTCCAAAGTTTAATCAACCAATCGGCAACTGGAATACATCAAATGCTACAAACATGAGGGCAACATTCCTTAATGCTAGTTCTTTCAATCAGGATATTAGTAATTGGATACTACGAAGGTAGAATCCATGTCTCTTATGTTTAAAGGAGCAACACTCTTTAATCAAAGCATCGGTGGGTGGAATACTAGCAATATAAATAATTTTGGGGATATGTTTAACAATGCAATAGCTTTCAATAATGGACAACCTGCTGGAGCTTCGACTGCACCACTCAACTGGGATACTAGCAAGGCTACCGCTATGTGGTCGATGTTTTTTGGGGCTACCGCCTGTAGACCAAATGGTAAGTATACCATCAGTCTTGACATGACCTCTTATCCAGATGGTATCGTAACCATCACCGCTACTCAAACCGATGTTGCTGGCAATAGTGCTACAGCTTCGGTTAATGTACAAAAAGATGTTGTGCCTCCTGTTGTCAGCATAGACAATCTCATCACTAATCAATATTCGCCTCGATTGACTGGTACGATGAATGAATACCACGGCAAAGGTAAAGTGTTAATTGCTGGTGTATCCGGTGCATTTTTTATCACCTTACTTAGTGATAACACCTGGTACATCAATGCTGGCACTGTCCCTAACTTAGCTGACGGAACTTACGACCTCACCATGAGCGGTAAAGACGGAGTTGGTAATGAAACCATCAAAACCTTCCCTAACATTCTCACCATCGACACTGTTCGTCCTAATGTGACAATAGAACAGACCATTGGACAATCTGATCCAACAACTACAGATAGTGCTAAGTTCACAATGATACTGTCCGAACCTTTAATGTCCCCTATCCTACTACTAGACATATTTACAATAGAAGGAACAACAGGAGACATATCTTCCATAACACAGGTTTCTGATACAGAGTACTTAATAGAAATAACTGGCATGAGTGACAATGACAGTGTTTCACTCTCTTTAGATGAGAACAAGATTAGAGACTTAGCTGGAAACTACAACGAGGCTAGTACATCTGAAGATAACACAGTAACATACAAAAAACCAATCATCCAACCACCCGTGGAACCTGAAGTTACTAATCCACCAACTCCACAAAGCCCACCAAGTCCTCCAAGTATTACAACTACACAACCTTCACCAATTAGAAGATATGAGAGCATCCTTAAACAGAAAATTCAAGAAGAAAAGGTAGAGGAAAGTAAAGAACCTAAGAAAGAAAAGAAAACTCCTGTATTTGCAACTAGAAACTTAAGAGTAAAGGTACAAGACAACAGAGAGAATCCATTAGAAAATGTAAACATAGAACTTCATTCAGATGTTGTTAAAGGCATAACGGATAAGAACGGAGAAGTATTTTTTGAAAATGTTAAAACTGGCAAACATAAATTAATCGTTTCATACAAAGATCAAAGGATTGAAAGAGAGGTTAATCTAAAAGATAATTTAGAAGAAGAAATGGTGATTAATATTAAAATAGAGAATGCTGGAATACCTTGTTATGTATATTGGTTAATTGCTGTAATAATACTGCTGCTAGTTATATTAGGATATACAAAATACAAAAAGGAAAAAAGAAAGAATAAATAATTTAACTATTAATTCATAGTTATCACCCCCTTCAAATATTCCTTCAACACCACCCTATCCATATCAGGCTTCTTAGCTTTCAAAATATACCTACCATACAACACAAATGTCGAATTCACCTTGTACCAAACCTTTTTAGGGTAAAGTTTTTCTAAATCATGAGCGACCTTTGTAGCATCTGTATTCTTTGTTAAACCATATGCCCTTGCCACTCTTAAAACATGAGTATCAACAGCTATTCCTTGATTTGCTTGATATCTATCATTCAAAAAGACATTTGCAGTCTTGTAGCCTACCCCAGGCAATTCAATTAGCTCCTTGAGTATCCTAGGAGGTTGTCCATCATACCTCTGATCTAGAATCTCAGCCATTGCTTTAATATGCTTAGATTTAGTTCTGAAATAGTTGATACCCCCCAGGGTATGTTCCAGGTCTTCCTGTTTTGCTTTGGAAAGTTTTTTCGCAGTAGGAAACTTCCTAAACAATTCAGATGTAACCTTATTAACCTGTTTATCAGTTGTCTGTGCTGAAAGTATGATACAAACTAAAAACTGAAAATCATCTTCCCAATTAACAAGCTCTGTAGTGGCCTCTGGGAAGAGTTTCTCTGTTTCAGATAGTAGAAGACCTGCCAATTCTTTCTTGGTCATAATTCCAACCCTCTCCTAAGCTTAGATACGAACCTTTTACCTAAGAAATATTCAAAAACATTCATAACCTCGGGCACTTCTAGGACTACTCTCCTAAACTCACCTCTAACGTCATCACTCCTAAAAGCAATATTCATACAGCTATTCGCTACTTGCTCACCAAGTGCAAGACCTTTTTCATACATCAAATCCTTCATATTCCTTTGCAAAGCATTGTTATATACAGAGAAATCACCTCTATCATACACAGCTTTAGGATACATTCCTTTCACAATCTCCTTAAAACCAATATCGTACCTCTCTCCGTTTCTTATCTCACCCATTATTCCATATGTACTCCAAAGGATATTTTCTATATCTCCCCAAATATCATCCCTGCTCCTCCAACCATCGTTACTCTTTGTCACAACCTCATTCCATCCAGGACCAACAATATCTTTGTACATTGAATACACCTCACTACACCTCTCTTGCACATCTTTCTTTTCATAGTGATCTGTCCCCTCTCCTCGGATATTCCTCCATTCATCTTCTTCTGATTTTAATTGTACAACACACCTATCCAACCCCAGTTTGGAAATCATCAAAGAGTCATAATTCGTTGCTTTATCAATATATCCTCGTACTTCCTCTCTATTCCAATCGCTCTGAAATGATATTCCATACCCTATTGTCACAGCATTACTGTATGGACTCCTATCAAGAACCAAAAGGGTATCTCGATACTTCTCATCACTCAAATACACATCCATGAACTCCAACCTGTTTAACGCAAAAAGTGCCATTCTAACATCCAAGTTACTTTCAGCACTCAAAACATCTTCAGGACATCCATTTTTCAACAGAGATCTGATGACTGTCCCCACAGGTGTAGCGTATACAGGGAAAGAGGAGTATGTAATATTTACACATTCTGATTCAAGCTCACTGAGTATTCTAGAGGTGGCATCACCCTTCCCAACCTGATCTGCACCCTCCACACATAACACCCCATAGCTTTTAACTTCCATTTTTGAGAGAAAAGTGTAAATTTATTCACCTTCATTATAACATAGAAAGTTTTCCAGACTTTTTGTTCAAAGATTTTACACTAGTGAAAACATTACTAATTCAACTAGATAAAAATTTGAACATTCCCACAATCAAACCCAACACTCTTAGACAAAGTCCCTCCAAGAGAAAAAAGGGCCTGTAAAAACCCAATGTTATATTCAACCCTGAAGACGACCCTTTCAAACAGTTGGGAGGGACTTTTTACGTAACATATCTTTTCAAAAGAGAAAACAGCAAGACTACCTACCTGCAACCAACCTAAGCCTTAGAGTTTTTTCTCTCGGCCGTTCCTCTTCTCTCCTTTACTTGCTATACTCAACACATGAAGAAGCTACTAATTTTCGATTACGACAAAACATTAGCTCGACCAGTATGTGTCCCTTCCGAAGAAATGCTTAATGAAGTAGCAAGGCTACTCAAAGAGAATTACTTAGCTGTAATGAGTGGCGGAAGGACAAAAGAACAGATTGTTGAGCTATTTGTTAAGAATATTCCGGTTGAACACCCTTCACTACTCGAAAATATCCTCATATGTCCACAATACGGAACACTCATCTACCAATGGAGAGATGAGAGCCTCAAATTGATATACGAAGCAGAAGAGATGGTACAAGAAGACAAGGATTACATTTACGAAGCTCTGGAGACCATTCAGTGGGAGATGTATGGAATCGAATCTGTAAAGGAGGAGCAGATTTTGGACAAAGGGGCATATATTAGCATAGATTGTTTCGGTAAAGATGCTTCAAAAGAAGTACGGGAGGCATGGGATCCAGATAAGATTAAAAGACAACCAGCTAAAAATCGACTTGATGAGATATTTAAAGGCAAGTTTGATGTGTTTGCATCAGGAAGAACAACTATTGATATACTTGCAAAAGGTAATAATAAAGCAGATAACACACAAAGATTAGCTAAGATGTTAGATATCCCCCTAAAAAATGTCGTTTTCACAGGAGATGAGTTTCAAGTGTACGGGAACGACTACCCTCTCCTATCTTTAAAAGAGATACAGGTCAACATAATCCAAAACCCCCAAGAAGCACTAAAAGCCGTACAACAGATGTAGCCCATACAGGCCTTGCCTAGGTCTGCCCCTCGTTAAGAAAAAGTTCATCGTTGGAAAGTACAGTTCTAACAGGCTCTCCTTTGCTTAAGGTTTTTTTTGTTGGAAAAAGTTTTCCTTAGATTTGGAGTAGCATATATCCAAAGTCCTTACACAGTACAATCACAGAAGATATTAAATATGTATGAACCAAGGCCAGGCCTAGGCCTGGCCTCTAGCTACTCATATCTTAGAACCTCTGTTGGCTTTACCTTCAACGGTTTTCTAGAAACAACATACACCAAACCTAAAACAAGCCCTATCAAACAAACATTCCACAAAACACTTGTTTCCAGATCAAACACCAACTTCTGGTGAATCGCAAAACCAAACAATTTCTCTCCATAATTGTTAATAACCTCAGACACAACGTATGCCATCAAAGAAGCAAAGAGTGAGGTAAGAACAGTCATCATCCCATACTCCAACAAAACCATCCATGTAACCTCTTTCTGCACAAAACCTAGGGTCTTGTAAATTGCAAAATCCCTGCCCCTGCTTGTAACATCTAAAATAGTAACAATTATTATCAGAATAACCCCAGCCAACAAAGCCAAAGAAGCAACACTCACAGAAAACCTCACCATAGTATCCAATATAACATTCATCTCATCTTCCATTTTGAAAGAGCTTTCCACCAATGTATTTGGAAGCTTAGACACTTTTTCATAAAAAGCATCATAATCTTTCTTCTCAACACTCAACCAAAACTCCTTAACATACTTCCCTTTAATCGTTTTTACAAAAGTTTCTCTTGTCACATATATCCCACTTCGGAGATGTTTAATGTAATCTCTTTGAAGATCAGCATAGGAAAAGAAACCTGACACAGGAAGATTCAAAACCTCACCATCTTTCTGAAATGTTAATTTGTCACCTATCTTATACAAAGCACCATCACTACTCGCTTCCTCTGCAATATCTTCAAAAGTATAAAGCAAAGCCCCTGTTGTATCACCTTTGAGTACATTCAATAAATCCTTTATCTCATCAAAACCAACACCTATCAACTCATTATTCCCTACACTATCCTTAACAGAATCACTCTTAGCTTTATATATCACAAACCCATCTTTCACCTCCTCCATCTCCAAAATATCCTTATCTCCAAACTCATTCCCATCAACAAGAGTAGTTATGGCAACATTCTTCTCCATTTTTATCTCCTGTCTCCTCCCTTTATATTCACTACTCGCCGTATTTATCAAAGTAATAATGAAATTAACAGTAAACATACCAATAAATATTGCAATCATTGCAAAAATCAACTTCTTATAACTCTGCCTCAAACTATCCCATGAAAATTCAACAAAATTACGACTCCTTATACGAATTCTTAAAATTAAGAAAAATATCAATCTAAATAATAAAGAAAAGATTAAGAGAGCAACAGAAGCCAAGCCAACAGCACCAAGTCCATAGGTTAATGATTTAGTCAAAAATATACTAATCCCACAAAAGATAGCTCCAACAAGAATAAATCTAAGAATCTCCCTACCTTTCTTCCTTTCTTTGGGTACTAAATCCTGATCTCTTAGAGCATGAATAGCTTTTAAGCTTGCAACATTACTAATTGAGATATATGCAAAAATAATCGATGAAACAATACTAACAATTAATGAAAGACCAGCAGCTAAAAGATTCAATCCTTTATCAAAATTAAATATTGACATTTCACCAGTACTAATTATGCCTAACAAATACCTAAAGAATACATATCCTAACACTACTCCAACAACACTTCCGATTATGGAAATTACTGCAACTTCAGAAATTAACATAGTTGAAATGTCTCTTTTCGTAAAACCTATGGATTTCATAATACCTATCTCTTTTCTTCTCTTGATAACAATTGTATTAACTGCACTAGCAATACCAAAACTTCCTACAAACAAACCTAATACACTTAAACCCTTTATTAATGTAAAGACTTTAATTGAGCCTCTTGTACTATCCTTCTCTGCCTGTGCTACATCCCAAATACTAACAGTTGATTTACTACCAGCAGGGAAAACACTCGCTACTTGAGCTTTTACCTTATCAAGATTCTCTCCTGTGGCATCAACATAGAATGTATAAGCTTTATCTTTACCTAAGACACTCTTATTCACATAGATATTATTAGCAGAAGAGATTGTAGAATCTATAATTCCAATAAGTTTCAACTGATGCATATCGTACATGTCAGAAGAATGAATAATGAAGGTATCCCCTACTTTCAAATTCTCACGCTTAGCAACCATATCTGACAAAACTGCTCCATTCTCTACATTCTCAAGTTCACTCATCGAGAAGTTAGGTGTTAAAACCTCCTTAACCCCTTCTAGTGGGAATCTACTATCTTCATATCCTACAAGTGTAGATCTATATTTTCCCAGATTATATCCTCTGTAATTAAAAGCAACACTTGTGTATGTATACTCTTTGATTAACCCTTCTGCTTTAATCTTCTCCAATCTGTTTTTAACAAGATTAAAATTCTCCTCTGTTTGCTCCATTGGGGTAATTGACATATCTCCACCTACGGATTTCCTAGGGTCGTCATTTAGAGAATCTTGTAGAGTATTAGAAAGTGATAGTAGTGACATAACACATAGAGATGAGAACATTACAGAAAGCGATATGATTACCGCAATCATTCCCAAATACTTAATTGAAGATTTGGTTTTTTCTAAAAAGAATTTTATTTTATTCATTTTCAATTACTCCATCAGAAATTTTAATTACTCTATCAGCTAAGTCTGCTATTTCATTATTATGTGTTGCCATAATTATTGTTAAATGCATCTCCTTATTTATCTTCAAGAACAAATCTAAAATATCTTTACCTGTTTTAGCATCAAGATTTCCTGTCGGTTCATCTGCTATTAATATCTTAGGGTTGTTAATCAATGCTCTTGCAATTGCAACTCTTTGTTGTTCACCTCCTGACATCTCCCCCGGTTTATGAGTTTCTCTATGAGAAAGACCTACCATGTTAAGCATCTCCCTCGCCCTTTTCTCTATCTCTGCTGAGGGCATTTTTGTCTTACCTGCATAAAGAGGTGCTTTTACATTCTGTATTGCATTTAAGCTAGGAATTAGGTTGTATGCTTGAAAGACTATCCCTACATTTTCATTCCTAAATTGTGCTAATTGATCTTCATTTTTCTTAGATATATCTTTACCGTATATGTATATTTCACCTGATGTTGGAGAATCTATACCTGCAAGTATTCCTAAGAGTGTGGATTTACCTGACCCTGATGGACCCATTAGAGCAACAAACTGATCATCTGCTATTTCTAGATTAATACCTTTTAATACTTCTATTTTACTTTTGTTTAGATCAAAAGATTTCTTTACATTCTTAAGTGTTATCATATTGAATTTGTTTAATTTAATATTGGGAGATATTAACAGAAAGAAGAGGTGGCAACCACCAATTTACAGTTGCTTTGTGTAAACTAGGGGTTGCAATCTCTATTTTTTAACCTTGAAGGCCTTAGGAAAAACCTTTATCGAGGCATATATGACTATCCCCACAACAGACATTAGAAGAATTACATGCATAACTCCATAGATTTCTTTGAAAATAGTGAATCCTTTACCTACCATATATCCAAAGAATGATACTACTGCACCTTTTAATACTGCAATGGTAAGAGAAACAGCAAAGAATCGCAACGGCTTTAGGGCTTTTAATCCACCAAAGTATATCAATCCGGGAATAGAGATAGGACCTGAGTGCTTAATGACAAAAGCTGCCATATATGGTTTTGAATGACATAGGGAGTCTATCTTTTTTTTGTAGTTCCCTACCCTTCTGACTTTTCACTAATTTATTCAATGCCTTTTTTAATGGAGCCTTTCTTCCAATTAGGTAATATATTGTGTCTAGAGAGGCTCCATTAAAAAAGGCATTGAATAAAT
>CALDJM010000003.1 GCA_937899155.1 uncultured bacterium
AATTATCTGTAATTCATAATTTAAAGCAAATGCTCTAAAAGGGATTATGAGTTGTGCAAAGGGCAAACATGAGGTTGCTGTTATGTTAAATCCAAACAATGAAGTTATTTATATCCTTGATAGTAATACTGAAGGTAATGAGTATTTTGAAACTATATTTTCTACGATAAAGCCACAGGAGAGTAGAAAGTTGAAGTAACTATTTTCTGAAATATTCGTATATATTTTTACTTATTCGCCTATTATTTAAAACCTCATTTATCTCCTCTAGGCTTGCTTTCTTAATACCCTCTATATCCTTAAATACTTTTAGAAGCTTTACCCTACTCTTCTGTCCAACTCCTGTAATTTTATCTATCTCAGATATTTGCTGATTTCTTCTTCTAGCTTTTCGATGATGAAGAATCGCAAACCTGTGAGCTTCATCTCTCAGGTCTATTAAGAGGTCTTTATTAAAGATATCTAACTTCTCAACCTTCTTATTTTCTCTATTCATAAACCAAAATTCATCCAACAATCTTCCTCCCTTTCTTTTATATTTCCTTCCTTTTGTTATTCCTAATAAATATATATCTTCAGGTATATGGCTCTCTAAAACAGAAAGTTGTGCTTTCCCACCATCTATTAGAATTAGATTAGGTAGAGAGTTGTATTTCTCACTATGTTTAGGATTCAGTCGCCTTGTTATGGCTTCTTTTAGCATATGCATATCATTTGGTGTATCTAAACTCCTTATCTTAAAAATTCTGTACTCCCCTCTCTTAATCTCTCCGTTTTCTGCTACTACCATAGAGGCATATGCATCTTTTCCTTGAATATTTGATATATCGTAGCATTCAATTCTGTTTAATGTTTTCAAACCTAACTCTATTTTTAAATCTTTAAAATTGGATTCTAAAAGCTTTTTTCTTCTAGCAATATACTCTTGAGAGCTTTCGTTATATTCAAAATCTATCTTCTCTCCCAGATATTTTAAATCAACAATTTTATCTCTTAACTCTCCTGCTTTCTCGTACTCCTTTCTTTTAGAATACTGTTTCATTTGAGATTCTAGTTTCGCTATCTGTCCTCTTTTTCTGCCTTTTAGGAATTTGAGTATTTCATTAATATTTCTTCTATATTCTTTCTCCGAGATATGTCCTTGGTATGGTCCAGGACAGAGACCTATGTGATAGTACATACACTCTCTTTCTCTTTGTGCTTTCTCGGGTGAACAAGTACAGAACGGGTAGAGTTTTCTTAGGTATGTAAAGACTCTTCTTGCAGAGTGTGAGTTAGGATATGGACCGAAAAGCTCTCCCTTTTTTAATTCTTTGTTTGTTATGTTTCTACTTATCTTTACTGTAGGGAATTTATCTTTTGTTGATACATATATCCATGCATATGATTTGTCGTCTTTAAGTTCTGTATTATATTTAGGTTTTAATTCTTTAATTAAAGCTGATTCTAATACTAAAGATTCTATTTCATTATTTGTTTCTACAACCTCTATATTCTCTATATACGGAATCATTTTCTTTACATACGGTCTGTCATACAGAGTGTCATTAAAGTATGATTTAACCCTATTTCTTAGATTTAGGGCTTTACCTATGTAGAGGATTTTGTTGTTTTTGTCATAGAATTTATATACTCCTGATTTTAGAGGTAGTAGTTCTAATTGGTCTGTTTTCATATTTTAATTATACAGGAGTGTTAAGGATATCCGAAAGTGGAAAAAAGATGTGGCTTATAGTATAATATAGGTGTTGTTGTTCTTTACAATAGAAGAAGAAAGGAAATGAAATGGGAAGTCTGTATGTAACTAAAAAAGAGGTTGAAGAGGCCTTTAAGTTCTATGACATAGATCCAAAGCTTTGTCAGTATTTGGCAGAGAAATTTTTTGATGAGATAAGATGGGTAAGGCTTACTAAAGAGAATTTTGAAGATGAAATAATAAGGGTTGGAAAACATATTTCCCAAGAATATTATAACAAACTTTTCTTTATTTTCTCTGAAGAAGGCATACAAGATTTTAAACAAAATCTTGGTATTTTCTAACAAATAAATAACAACCAAAAAGAACAACAACAAAAAGCACCTATAATGGTAAAACAAAATCTGTTTGTATATACAAACGATAGTTTTAACCTAAGGTGCTTTTTTCATTTTAAAATGGAAATATATTCATCCATTTCCTACACTCATCATCTATTGAAATCTTCTTTTTAAGCTCAACTATCTTATTCTTACCATTACTGTTTACAATTATCCTAACAGCATTATCACCATCAGAATTAGCAATATACTCTTTTAATTGTGCAATATCTTCACCACTATGCTCAGATGTTATCTTAAAGGTTATCCCATCAAAAACACTGTTATGTTTAGAAGGGTCTATTATTTTCATTTTTTCTATTATTATACTTTTCTCACCATTTCTAACATTTAGTTTACCAACAATTAGTGCTGGAACATTCTCTTGCATAATATCTTTAAGTTCTTCATATGCTCTTGGAAATACAATACCATCTGTCCTACCTGTTTTATCTTCTATTGTCAAAAATGCCATCATATCACCTTTCTTTGTCGTTATCTTTCTAATCTTTGCTACCATTACACCAAGAACAAGAAGGTCATTGTTTTTCTTCTTCTCAAGAGCTTCTTCCAGATTTGTTACATTCTTTTTAATAAAAAGCTCCTGAAGAGTATCCAGTGGGTGGCTTGAGAAGTAGAGGCCTAAAAGCTCTTTCTCCCATTGCAGTATTAAAGCTCGATCTGTTTCTGTATCCTGCTCAAGTGGAGTTGTTGCTACTCGATTATGCCCTTGTTCATCTTGACCAAGAGAGAAGAAATCAAACTGTCCTACACTTCTAGCTTTTCTATCATCTTTTTCCTTCTCATATACAATTGGAAGAGTTTTTAAAATATCTAATCTATCTCCAAAACTATCCATACAACCAGCCATTATTAAATACTCCATGGCTTTCTTTCCAACATTTTCATAGTTTCTATGTACAAAGTCATCTAGATTCTGATATTCGCCATTCTCTTCTCTTTCTTTAATTATTGCTTTAACCAAATCTCCTCCTACATTTTTTATACCACCAAGACCAAACCATATACTGTTACTATCATCTGCTGTGAAGTAGTATCCACTCTTATTTATATGTGGTGCAAGAACATTTATACCCAACCTTTTACACTCTTTTAAGTCAAGAATTACTCTGTCAAATTTATCAACATCTCCCTCTAGGAGTGCCGCCATATATTCTAGTGGGTAGTTTGCTTTAAGATATGCTGTCCAGTATGAAATTGTGGCATATGATGCACTATGTGCCTTGTTAAAACCGTAGTTAGCAAACATAAGTAGTTTGTCCCAAAGAACTTCTACTTTATCTTTGTCAAAACCATTAGCTATTGCTCCTTCCAGAAATGCTGGTTTCTCTCTTTCCATATCTTCAACCTTTTTCTTTCCCATAGCTCTTCTTAGAACATCTGCTTTTCCAAGGGAGTATCCTGCAACTATCTGGGCAATTCTCATAACTTGTTCTTGATATGTGATGACTCCTCTTGTGACTGCAAGTACTGGTTCTAATTCATCGAAGATATAGTCGGGTTCCTGTTTTCCTTCTTTCACAGCTTGATATTCGGTGATAAATTGCATAGGACCAGGTCTATATGCTGCGAGAATATAGCAGATGTCTTCTAGGTTTTCTGGCTTGAGAGTTCTAATAGTTCTTTTCATACCTTCACTTTCCATTTGGAAAATACCTACAGTATGACCAGATTTAATTAAATCAAAAGCCTCCTGATTTTTAAAATCAATATTATGAAGGTCTATTTTCTCTCCCCTACTTCTTTCTATCTTTTTTATGGCTGCACCTATGACATGAAGGTTTCTTAATCCTAAGAAGTCATATTTCATTAAACCTAAAGGTTCGATATCAAACATTTCATACTGAGTCATTCCAATGCCTTCACCGTGTGCATCTCTTTGGATTGGACAGTACTCTACTGCTGGTTTTGGGGTTATTATAATGCCACAAGCATGAGTTGATACACCTCTGCATAGACCTGATACTTTTCTAACAATGTTTGCTAAATGTTTTGTTTCTTCTGAAGAATTGATTAGTTGTGCAAATTCAGGATTGTTTTCAATCATATGGTCTATACTTTTAGACCTACCAAAAACAATCTCAACCATCTTAGAAAGTGAGTCTGCTATCTTTAAGTCTATACCTATTACCCTTGCGACATCTCTAATAGCCTGTCTTGTTTGAAGCTTACTAAATGTACCTATCTGTTTAACTGAATCTATACCGTATTTATCTATTGTATATTGAATTACCTCATCTCTTCTTTGGTCAGCAATATCAATATCAAAATCTGGAGGACTTGGTCTTTCAGGATTAAGAAATCTTTCGAAGTAAAGCTCCCATGATATTGGTTCAATGTTTGTAATACCAACAGCATATGCCACGACAGAGCCACATCCTGAGCCTCTCATACCAACAACAATACCCTCTTTTTTACAAAACTGTACAAAATCTCTAACAACTAAGAAGTAATCGTCATATCCTTTCTTATCTATTAGCTCTAATTCATAATCAACTCTCTTTGTTAATTCTTCTGTAACTTCTGGATATTTTTCTTTTATGCCTTCGTATGCAAGCTTCCTGAGATATGTTTTTGATGTTTCTCCTTTTGGAAGGTCTAAATATTTAGTTTCTACTCTCTCAAAGGTAATATCGTACTCCTCTACCATATCTGATATTTTCTGTGTGTTCTCAATTGCTTCAGGTAGATCACTGAATAGTTCCTTCATTTCCTCTGGGGTTTTAACATAGAATTCATTTGTTGGCATTCTCCTTCTTTTAGGGTCGTCCATGGTCAAACCATCAGAAATACACCAGAGAACCTCCTGAATTTCTGCATCCTCTTTGTTTAGATAGTGGGCATCACATGTTGCAACTAGTGGAAGATTTAATTCTTTTGCAATCCTGATTAAGTCTTCATTTACCTTGTTTTGCTCCTCCATACCATTTCTTTGGACTTCGATATAGAAGTGGTCTTTGAAAATCTCAGAATATGTCTGAGCATTCTTTTTGGCTGTTTTGTAGTCATCATTTAGTAGAGGTTGAGCTACTGGACCTGCAAGACAAGCCGATGTTGCTATCAATCCCTCTGAATACTTCTTAAGGGTATCAACATCAACTCTGGGTCGGTAGTAGAAGCCTTCCATATGACCTGCAGAAACAAGTTTAACCAAATTTCGATATCCTGCTAAATTCTTAGCAAGCAAAATCATATGAAAATAGTTATTATCTATCCCATACTCCTTGTCCTCCATTTTTCTGGGTGCAATATATATCTCACAACCAATGATTGGTTTAAGACCTGCAGACTTCATTGCAGATTGAAATTTAAAGACACCATACATATTACCGTGATCGGTAATTGCACAGGAAGTCATTTTATTTGCTTGAAGCTTCTCTATTAATTCCTGAATTCTTATTGTTGCATCAAGCAAAGAGTACTCCGTATGTAGGTGTAAATGAGTAAACATAACATGTGTTGCCCCAATTTGATATACTAGATATTATGACAGATGAAAACCTGCCAGAAAAGAAAAGTGTAGATGTAGAGGGAATAGCAAGCTCTAGTATTTTTAGAATTATTTCTGTTGTTCTACTTTGTCTTGGATACTATATATTTCTTTCCCCTTTTGTTGAGAAGTTCTTTATTAAGCAAATATCCTCTATTATGAGGGCTAGGAGTACTCCTCAAGTTAATGTCCTTTCTCCTGTATATGATGTGTATGCAGATTCTAAGGGATATGACCTTTCTTTATATGAAAGAAAGAATCCTGGGACTGTAATTTCAAAAACTAAATTCTTTACAATAGATCCGAGAGTATTGGCTATGAATAAGTTCTTGACACACTATCACTCCCCTATGGCAGGAAGCTCTAGAACATTTGTAGAGGAAGCTGACAAACATGGTTTAGATTGGAGATTATTAGCTGCAATTTCAGGAGTTGAGTCTGCCTTTGGGAACCTTGTACCAAGAGGAACAAATAATGCTTGGGGTTGGAGAGGTATCAATGGTAATGAAGCTGGTTGGAGTATGTTTGAGAGTTGGGATAGTGCTATTAGACACATAACAGAAAGATTTGCCCGAGGATACGGTACAACTTTAACTCCTTTTGAAATAGAACCTATATACTGTCCTCCTTGTGGAGCTAATCCAGCACACGCATGGGCGAATGGGGTTACAAGATTTATGATACAATTGCAGTATTATCTAGATAATTTGGAAAGAGTTTAGGATGATAAAGCTAATTATCAAAATAGCATATTTCTTCTCAATTTTTGCTCAAGCAATACTAAGTATCAGAATAGTTCTAACGGCAATAAATGCTAATGTTGAAAACAACTTCTATGCTAAATGGATAATGGAAAAAAGTAATTTCTTACTCATACCTTTCAAAGGTATT
>CALDJM010000004.1 GCA_937899155.1 uncultured bacterium
TCTTCAATCTCTCAGGATCACTAAATTCAGGATACTTTAATAAATTACTAATACCCGAATACCTAATCTCACTATCTGTAACCAAGAAAACCAAGCTCTCTGTCTCTTTTGCTAAGATTGACAACATCTCTTTAGTTACTACATCTTTATCAAACCTATCCCTATGTATACCCTGTCTAATCTCAATACTAATCAAAGGACTAAGCCTACTATTACTCAACACATTCGAGATATAAAACCTCAGAGCTTGATCTGTAGGAAGCCTCCCCGAAGAGATATGACTCTTTTCCAACAAACCCAAATCCATTAGCTTCACCATCTCACTCCTGATAGTCGCAGGACTCACTCCTAAATCATACTTTTGAACGAGCGAAAGAGAACCTACCTCCTCTGCCTCCTCCATAAATTCCTTAATTATTGCTTTAAGTATTTCTTTTTGTCTTTCTGTTATATCCATTTTGGCAGAGGATTAGATTATCTGCCAAAGTATATGACAAGCAACCGACCCTGTCAAGTGCTAATCCTAAAAACCAACATAAAACTGACCTGGTCAGTAAGTTTCAGCTTGTCATGACAGGCTTAATCGCTGTTTTTAATCAGATTTTAATCTTTCTATCGGTCTGTTTCCCTTTCTGATATACTAGGCTCAAATGGAAAAAGACTTTAGAGAAGAAGAAAACCTAGGTTTACAAGAGACATTTAACGAAAACATGCTAATGGCTAGCGATTTACTCGAGAACTTCCCAAAACATTTTCATAAGATAGTTAGATGATAGTACAGAAGTTTCAGTACTATACAAAAGTCCCCTACTACCAGAAGAGATTAGAAATCTCCTGCAAGAATATGAATACTTTGCCATATCTAAGTATGGGCTAACCCAATTCAGTCATCAGCCATTGAATTTGTACATGCAAAAAGATGCGATAGAACAATTCGTAAAGGAGAGCCTTGTCGCACAGGAAGACAAAGAAACCATATCCGTAGAATTAAAAAGATTTTTAATGAAACCTAAAACTCGTAAAACAAAAGGTTTAAGACAACTCAAAGCCACAGCAAGACCCTTTGAAATCTCAGGTAAACATAGTCTAACCGAAGCTAAAGATTTCTACGAGAGTATCACAATATTATTAACACCACCTAAAGATTTAATATAGACATAAGCCCTTTTTCTAACATCCTCCTATATTATAACTATTTAAAGAATAAAACCTTGATATATATAAATTTTCCTGCTATACTCCACACATTATGGAAAAAATAAAGTTTCTTGAAAGAGATAAAAACGGGAAGAAAAACAAAGTCTTAATAAGCGAAGGTTTCATTCCTGCTGTTGTATACAACTCCAAAGGAGAATCAACAAATATAATGGTAGAAGCATCTTCTGCAAAGAAGATTTCTAGAGAAGCAACATCCACCACTATTCTTAATGCAGAATTTGATGGGAAAGAAATGAAGACAATCGTTAAAGAGATTGATTTTAATCCTGTAACCGATTCTTTAAGACATATTGCTTTCTTTGAGATTGATGAAACAGCAGATATGCTCTTCTCAATACCTTTCAAAACTGTTGGTGTATCTCCTGCAGTCAAAAACAATCTTGGTGTATTAGTTGAAGTCCTTCAAGATATTGAAGTTAGATGTAAGGTTAAAGACCTGCTTCCATTCATCGAAGTTAACATTTCCAAGCTAGAGCATCCAGGTCAAACAATCTCCATTGATGAACTTAATATCCCTGAATCAATTACTTTGGTAAATGAAGATTTAAAGCATGCAACTGTAGTAACAATTACAGAACTACAGAAAGAAACTATTGTTGAGGAAACAGCAGAAGAGGGTGAAGAAGCAGAAGAAGGTGCAGAGGGAGAAAAGGGGGAGGGAGAAGATACAGCAAAAGGAGAGGACGAGGCATCAGAATAATTAATTACATAACAAGCCATTATGGTTTCTGTAATAATAACTTCATTTAAAGAACCTAAAACAATTGGTCACTGTATTGCTGCTATTGCAAACAGGAAATATTCAGGTATTCCAGCACAATTTGAAATCATACAGGTATCACCCGATGTACCAACACTTAGGGCAGGACAGAAAGAAGCACGAAAACAGGGTTTAGGTACAAAAAAATACATGCAGATTAAAGATCCAAAGAAGGGTAAACCATATGCATTAAGAATGGCTTTTAAAAAGGCAAAAGGAGACATTCTCATATTAACAGATGGTGATACATACTTTGAGAAAGACTCTGTAAAGAAGTTACTCGAACCTTTTGAGAATGAAAAAGTTGGTGGTGTAAGTGGAAGACCTGTATCACAGGACAAAAAGGATAATATGTATGGATATTGGGGACATCTACTCTCTGATTCGGCTCATGACAGAAGAGTTAATACAAAAAAGCTTGCGAAAGATAAAGAGTACTACATTAGTGGAAAAACATTCTTTCCAATGAGTGGATATATCATGGCAGTTAGAAATATGGATATTAAACTCCCTAGCAATGCTCTCTCTGATGATGCATACATCTCCTACTTCATTAGAAACAAAGGGTTAGAGGTTGCATATGCTCCTAAAGCTATTTGTTATGTTAAGTACCCTACAAACTTCAAGGACTATCTAAAACAGAAAGTTAGATCAATTGGTGGATTTACACAACTTAAACAGATGGGGATATTTAAGAAAGATAAGCAATCTAGAAGTTTTTGGATAGAGTTGAAGTATACTGGATTTGTACTTAAATATGCTAAAAACATTAGAGAGTTTATATGGTCTTTATTTCTCTTTCCAACAAGATTGTTTACATGGATAGCTATATTCTGGGAAAGAAGTATCCTTAAAAAAGATATGCCTAAGAGTGGTTGGGAGAGAATTGAGAGTACAAAGTAGTACAAAAACTTTCCACTATATCGTATAGTAGATACAGGTTAAGTTTATCTTTTTATACTGTTATGCAAACATCAAAACTAATTTAGAAAACACAACAAAACCTACCCTCTTAATCATTATTTCCATATTTTTACTCCTTATTGTTGGCGTGTTGGTATACATTATCATAAAACAAAAAAACACTGTTAATACTTCAAACCAAGAGACCAAAAAGGATTCATTATCTCAAGAGGAGAAGGACACAGATATTGAAACTGTTAAAGAGACAACCATAGAGGGGTATGTACTAGACAACCCTAAATTAAAATTTAACTACCCATCAAATTATAAAGTGACTACATCTAGCGACTCTAAGTTTGTAACTGTCAAGATAGACTCAGGAGAAAGCATTTTACAGATAAAAATGTTTGAAGCTGTTGGAGGCCCTGGAGCTGGAACAACCTTTGAAGCAAAAAACTTAGGAAGTGTAAGTATAGGACAAATACTGGGAAACGATGCCTACAGAACACAAACCTCTCTTTCATCATACATCTATTCTAGCGAAGCCAAAAAATGTGTTGATTACTCTCAATGTGATGTTTACGAACCTGAATGTGCCTGCAATGATATAGATAATTATGTCTTAAACTCACTCCTATCCACCAACTTAACATGGTCTCCTTCACTCAATGGAACAACATATATAAACTTCATCATTGAAGGTAATCCTTCCGAAGAAGATTTGAAGAATTTTGATACTTTAGTACTTAGCTTAAAATCTTTATAAAACAATGTAAATCCAATATTTACATTTTCTAACAGAGAACAGGAATATAAAATAAAAAAGAGAGGTTTTAACCTCTCTTTCCAAATACTAACTTAGTAATATTACCACCTAAAGTGTGCAAATGCTTTATTTGCCTCTGCCATCTTCTCTACCTCTTCCTTCTTCTTAACAGCATCTCCTTCTCCTTTATATGAATCAATTAACTGATTCATAAGTATTACATCAAAAGATTTTCCACTCTTCTTCCTTGAAGAATCAACAATCCATCTAACAGCTAATACCTCCTGCCTTCTAGGAGAAACAGGCATAGGAACTTGATAGTTAGCACCACCAACCCTTCTAGCTTTAATCTCAAGTGCTGGTCTAACATTATCGATAGCCTTCTCTACAAACACTACAACATCTTTCTCCTTAACAGCCTCTGCTCCACCCTCAATTGCTGAATATACCAAAGCCTCTGCAATACTCTTTTTACCATCTTGCATCACTTTACTTATAAGTCTAGCAACAATAGGATTTGAATACTTCCTATCTAACTTAATTGCTCTTTTTTTAGCTCTTTTTCCTCTCATATTAAAAATTTCTAATTAAAACTATTCTGCTTGAACCTCTTCTTTCTTAACTCCGTATTTAGATCTTGCTTTCTTCCTACCCTTAACTCCTGCAGCATCATACTTACCTCTAACGACAATATATTTTACACCTGGCAAGTCTCTCTTTCTTCCTGCTTTAAGCAAAACAACAGAGTGTTCTTGAAGATTATGACCCTCTCCTGGGATATAGGCGGTAACCTCCATTCCATTAGACATCCTTACTCTAGCGACTTTTCTAAGTGCTGAGTTAGGCTTCTTAGGAGTCATTGTTCTTACCTGAAGACATACACCTCTCTTAAAAGGATTAGGTGTATTCTTATATCTATTCTTCAAAGGATTGAAGTCCTTAGCCAAATGAATGTGCTTGGTCTTCTTCTTTGCAGATTTTCTAGGTTTTCTTACTAACTGGTTTATTGTTGGCATGGTGTGTATTATACAACAAAATCAATTAAACTTGAAGCTCTTCCAGCTCCTCTATATTTTCTATCTCTGCTCCATCTCCTGATGGTATCAATTTTCCAATGATGACATTCTCTTTCATACCCCTTAGGTAATCTGTCTTACCTAATATAGCGGAGTTTGTAAGAACTCTCACCTGCTCTTGGAATGACATAGCAGAGAGGAAACTCTCAGTATTCAAAGACGATGTCTTTATACCATACAGTCTTGGAAGAATCAAAGCTTTATTCTTTCCTTCTTTGACTAAAAGCTCATTCTTCAATTCTGCTACGAATCTATTAACATATGACCCTACTAGATAACCAGAGTCTCCTGCATCAACAACTCTTCCTAACCTAACCATTTGTCTGAGAATAATTTCGATATGAATATCATCAATTGTGACACCTTGGTCATTAAATACTTTCTGTACTTGATCTAAGATGTACTTCTGAACATTCCCTATATCTGTGACCTCTCCAAGCTTCTTTGGGTCGAGAGAGCCCTCTGTTAGCTGAGTACCAGCCTTTACTGTAGCTCCATCTTCCACTAAAACTCCAATACCAGGTAGTACAGAGATTGTTTCTTCAGCTTTACTTTTACCTGTAACTGTTAAGATCCCTCCCTCGAGAGAAACTACTCCGTCTACAGGTGCTTGCTTTTCAGTCTCATCAGAATCAATGAATATTACTTGTCCCATCTTAACTTCCTGCTTATCCTCAACTAAAATCTTCTTAGCCTTAGAAACTATGTACTGTCTAGAAATCTTCTTTTCTCCTGTGATAAGAATTGTTGAAGATTCATCCTCTGCATGCTCAATATGCACTCTTCCATCAATAGATGCAAATTCTGCTTCTGCTTTTGGTGTTCTTGCTTCAAATAACTCCTCAATTCTAGGAAGACCCTGTGTGATATCAACCTTTGCAACACCACCCCTATGGAAGGTCTGCATAGTCATCTGTGTACCAGGCTCTCCGATAGATTGAGCTGCAATTACACCCACTGCTCTACCCATTGCTATCTCCTTGTTGTTTTCAAGATTCAATCCGTAACACTTCTTAC
>CALDJM010000005.1 GCA_937899155.1 uncultured bacterium
TCTCTGTCCACCCATCTGTGCTTTACCTCCAAGTGGCTGTTGGGAAACAGCTGTGTATGGACCTGTAGATCTAGCATGTACTTTCTCATCTGCAATATGCTTTAGTTTAAGAACATACTTCATTCCAACTGCAACCTTATTTGGGAACTTCTTACCAGTTCTACCATCATATAGGTCGACTCTCTGCTCCATACTCTTTCCACCCTTTTTCATTTCTGCCTCCAACCACTCCATATTCTCACCTTCAAATATTGGGAATCCAAATTTAACACCCAAATCTTTTGCATATTTGCCAAAGTGAACCTCTGTTGCCTGTGCCATATTCATTCTCTTTAGGAATGTTGGTGTTAGTATAATATCAACTGGTTCTCCATCTTCTGTGAAAGGCATATCTTCAACAGGTCTGACTGCTGCAACTGTATTCTTATCTCCGTGTCTTCCTGCAATCTTATCTCCAAACCCAATCTTTTTTGTTTCTGCAACCCAAACTTTTACCTGATGTAGTACACCTGGTGCTAACTTATCTCCTTTATCTGTTGAAAGTAGAACACTTCTAATTACAATACCACCCTCACCGTGAGGTACTCTTAGAGAGTTATCTCTAACATCACTTGCAGATTCACCAAAGATTGCTCTTAGTAATCTTTCTTCTGCTGTTAGCTCTTTCTCACCTCTAGGAGCAACAACACCTACAAGAATATCCCCTGATTTGACTTGAATACCTGACATAACAATTCCATCAGTATCAAGTTTTTGCAAAATTCTATCATTAACATGTGGAATATCTGCTGTTATCATCTCTGGACCTAATTCTGTATCTCGAATATCTACTGTATGCTCTCTTATGTTTATCGAAGTCAAAAGATCTTCCCTTACAACTCTGTCTGAAATTATTACTGAGTCCTCATAGTTATATCCTTCAAAGAACATCAATGCTGCTCTTAGGTTTGTACCTATGGAAATTTCTCCACCAACCATTGTTGGACCATCTACAATTGCATCTCCCTTTTTAAATTTGTCTCCAACATTCAAAATTGGTTTCTGAACAAAGCAAGTATTATCATTACTTCTATAGAAGGATGTTAGTTTGTAATCCTTAACTCCATCTTTTACATACTTTACTGTAACACTGTTTGCATCGACAGAAAGAACCTCTCCTTCCTCCTTAGCAAACACACCCCAAATTGACTGCCTTGCAACAACCTCTTCCATACCTGTACCAACAAGTGGAGCTTCCTGTTTAACCAAAGGAACTGCCTGTCTTTGCTGGTTTGCACCTGTCAAGGCTCTCATTGCGTCATTGTGAGAAACAAATGGAATCAATGCCATACCAAGTCCAGCTTGCTGACCTGACAAAGCATCTATATAGTTGACACTGGATACATCCTCTAACAAGAACTCACCTTTATACCTAATTGGCAAAAGGGTATCTGTGATATTTCCATACTCATCTTTACTGATTGTTGCAGACGAAATTCTAAACTTCTCTTCATCCATAGCATCAAGATATTCAACATCGTCAGTAACAAAAGGTCTGACTGAAACTTCCTTTACACTTTTTTCCTTTACTATCTTCTCTGCCAACTTCTCATCTACAAAATCGCCAGCCTTAGCTACTTTCTTCACATCATCTGCCAAGATTCTATTCAACAATTCTTTCTTACTATTAGCAACCTTGTTTGCAACCTTTCTGTAAGGAGCTTCTAAAAAGCCAAATTCATTAATCCTTGCCAACATTGCTAGCTGTACAACAACACCAATACTTGCAGACTCTGGACTAGTTACTGGGTCAAACTTTGAATAGTGAGAGTTATGTACCTCTCTGATAGAGAATGTTGCTCTCTCCTTTGCAATACCACCAGGACCACCTGCTGTAACTTTTCTTTTATTCTCCAATTCTGCAAGAATATTTACCTGATCCATGAATGTGGACAAAGCATTCGCACCAAAGAAAGACTGAATCGAAGCCGCGATTGGCTTTGTACTTACTAACATTGAAGGAGTAACCTTAGAATCCTGACCATACAAACTCATCTTATCCTTAATATTCTTCTCCAATCTTCGAATTGCACCATTTAACTGCCTTGCTAAAATCTCACCAACACTTCTAATTCTCCTGTTGGAAAGATGATCTATATCATCTGGCTGTACTTCTCCATTATTTAACTGTATCAATCTTTTAACAATTAAAACAATATCGTTGGGGTATAAAACTGCCTGTTCAGGATCATTAATATCATATGTTGTACCAAGTTTTCTATTTAACTGATATCTTCCAATCTTACCTAGATTAAACTTCCTTACATTAAAGAAGTTACTCTTTACATATCTCTCTGCACTCTCTAATGTAACTGACTCATCAGGTCTTAATTTGTTATATATACTAATCACTGCCTCTTCTTTACTCTTGGTAAAGTCTCTAGCAAGTGTTGATTCTATATACTTATACTCCTCATGTGTATCAACATCTTCAAAAAGCTTCTTAATCTCCTCATCTGTTTCCCAACCAAAAACTCTCAAAAGCTCTGTTATCAAAACCTTTGGTCTC
>CALDJM010000006.1 GCA_937899155.1 uncultured bacterium
TAATCCAAGTTTACTTAATTCACTTGCAGTTGTCATTGTTGGGTTTGGTTGGTTGATTATTGGTGCATTACTTGAGAATTTTGGTTGTAATTCTATTCCTTTATCATCTATGGTTAATCCAAACTCGGACATGAGGGCATTATCATAGATACGAGCATCGTTTGCTGATTTACTCACCCCATTATAAGCATTGATAAGTGTACATCTTGGTAATTCTCCACCATTAACAAGGTCTTGGTAGAATTTCCATTTGTACACATTAAATGTGGTTTCTCCTGTTCCAGGGACTGCTGTTGCTACGGTTACTGGTTCATCGCTTCCACCAAGTAATAATTTCCAGTAGTCCTCGAAGAGTTCTCCGAAGATTGCTCCATGAGTATATTGGGGTTCAGCTGTTACTGCTGTTCTATCGTTTTGTAAGGTTAATGTTTTAGTACCCATGTGTCCTTGGTACTCGGTATCATCTACTTTGGTGTTACCATCAAATTTTGTTCCTCTTGCCATTATTCCCCCATATACTGGTCCGTTTACACCTTCTGGGATTATGGCTAAACTCCATCTATGGAAAGTAAGACTAAAACTTTTACTCATTTTGTTTCACTTCCTTATCTTGTTTCTTCGCACTTTTTCGTGCTGTTATTAACTCGAAGTTTGGTTCGATTGGTTGTTTTAACCGTTCGATTAGTACTTCGTTTTCTTTTGTATCAGGTATGTCGATTTCTGTTCCGTAATTGAGGATGTCAGCAGGTCCTTTTACTTCTGCTATGATTAAATCCATTACTTTACTATCATTTGGACCTACCCATTTGAATTTGGTCATCTTAATTCTCCTATATATTGTATTCTAATTCGTACCGTATTGTGATTACATTGGAAAACCATTCTTCTTTGTAGTTTTGCCTAAACATTTGAAAATAAAGTGCTGATGGTTCAAGTGAACCAACATATTTGATATTAATTAGGTTGGGGTGTAAATCGTTTGGATAAATTTCATTTAAGGTTTTCCAAATGTTTTCATCAAAATCTAATAATTCCATTTCCAGTTCTCCTTGGTTTTTATTCCGAGTGTGTAACATAATATCTATGTATCGGTAAATACTGGAACAACTGGGGTTTATTGTTTTCTTTTCTGAATTATCATCAGCATATTTGATTTTAAAACTAATCTAAATTAGGTTTAGCTAAATTTTCTAATATTTCTAAGATAACACTCATCTCCACCATGCTCCTAATGATTCGTTTTGGTGTTTGCAATGTGTATGGGGGAGGCAGGTGTAATCCATTATGTCCATGTTGATTTGGTCGCTTATGTTTAATGGGTTGGCTTCAACATACTTGTTTAGGGCTACATCGATTTGTTCAAATAGTCTGGCAGCATAGTTTTCACCGTTTACTGTTCCATCGTTCATTGCTTTTCCTTCATCTTCCCACCATATGAGCCAAGCATATGCTGCTGCGGCTTTGTATTCTAAGTATTCTAGTACTGGTGGTATGTCTTCGGTGTTGGATAGGAATAATTGCATTTTAACATATTCTTGACCACTTTTTATGTTATGGTCTAAGTTTTCTAATGTTAAATGGAAGTTTTGGGTTCTGAAAACTGTATCACAAATATAGATTGATTCTATATCTTCATTGAAGGTTAATTTGATGGATTGTACATCTCCAAGTAACCTATTCTTCTTTATTATACTTGTAGTGTTTTTGTATACTGTGTATTGGATATTACCCAATTCATTAGCTTCTACTGTGCACCATTCAGGGTTTGGTTTTAATTCTAATCTGATAGGTACTCCTACAAGTGAATTACTTACTCCTACGGTAATTAATTCAGGGGTTACTTTTGTACTGGAGCGTAAATCCATTTCAAAATTATTAACTTCTTGGTAATCCATAGGGGATTCTGTTTGAATAATTAATGAATCTCCAGCTTTAACATTCTGTAATAGTATACTCATTCGGTGGTTGGTAGAATGGTCTAAACTTAATTGTGGTTCTGTTGAACCATTAAATTCTAATTGGTTAGTGGCTGTGTATTCGTATGGATATTCCCTATCGACTTTTGTTTCTCGGAGATATTGTAGAACTTCATAATAATCTTTCATGGAATATTCCATTGAAAATCATCTCCGGTTAATTTAATTTGTTTTTAGGATAACACATTGGTGATGTGTAACATTCTGTCACCCTCTTCGAGAGCATATGCTCCCATGTTGATACTGAATCTTAGGGTGGTGATTGGTTCTGGTTCGGTGTCAGCATTATCGAACATCATTACATTGATGTATGGTGAGGTTGCTTCGTAACC
>CALDJM010000007.1 GCA_937899155.1 uncultured bacterium
GGTGATGTTGTTAAGAATAATATAGATCTTTTAGTCTTAATAGGTAGTCTGTTTTTGGTTGGGATTCTTTTTGGAGCATTGATTTCCTCTTTGACTAAAAAAAGAAAAGAGAAAAGAGAGATAGAAGAGGTTTCAAGAACTCTTGAGAAACCTTCGCTAGAGGAGGAGAAACCTTTAACACTATTAGAAAAGTTAAAGGATAAAGCTGTTAATGTGGAAAAGCCTGTAGAGCCAAAGAAGGAGAAAGAGATTGAGATTCCAAAAGGAAAGAGAAGGAGAGAAGATAGTTACTAAAATAGATTTTCTAAAAAACTTCCAAGAACACGATCCTGATGATGCAAAGGGTAAGGAAAAAAAGAAGTAGGATGTGATAAAATCCTATTTATCCTGTATAGCCAAAGTGGTGGAATTGGCAGACACGCTACATTCAGGATGTAGTCCTAGTAATAGGGTGGGGGTTCAACTCCCCCCTTTGGCATGTAGAAAAAATCTTTACTGTATAGCTATTCCCAAATCCAATCTTGAATATTATGAAATCTACTGTATGAATGTTTAATATCTTTAAATTCTAAACCTTGCAAATTATCTCTTGTAATATATTCAAACACGGGGGTGTACAAGAAAATAGCAGGAGCATCAGCAACTAAATACTTTTGGAATAAGTTGTACTTCTGTCTTCTGACATTCTTATCTGTACTTTGTCTCCCTTCTTCAAGCAAAATATCAACTCTTTCATATTCATATCCAGAAAGATTAAGGTCAGGATAATTACTTTTAAGTGAATGCCATAGATTGTATTGGTCGGGATCGATGCTTGTTTCTATCTCATACAACAACATTTCAAAGTTTCTTGTAGCAATAACTTCTTGTGTAATCTGTTCGTATGACATATTAACAGGTTTTATAAAAACACCCTCTTTTGCATAGTAATCGACTAAGAGCTTTACCAGTCTTTCATTACTTGGACTATCAAAATATGTAATTGAGAAAGAAAAAATATTTCCATCTTCGTTTTCGTAGTATCCACTCTCTTCATTTTTATTATACCCAAGAGATTTCAGTATCTCCTTTGCTTTCTCAGGATTATATGAATGATAATCTACATCACTATTGTAAAACCATGAACTTGGAGTGATAGGACCGGTCAATATATCTGCTCCAACATTATACTCTTCAATAAAAGAATCTTTTTTCAGTAAAGTATTAAGAATGATCCTAACCTTTCTATCTTTCAAAGAATCTTTCCTAATATTTAAGAAAATTAACTTTTCTCTATCTGTAATATGTAAATCATGTCTTTTATATCCAGCATACTCCTCTGTATATCTGGCAGACTCTCTATCCCAAGAACCAATTGCATCTAATCGTCCAATTCTAAAAGCACTCTCCAAGGCTTTTGAGTCAGGATATATTTCAAAAATAATATTTTTAATTTTAGGTGTATATCTGTCATATTCATTATCTTTAAGTATTACTTTAGATGAATCCATCTTTACCAACTCATACTTTCCACTTCCCATTGGTTTCTTGGAGAAAGGATCGAAAGCCATTTTTGAAATAGTAACTTCTTCAAGTTTAGATTTAGGTACTATGTATATTGAAACAGCTCTGAAAAATACAGGATTAGCCTCTTTTGTCCTAAATCTAATTGTTTTATCGTCCAACTTTTCAATCTCTACATCTTCGAAAGCTGAACCTACAGAGTCAATATTTTCTTTTTTGGATAGGGCTATAGCACTCTCAAATGTAAAGAGGACATCCTCTATTGTTACTCTACTACCATCATGCCAGTATGAGTCATCACCTATAACAAAGTCATATACTAAACCTTTCTCTTTTACTTCCCAACTTCTTGCAACTCCCGGATGTGCTTGACCATCACTGTCTACATCTATGAACTTCTCGAAGATTAAGCTACCGACAGACCTCTCTATATAGTTGTTTGTTACAAACAATGGATTTAATGTATTTACATTACCTACAACACCTTCAACAAAAGTATCTTTCCCTCCTTTTTGTACAACCTTTTTACCAAAGAAACTTGATTGCAGTATAAAGATAAGAAAAGCTGCTAGTACTCCAAACACTACGATATAACTAAGAGGTACTAGTTTTTTGTAAAGAGTTTTCAGAAATATAGGGTAATTCCAAAAAATATCTCTGAAATCAAATCTCTCTTCTAAGGGTGTTTCTTTAACCTTAAAATGAATATCCTCTAAAGCATCTTGCATTGAAGATGTCCCGGGTGATAATTTCTCTGCTTTCTTTTTCTTCTTCATATGCAGTAAGTAAAATTATCTACTACTTAGAAGACAACTTTAAGATGAAAAGGGATAAAACGACTAAAACAACAATCAATATGATTGTGAAGTAGTAAAGGAATTTCTCTAAACCTCTTTTTGTTCTAAAAACCTCTCCACCTCCACCAAACATTTGACCTAGCCCTTCGGCTCTGTTTTGCAAAAGAATGCTGGCAACAAGTAGACAGCACACAACTATTTGTAATATTAGTAATCCTTTCATGCTGTGTATTATACACTAAAACTTTAATTATTGCTTCCTATCAAGCTCTTTGTATATTGACATAAGTAATGCTGAGAGGAAAGATACTAAAACAATTGCAACAATAGGGGGAGCTGTTATTTTCTTAATTTCAAAATTTGCAGCTCTTAATCCTTCGAAAACAAAGTCGTTGATTGCAAAATCAATCATGAACATTTTCATTAAATACAAAACTCCTGTTAAGAGTAGTGTCCCCATAACTAAAAAGGTTAGGAAGTTACATTTTATGGTTAAGAAATTTAATATTGGGCATGTTATGAGTAGTGCTAGACCTCCAGCAAATAGTATAGAGAAAAGGTAGATGAAAGATACTGGTAGGTGATAGCTTGCAGGAAAGATAGAGAGGAAGAAGTAGAAGACTAACATACTGACTAGGACTAATTTTGTACCTTCTTTCATTTTCTTAATGAATTAACATTTTATTAAATCTTTTTTGTACAAAAAGGATACTATTTTTTAGATAGAATTACAAAATAGAGCTATTCTCTATTAGAAATCCTCTTTATAACATCTTGTCCAGTTTCTCTTTCTAATTCAATTCTTTCATATCCAACCTTAGCTAACCATATTTTAAGAGGTTCTGCTTTAGGAGAGGGTATTGATTGTATTAAACGAAGTATTGTCTCAGTATCTGCAACATCTGTTAATCTCATTTTTCCGTCAGGAGCTTCCATTTTCAACTGGTGACATTTTGTCACCACTTCACTTCCTTCCTCTCTAAGTCTCTGTGCAAGTTTATTCCAATACTTTCTAGGATCCTTACTGACAACTAAAGCGGATATTATATCTATTACAGAAAAATACCAAGTTTCTTTCTTTTCGTCCCACACCCTTCTGATTTTCTGTTTTTTGAAAATAGCAATCTTTTTCTTGTTTTCAGACATAACATATTCTAGGAGAAAAACATTAAGAAAGCAATTAGTAGAAAGGATTATTTAATGAATTGTTAATTATTCTTTAAATATTTTTGAGATAAAGAAACCCATCATCATTTTATTCGGAATTATCCTAATTGCATTCCTAACTTGTGGATTATATATATTCCCGCTCCATTTCTTGATGCCAGGTTTAATATAATCTTTCAATTCAGGATTTCCTTCTAAAATATCTTTTGTAATATCAATCTTCTCAATTCTAGCATTAGGAAATTCTTTCAACAGATAGGTAAGGATACCTTCATTTTCTTCTGGTTCTAAAGTACAGGTAGAGTAGATCATATATTTTCCATGTTTCAATGCTTTGAATGCAGAAACAATTAATTCCCTCTGTATTGAAATACTCCTTTTTACCTTATCCATACTCCAGAATCTCACAGGTCTTGAGCCTTTAAAATATATCATACCCTCACCACTACAAGGAGCATCTAGAAGTATTTTGTCAAAATATACAGGATACTTTGTACCAAACTCCCTAGCATCACTTAAAGTTACTCTTGCCTTTGCACCAAATTGGGATAGTACTTTTTGTAGATCAGAAGTTCTTCCTAAATCAGAATCATTCGCAATTATATCAGCACTGTTCTCTGTTAATTGTGCAATATGTGTTGTTTTACTCCCTGGGGCAGCACACATATCTAAAATCTTCTCCTTGGGCTTTGGATCTAAGATTAATGAAGCGATGATACTTGATAGATTTTGGATGTAGTATTTTCCCTCGTCGTACTCCTCTGTCTGTGATGCTGCTGACTTATCTCGATTTATGACAAAATATGTATTCTTAACCCAAGATATTTCTTCTAATTCATACCCTTTAGATTCTAGGGATTTTTTTGTATCCAAAACATCTCCTCTTAAAG
>CALDJM010000008.1 GCA_937899155.1 uncultured bacterium
AGCTCCCATTCTATCTGTTTGGTCATTGTCTGGCTCCTTAATTTTGATGCTTATTTCGATTTGTTTATCATCATCATTTGCACCTACATTTATTCTATCCCTACGCCCCCATTTTTCAGGGAATTTTCTTTCTAACCACCAAGCATCGCATTGCCATACTCCTTCTTTACCTTTATCAAGGATATTCTTCACATGGACTTGTTCTGCTTCTGCTTCGGCTTGTGCTATTTTCTCCACAAAATCAACATATTCAGGGTCACCTGCTTCAGCTTTAGCTTTCCATTCATAGAATGTGGAATTATCAATTCCACAAAGTTTACAACAGGTGCTGATGTAGTTTCCCTCTTGTAAGTATTGTACGAATCGGTTTACCATTTCTTTACTAAATTTCTTGTTTGCCATTTTCTATCTCTCCTGTTTACTGTTTATTTTACTCTAACATATCCTCCATGAATTTAGTGTAATTAATTTCAGGGTTTTCAAGTTTCTTTTCTATTCTGTGGGTTTCATTGTTACAATCATCTAATTCTTCTTGTAAAATGTTCACCATTTCAGTCCTAACTGATTGATTAGCTTTCTGTTTAGCTACTTCCCTGCTTAATTCTTCTATTCGTGTGGATTGTTTTGATAAAGTGTTTCTTAATGTTTCGGTTTGTATATAATTTTGCTCTTTCACTCGTTTCATATGGTGTTCTGAGATTCTGTCACAACCCCATATGACTATTATTCCTACACAGAGGGCTAGTATACTTGCGATTAATCCATCTGCTCCGAATCTGGTGGTGAAGTATTGGTTGTGGGTAGTGGCTTCGTAGATTCCTAGTACTCCAGCTGAGAGTAGGATTTGACTCACAGTAGTTTTCACCCCATTTCGTAAATAATAAAAAGTTTTCCCATTATCCTGTTTCCATAATCGATTAGCTAAAGGTGAAAGGTCGGAGTGAGTTAAGTATTTTAAGTATTTATATTCCATCTTCCGTGTTCTCCTCTACTGTATCTTTTTCTATGGTTACTGGGGTTACTATGCTTGATGGGTACTTTTCAGTTAAGTAAGTGATTAAGTAACCTATAATGATAGCTAGTATTGGTGCGAGTACTTGGATTATGAAATTTGTACTGGTTTGACTTATAGCAAAGTAACTGCATATTGTGAGGAGTAATCCTGAAATATAAGTTGTTAAATTATTAAGATCCATTGTTCTATCCCTCCTTTTATGATTGTAAATAAAATAGTTAAAGGGAACATCACCCCTTGTAAGTTCTTATATTCCGGATTGAGGAGGATAAACTTTAATCTATAAAGTTATGCGAAAAGAACAGGAGGTTTATTTGAGTGATAGAAGACGAATATAATTATTCAAAAAAAAAGCAGTTTTATAGTTAAAATTTTATCTTCCTGTTCCATCCTTACTATGAATGATGTTCCCTTTAACTATTCTATGTTGGGTGTTTGTTTATTCTTACACTTGATGTGTAAGGTGTCGAAATTTTTAGGGTTAAAATCCTTTTAGAATGAGGTGTAGACAAAGTATATGAAAATGAGGGGGGATATTATTATTCTATCCCCTCATTATTTTAGGTTTTGATTAAATTTTTATTGTAATGGTCTTTATGTCCGAGAAACATTAATTGTTTATCTCTTCTATGGTGTTTGTATTTGGTTATTTTGGAACCGGGTATTTTATATTCTCCTGATGGAGTGTTTATTCCTTTCTGTTGAGTGTAATAATCCGATGGTAAACTACTTATTACTTTTCTACCCCCTACATAATTATAAGGTTGGGATAGAATAGTGTAACAGTCTTGACAGATTATTTCCATTTTATTTTTATCTATGATGGTGTTGGTGGATTTACAGTATGGACATTTATGGTTTAATTTGATGATTGTATTCTTCATATTATTCTATATGGGTGTTCTTTTGAATTAGCCAACCGTTTTTAGTACCCTATAATAGTAAATTATAGAGTTTACACCCCCTTCTTATAGTGTAGACAGTCATAGTATAAGAGTAAATATATATTTTTGTAAGAGTAAAAGGTAAGAAATAATAGAAAAGTAATTAAGTACAAGGGAAAAGAGAATGAGTGGTGTGTAGTGGTCAGGAAACCCTCATAAGTCAAACATATGAACCCACCCCAAAACAAAAAAAAACAAAAAAAACAAACAAAAACACCACACAAAACACCACAAAAACAAAACAAAAAACAGTAGACACACAAAACCAAAAACACACCCCACCACACATGCGAATGAGTGGATAAATTCTTGATTTTTTTGGAACTTAATTATTAAACTTTATTTTTAATTTAAATTGTAATCTAATAAGTGTACTACTCTTATAATAGTTTTGTTACTACTTTTTACAAACGGACTTTATATGTTCTTTTTTTGGTTAATTAAGTGGTTGTTGTCATGTTTTTTTTTGGTGTTTTTTTTTGTGTATTTTTTTTTTTTTTTGGGTTGGTTGGTTGTTGGTTATTGTTTGTTATTGTATTATTGTTTAGGGTTATTTGTTTTATTGTTGTGTTGTTTGGTTTGTTTATTTTAATTGTTTTTTGTGTTTTGTTTTTGATCCTGTGATTTTTATGTTTTATTTTTTGCAGGTTTTCAGGTGGGGGTTTTATTAGTTTATCATTCACACACAAAAAGTACCATAGAATAGTTTAATGTGTGGTTTAAGGTTTTTTTTATTGTGGTATAAGGTAATGTTTAATTTGTTGTTTTAGTTGTTTAATGTAGATGGTGTAGTGTATTTTTTGTATTTTGTGTTGGTGGTGTTGGTTTATTAAAAAAGCCACCTAAGTAAATGATACTTAAGTGGCTAAGGATTGTTTTAAACGATAAATAATAATATTATTTATCAAGTTTTTCAACTTACCAACCAAACAACCATGATAAAAAATTGTTTCTAGTTGGTAAGTGTAAATTTTATATTTATTTTTTGTATTATTTATAGTTAGGTTGCCAGTATGCTCCTAGTTCTGTATGTACAAATTTTAGGTCGGTTAAGTCATCAAGGGCTTCTATTATCTTGTCTTTGTCTGTGTAGTCATCGTATGTGAATTCCCATAATGTGTAAATGTTTCCATGTACGAATCCATCTGGGTCTATGTCGTAGTCTTCTCTTTTGTTTAAGCAGACTTTGTAGTCTGTTGTTTGGAAGTTTAGTTCTAGGAAGTTGGTTTCATTGTTTTCACATTCATTTAGTTCTTTTGTTATTATTTTTTTTATTTCTGGTATGTTTGTTTCTGTTTTTGTCCAATCGTTATGTTTGTACATGTTAATCACTTCACTTTATTTAATATA
>CALDJM010000009.1 GCA_937899155.1 uncultured bacterium
GTGTAATCCTTACTATTAATTTTACCTATTACCACGGTTAATAAGTAAATGAATGTTGCTGTACTGTACTGTACATCATTTATTGTAACATAGTTTGGTAATCGTTTATTTTTCTCCATAAATGTTTTAACTTCATTTGCCTCGGATAGAATAGTGTTAATGTTTAATCCTTCGTTTTGTACACATTCTCCTCCAAGTGTGAATTCTGTGTAAGTAGTGTTTAAATTGTTAGTGAAGTAATTTAATTTTAGGTAAGGAGTGAAACTACTTTGTAGGGTGGATAATTCTTTTGGTGTTCCGAGGTGAGTGTTTTCTTGGACTTCACACCATATTGTATCAGTATTCCTTATAAATCTTAAATCGGATTTAGTGTGTTCTACTTGTACAAATGGGTGTCCTCTCCATATTGTCCATTTAGTATTACCAAAGGTTAATGTTATTTTATCATCAGAGTATTTGAGTAAGTGTACTTCAGGTACTTCTTTGATTTTAACAGTACGAACTAGTACATAACCTGAATGTTCTATACTGTACCTGTAAATTTCTACAAAGTGACTGTATCGGTGGAATGCTACTTTAATTAAACCATTACTTATACAAATTGGATTATAACCTAATTCTGTACTGAATACAGAGTATCCTGCTGATGTGGTTAAATCGCACCCTGCCTCGAATTGTGTTCTAGGGTTACCAAGATAATCTATATCTCCATCAGGATTATATGCTAAGTAATAGAGGAAACTATCCTCTGTTTTCCTTACGAATTTACAATTCCTACTACCAATAGCTTGTGGTGTAACAATAAGATTATTGTACATTGGTAAATATTTACTTACAGTTGAATCCTCGGTTATTCCAAGCCAGTACTGTGATTTGAGTGTAACATCACTTATTTCAGAGTTCTTACCGAAATAATTTTCTATTTGTAAATAATAAGAATCACCATCGATTTGTAAATCTTCTATTGCTATTTTAGGTGAAAGTAAACTTCCATCATGTTCTAATCCATAATCCAGTATAGAAATGTTATTGTTCACTATGTCCATGTTCCAACTTGAACCATAAATTCTACCATTAGTTCCTAAACTTACATCATTGAAGTAATTTAATCCTTTATCATAATAGGATCCAAGTAAACTATTTGTAACAACTCTTGTTCCTGTTGTTTGGAATGTTATTCTTGATGATGTTCCTTTGTATACTCCACTTCCATCGAAGCTTACTACTAAAGAGTAAGTATTAGCATCTAAGTTAATTAATTGTGATGAATCCCCATTTGTACTTGTTATGTTATCATATGTTTTTGATTGACCATTTATTGAGAATGTGTAATGGAGTGTTAATTGTTTTCCTAGTTTTTCCCATTGGTTTGTTAATGGGTTGGGGTAGTATAAGTGTCCGTATATGCTTCTCATTGCATCTGGTGAACTTAAATCTATTGTCATCTTGTTATTGTTGTATACATTACCATAGTAGTCTGTTATTTCTATGTAAGTATCGAATACTGTTTTGACTCTTATATTTATAGTGACTGTTTGTGTAACTGTACATTTAGCATAGAAGTCACCTGTGAATTCTATTTTCCTTGTAACTATTCCTGAACTATCTGTTGAGTCATTGTATTCTTTTGTTCCTCCAATAACTGATGAGTAAGAACTGTTTACTTCACTAAATGATAAGTTTAAATTCTTTCCACTTAAAGCATTACCATTAACATCTTTTAATTGTAATTTTACTGATTGAGTAGCATCTGTAATTGTCATAGGATTACTGCTTAACACATTGATTACAGTATCGGTTTTTGTTGGGGTTACTGGTGTTGTGTTTACTCTTATTTTGGTTGTTGCTGTACAACCATTATATTGAGTGTTCCCTACAAATGTAGCCGTACATTTAACATAAATGTTTCCTGTGAAAGTTATTTGTTGTGAGAAATTACCATTAGTTACGCTTCTATTGTCATAGTTTACAGTACCCCCAACCACAGTAGAATAGTCACTTGCTACTGTTTGATATTTGAGTGATATTA
>CALDJM010000010.1 GCA_937899155.1 uncultured bacterium
CATAGTTTGCTTGTTTTATGATCGAATAGTTTGGCTGCATTTATAAGGGCTAAGTCCTCAGCACTATAATTTCTTGGCTCAAATTCTGTACCTCCTCCAGGTCTATGCATATCAGTATACCCAGGAGGGCAAGGAGGAGGAGTACATCTAGGGGTAGGATCATCACATCGAAGGTCGGGATTCGGATCGGAAGTAGTTCGGTGAGCACAAGCACAGTTTCCTTCTCCACTATCTGGCAACCACCAAGCAACATATGGCCAAATACATCTTGGAACATCACAGTCTGCACCAGACCTTTTAGCAGGAGGATTATAAGGGTGAGTGTCAGTACACAATTCAGTACCTGGACACCAAGTATTGCTAAATACACACTGACAAGGTATCATCCCTCTCTTCAAAGCACCATTTCCATCATAGCAACTTGCATGATTTGTATATGGAACTGTCTTGCAACAATTACAAGTACTACCCCCTTCACCTCCCCCCGCACTACTATCAGTGGGAGCTACAGTCTTAGATTGATTAACTCTCCATAATAGATAACCACCACTACCACCTAATATTAAGAATAATATTAGAAATAATATAACCAAGGTCTTTTTACTAGCTTTAAATCTAATATTACCCATTACAAACCATATTATCTATTTAATATATATTATCTATACCTCTTTTCTTTTTCTAATGATACTCCTAGTTGGAAGATATGGTAAGAGCATACCAATACTCAATACTAATGTACCAACAACAATAATATACAACGATTTACTAGGTGATGCAGATGTACCTGGTAGACCATCTTTACCTACACCACTACCTGTTCCTGTTCCTGTTCCCGTTCCTGTGCCTGTACCAGTGCCTGTATCACTACTAGGAGGTGTAACATCACCACCCGAAGGAGGAGTTACTGTACCATCATCTGAAGGTGTTGTACCATCACTTTTTTCATAGTGAGCTGTCAAAGAGATATTCTTATTCACACCTTCATCTTTTCTAGGGTTAGCTGTAGCTAAACTACTAGTATCCTTAGCTCTTGTTGTAGTATCTATCCAATATGCAAACTTATATCCAGTATTAGGTGTAGCTTTAACAGAAGGACCTGATTTAACT
This sequence comes from uncultured bacterium, assembly GCA_937899155.1. Taxonomy (GTDB): domain Bacteria; phylum Patescibacteriota; class Dojkabacteria; order SC72; family SC72; genus UBA5232. Next base: position 1,111 of record CALDJM010000010.1, read on the forward strand.
GTAGTTGCAATAGTGTTACTACTTGGAGTACCACCATCCTTGCTTAATTTCCCATTACCTTCTGTAGCATATCTTAATGTATATGTTTGTTCTACTGGTGCTGTACTACCTTTTTTAAATACTGCTGTTATTGTCTTAGTCGTACCTGCTGCACCTGCCCTGTCATGCCTTCTTAAGTCGGAACTATCTTTTTGAGCTGTACTTTTCACACCATCAGGACTTGTAATCTGTATAGTCCAATACTGAAATACACACTCTTTATCCAATTTCGGTTCAACAGAGATTGGCATAACATGCTCATTGGGGGAAGCTTCTTGATTTAAGCAACTACCTTTAGCATCGCCAGAAGTCAACCTTTCTTCATCAGGAGAAGCGCAAACCAGCATCTTAGTACACTCTGATGGTTGTGCTTTGTATACTACCTTTGCTTTTTTATCTATTGGTATATTTTCCCCATCATCTTTTTCGTATACAGCTGTTAGCATCAAGCTATATGAGTTTTCAACACACTCTTTATCTCCGAACACATCTATAGCATCTTTCTGAATTACTGGATTTGTACTCACAACATTATTAGATATACTCACCCAATGTTTAAACTTAAAACCTTTATTAGCTACTGCCTCTATCTGAGATCCTTTCTCGTCTCGAGTTTTGAAGGTTTGTAATATTACATTATCTTTACTGTTCTCTTGAACCATTCCTACCTTCTGCTTGATAACCAACTTACCTTCTGAACTATTTAAAGGAAGATATCCTACAGAGACCTCCTTACATGTTCCAAATCTTGCAACTAGGCTCCCACTTTCTTTAAATACTGGTTCTTCTGCAGTACCCTTTGAATGTTCTCTCCTTACAATTATTGGATTTGTCGTATATTTCTGTCCTGTTTTAATATTCTCCCAGTACAAGAATTTTGATTCACCACTCCCTACAGCTTCTATAGGTATCCCTCTAGCACAAGAATTGTTGAGAGAGAGTCTAATTCTACCATTTTCCCAATCCTCTTTGTATGTAACTGCTGGCGAATGTAAACCTGCTTGAATTCTAATATTCCCTTTCCCTGACGAAGCTGTTTTGTAGTATGGTGAAAAGTCAACAGTCTTTATATTATCTAAACAGTTATCTATTTGAGCAGCATCACTATCTGTTGGAGCAACAGTCTTCTCTTGATTAATTCTCCATAGTAGGAACCCTCCAGCACCACCAAACAACAGGAGAAAGACAGCAAATATTGCTATTACCTTCTTTGAAGCAAATTTTACATTAGCCATATTTTAATATATTGAACAGTTTAATTATTTAATCCTATTTTCTAATTTACTTCTTCTGTTTTCCCTTTCTCTTTCAACACTTTTTTTCTTTACAGAAGATACTGTATCGTAGATTGAGACATATGCTTTCTTAGGAAGTGTAGATACCCATGTCCAAGCCATACCTAACATTAGAAGAGCAACACCCATTATTACAATATTCTTAGTTTCATCAAAAAGACCTGTTTCAGGAACAGCTTCCCCAACAACGGGAGATCCACAGTCATCAGGACAATCTGCACTACTCTCACCATCCGTACACATACCGTCCCCACATACTGAAGGACAATCAACAGGACATTTATCTGGACCTTCATCTTCTGAACATATCCCATCACCACAGTTTACAGGACAATCTTGTGGACATGTCTGAGCATTTTCACTTGGTGAGCATATATTATCTCCACACTTAGCTTTACAATCATTAGCACATGTTTCCGCATTTTCATCATGAGTACAGAACTTATCTCCACATACTGCTTTACAATCATTAGGACATGTTTTAGCATTCTCATCGTGAGTACAGAGATTGTCCCCACATTTAGCTTTACAATCCTTAGCACATGTCTCTGCATTCTCTGGAGCTACACATTTTCCATCACCACAACCTTTACAATCTGCTGGACAGTTTGTCATATTTTCCCAAGAATCACACACCTTATCACCACATGCTTTCTTAAAGTTAGCTGTAATTATCATACTTGCCTGAACATTTCTATCTACCCTACTGCTCGTTACATGAGGACCTGAAGGAGTTCCTATAATTGGTGAAGACCAAGGTTTCGGAGGAACAGGACTTTGAACTGCCTTTTCAGACCAAGAAGCAAATTTGTAACCCGTCTTAGCTTTAGCAACCACTGATGGACCATTCTTCCCCTTCTCAACCTTATGAGGTCCAGCTTTATCAACAGAACCATTACCATCTGTTTTATATGTTAAATCATACTTAACAACAGGAACATCTTTTTTCTTAAATACTGCTGTGAATGTTTTATTAACAGGAGTACCAACATTTGTATTAGAACATGTGTCTGTTCTTTTCGCTACACTAGCTGTTGCCTGATTACTATCCCCTTCCCACTTTACAAAAGTATGTGTTGATGCAGAAGTTGCTGTAACAACAGTACCACTTTTACCATTATCGACTTTTTGAGTTGCAGTACCTGTCAGAGAACCTCCACCACCAGTTGCTACTTTATATGTGAAGTTACAGAATGGTATCTGCTCTTTTCTAAATTTCGCTGTATATGTGGCATCTGAATCCACATTACTTATTGTCAGTTTCTTTTGGCTCTTATCACTTACATTTCCACCACCAGAGCCTTCCCAACCAGCAAATTCGTAGCCATTATTTGTATCTGGTGTTGCTGTTGATTCTGTACTATGCCCTGGTCTAACACTTTGTTGACCTGAAAGACTGATTGTTCCGCCAGTACTGGTATTAAATGTTATATGATACCTAGTCACAACTTTCCTATATCTACAACAAAAAGAATCGTGATGAGGATATTGACAAATACCTGCAGTACCTTCATTTGGACAATTACCATTCGTCTTTGGATATGGCCCACCCCATCTACAATCTGCATCGTAATCTATACACTCTAACTTCTCCTCACTCGCTACAGTCTTAGATTGATTAACTCTCCATAATAGAAAACCACCTCCACCACCTAAAACTAAAAAGAATAATATTAGTAATATAACAGTACTCTTCTTACTTAAACCTACTTTAATATTAGCCATTATTATTTTTAATATATATTAACCAAAAATATTCCTAATACTATCTATATTAACAATATCTTTTATTATTATAAATAGTATCAAAATTATCAAGAAGATAAAAGAGATATTAATAATCCTACTCTCTACCTTCTCATCCAATTCCTTCCCTATTATCCATTCTAGAAGAAGTATAAACACCCTACCACCATCTAATGCAGGTATTGGAAGAATATTAATCAATGCCAATGACATAGAAAGATCAGCAATCATACCCAAGAAAGGTATTACTCCAAATTGTTTAAAGTAATCAATTACAAAATATATACCAACAGGACCAGACACAGAATTAGAAAGCTCACTGTAATCTCCTGTCTGCCTAGCTAAAGAGAACATCTCCCCCATTTTCTTAAATATTAGCTTAAAACTATTAAGAATATGTGCAAAGCCTGCAAAAACCTTATTATCTAGATATGAAAGAGATATATGAAAGTTTGGAGGTAACATAATCCCAATCTTTCCATCATCTGAAGTTGTCACATCATATTTATTACACTCTTCTTCTACACAAACATCCAAGACCACTTCTTTATTCTTCTTGCCTGAAAGCATCTTAGCAACATCATCTGAAAACTCAACAGTTTTACCATCTATGCTTTTAATTACACCCTTCTCTGGCATACCCGCTTTCTTTGCTTGACCATCTTCAATTAACTCCGAATACTCTACATCACCATCTCTAACTTTTGTAACTCTTGCCCCTATTGGTTTAAAATCAGCAAATTCATTATTCAATATCAACTCCCAACCGTTAGAAAAAAGTACAATGTAGTAGATAGTTACACCTAAAATGATATTCATGGTAACACCAGCAAGCATAACGATGATTTGTTGCCATTTAGGCTTCTTACTTAAATCCCTTCCTTTATCTTCTTTTTTAATTTCCTCCTTACCAGGGTCTCCATCACCTAAAATCTTTACATAACCACCAAAAGGAAGGATTCTAATACTATACTCTGTCTCACCTATTTTCTTTGAAATTAGTTTTGGTCCAAAACCTAATGCAAATTCAAAAACTTTAGCACCTACAGCCTTAGCGGCTAAGAAATGTCCTAATTCATGAACAAATGTTAGGATGCCTATTACTAGCAAAAAAAGAAGAATATTTATGATGAAGGATGGCATGTTTTAGTTTCAAAAAATTAAATAGCTAGAAGTTCTTTCTCCTTATCATCTTTTATTGTTTCTATCTCAACATTCGCATCTTTCACTACCCTCTCTGCTTCTTCCCTTATCCTATCCGCATCATCTTCTGAAAGTCCTGATTTCTGTTGCTCGTCAACACCTTGCATGAATTTCTGTCTTACCTGTCTTACAGCAACTCTTCCATCTTCTATTCTTTCTTTCATAATTTTGACATATTCATGTCTTCTCTCTTCTGTTAGGTCAGGAATTTTAACAATTACCCTGTCACCCTCTAAGATAGGGAGGAAACCTAGATTTGCAGAAGAAATACCTTTGGAAATATTCTCAAGTATTGTTTTATCCCAGGGCTGTATTGCTATACTTTTAGCATCCATAACACTGATGCTAGCTAAGTTTTTAACAGGAGATTGTGTCTCATATGCATTTACCAACACCTCTTCCACCAACTCTGGTGTTGCTCTACCTGTTCTAATCTGAGAGAGGTCTTCTTTAACATGGTCTACACATTTTGAGATGTCCGTTTTGAATGTATTGATGTCCATACTAATATCCCAACTATATTAATATTGACATTGTATATTAAGTTGTATGAGATGTCTATATCAGGAAATTACTTTTTACCCAATTCCCACAAAAGAATTCTTCTTATTGTCAAAGGCTCACCTATTCTCTGTGTTGCCTCATCTAACAAATCCTTTATCGTTTTACTCTCATCCTTAAACCACTTCTGCTCCAAAAGACATTTCTCTGCAAGATACTTCTTAAGTTTACCCTCAACAATCTTCTCAATCATATCCTTAGATTTCTTCTCTGATTCTAATTCTTTCTTGAATGTCTCCTCTAATTCCTTAATTACTTTTTCATCTACAGAATCTCTGGAAATGAACTCTGGTTTCATTGCCGCAACCTGAAGTGTAATTTCATGTACAAAATCTCTAAAATCATCATTTTTTGAAACAAAATCTGTCTTGCAAGTAACTTCTGCCAAAGCCACAAGCTTCCTATCTGTACCGTGAACATATGCATCTATTACACCCTCAACCTTACCATCCAAATCACCCTCAACAGGATTATCCCAACCCTTCTCCTTAATTATCTCAACTGCTTTCTCAAAATCCTTACCTGCTTCGTCATATGCTAACTTACAAAGACCTATCTTTGCTCCTGTGAGATTCTTAAGTCTACCTATGACATCACTCCTCTTATTAATATATTCAACTGCTTTTCTCATATCCCCATCTGACTTAACCAATGCTTCTTTACACAAAGCCATACCTGCAGATGTCTTCTCTCTTAAATCCTTAATATCATTTATTGTTACTTTTGCCATACAGTTCTATGTTCTTAAATTATTTACTTAATTGCTTTTTTAATATCTTTTATTGATTTCTCACCCAAACCCTTAACATTCATCAAATCTTCATCACTCATACTCTCAAGCTGTCCAACAGACTTAATACCTGCAGCATCAAGACTCTTAAGAATCCTCACAGAAAGACCTAATTCGTCCATACCTTTCTTATCCTCAACCTTCTTGACCTCCTCTGCCTGCTCTACCTCTTCTTCAATATTCTTCTCTCTCTTAACGACCCTAACAACAGAACCCGTATCAGAAGATGTGATTTTGCCTTCTCTTAGAGCTTTAGTTCTTTCTTTCTCTTCTGCCTCCATCTTCAACTGTCTCTCCTTTTCTTCCTGTGCATCCTTTGACAACTTTGCTAACAAAGCCTCGTTATCTCTTCTTAATGAAGTAATTGAAAGACTTCTCTTAGAACCTGTTACAACACTACCAAAAAGATTAACAAACAAAGAAATACTCTTGAGAGAATCATCGTTTGCTGGGATAGGATAATCAATTAAATCTGGATCACAGTTAGTATCAATCAAACCAATAATTGGAATACCTACATTCCTTGCCTCTTTAATTGCATTACTTTCAACCTGACTATCTATTACAATGATAGCTTCAGGTAGCTTATCCATAAATTTAATACCCTGATACATCTTATTCAACCTCTCAATATCCCTTTCCAAAAGAAGAACCTCTTTTTTCACCAAACCAACACCACCCCTAGCCAACTTCTCCTCCATCTTTACCAAGGACTGAACACTCTTCTTAATCGTATCAAAGTTTGTGAAAAGACCACCTGGCCACCTTCTGTTGATATAGAACATACCTACCTCCTCTGCAACACTCTGGACTATTGTTGCAGCCTGTCCCTTAGTTCCTACTATTAAAATATTCCCGTTCTGAGAATACTTCTCAAGAGCACTTAGAGCTTTCTGCAAACTCTCCAATGTCTTAACCAAATCGATAATATGCGTACCATTCCTAACTTCATAGATATATCTTTGCATCTTAGGATCCCATGCTCCCTTCTTATGTCCAAAGTGAGCACCTACCTTAAGCAAATCTAAAAGTTCGGGCATTTGAAAACTCTTATTTTCAGTCCCTGTTTTCTTTGAGACCTCTTTTTTGGCTTCTGCCATATACTTATTCCTTTCCTTTTATTTTAATATTTCTGAAGGGCATCTCTACCCAGGATTGGTTCAGAAATATATGAGATATATTAAATAACCGTTAGGATTATATACAAAACAATCAAATATGGCAAATATCCAAAAACCAACCTGGTCGACAAGTTTATGCTTATTACAAAAGAGTTAAGCCGTGGTTTTTAAGGATTTTCAATCTTACTATGGGGGATTACAGTTGATACAGACCTGTCCTGCATTGTTACTGCACAAAAAAAGCATCTGACAGAAATTGTTTAGAAGGAGGCTAGATTTCAATCATTCTCCACTCATTTTCTGCAATCACTATGTGATCTAAAAGGGTTAACCCTACAAGTTCTAAGCTCTGCTTCATTCTTTTTGTAATTTCAATATCTCCCATACTAGGTGTGCTATCACCTGAAGGATGATTATGTGCCATCACAACACTACTTGCATTAACTTCCAATGCTGGAATTATGATATCCCTAGGGAGGACATTTACCCCATCAAGAGTACCTATACATACTGTCCTTTTTGCAATTACTTCAAATCTAGAATTAAGAAATATAGCTACAACATGTTCCTGCTTCCTCTTCCCTATATACTTTAGAACTTTATATGCATCTTCTGAACTCTTAATCCTAACTCTCTGTTTGCTGCCAAGGTCATACATTCTCCTACCCAACTCAATACCACAAAGTATCTTCATACCCGTAACTCGACCAATACCTGTAACTGCACATATATCGTCCAAAGTAACCTGTTTGTTTCTCTCAAGGACACCCCTTATCTTCCGAAGCACACCTCTGGAAACAGACATAAAATCCTTTCCCTTTACACCTCTACCAACTAAAATTGCCAACAATTCCATATCCGAAAGAGAATCCAATCCATGTTTTGTATACTTTTCCCTAGGAAGCATAACCAATTATATTGGAGGATTATTAAATCTAGATTAACTCTGTTCTATGAGATAGTACTTGAAACAATACCATTACTTACCCTTCTTTTTACTCTTACTCTTACTCTTTTTGATATACCTACAATCTGGATAGTTACTACACCCTACAAAAACCCTCCCCCACTTACTCCTTCTTTCCACCAAGTTATGACCACACTCAGGACACTTTTCCTTCAACAACAAAGGCAATGTCCCCTTACAATCAGGATATTTTTCACAAGCCCAGAACTTCCCATACTTACCAATCTTCAGAATTAATTTCCCTCCACATTTGGGACATTTCTCAGGCCTAGCATACTTGTCAAAATCAATACTCTGCTCATTACCCTCAATATCCTTCATACCTTTACATTCTGGGAATTTCGCACAACTCAAAAACTTCCCATACCTTCCCACTCTAACAACCATCTCCCCACCACACTCAGGACACTTCTCATCTGACTTACCCAAAATTACAACATCTTCTTTTTTCACATCAGCCTCAGCTTTTGTAATTCCCTCAACCAACATTTTGAATTCTTTATCAATCACAGGAACATACTCCTTCTTCCCCAAAGAAATATCATCAAAATCATTCTCAACATCAGCTGTATATTCATAATCAACCAACCTCGAGAAATTATTCTTCAAAAAATTAGTCACCAATCTACCCACATCAACAGGCACCAAAGCTTTTTGCTCTTTTACAACATAGCCTCTTGCCATAATGGTGGAAATAATTGTTGCATATGTAGAAGGCCTGCCAATACCAAGTGCTTCTAATTTTTTAATCAAAGAAGCTTCTGTATATCTTGCAGGAGGTTGTGTAAATTTCTGTTCATTTACAAATTTCTCCTTCTTTAAAGTATCGCCCTTTTCAATACTATACATCTCTTGCAATCCTTCCTCTTGACTCTTAATATGCAGGACTTTTCTAAAGCCATCAAAGAGGACCTTTTCACCACCCATTGTAAATTCATACTCAGGTTTCTTAGGATTTTCTGGAACTATACTGACGGTCAGAACCTCCACCTCCTTATTACTCATCTGGCTAGAAACAGCCCTCTTCCATATCAGCTCATACAACCTACCTGCAAAATCACCTAGCTCTTTACTAATTCTTTTAGAGTCGACATAGAAATCCGTGGGCCTAATAGCCTCGTGTGCCTCCTGTGCATTCTTAGCTTTTGTTTTGTAGAAATTAGGTTTTTCTGGAATATACTCTTTACCATACCTTCCCTCGACCAATTCTCTCACTGCACTAATTGCTTTCTGACTCAAAAACACAGAATCTGTTCTCATATATGTAATATATCCCGCTTGATACAAACTCTGTGCAACACTCATAGTTCTTTTAGATGTAAAGCCAAGTGCATTATATGCAGATTGCTGAAGTGTAGAAGTCGTAAATGGAGGATATGCATGTTTACTTGCTTTTTTCTTATTAACACTCTTAACTACAAAATCACTATCCCCTATCTCTTTCTCAAAATCCAAGACTTCTTTTTCTGTCTTAGGAATATACTTCTTACCATCTTTACGAACTAGCTTTGCTTCAAGTTTATTCTTCTCCTTGTCATTCACAACAACCTTTACATCCCAATACTCTTGAGAATCAAATGCCTCTCTCTCCTCCTCTTTCTCAACAATTAACCTTAAAGCAACAGACTGGACTCTACCTGCAGAGAGACCGTACCAAATCTTTTTCCAAAGCAATTCTGAAAGTTTATATCCAACCAACCTATCAAGCACTCTTCTTGCCTTTTGTGCATCTACCAAATTCATATCAATTTTAGAAGGTTTTGCAATGGCTTCTTTAATAACATTACTCGTAATCTCATGAAAGGTAACTCTCTTTGGATCTTTCAAGCCCAAAGAATTTGCTGTATGCCATGCAATTGCCTCACCTTCCCTATCTGGGTCCATTGCTAAATATACATTCCCATCCTTCGGTACTGCTTTTTTCAATTCTTTAACAACCTTCCCCTTTCCGTATATCTGCTCCCAAAGAGGTTCATACTCTTTTTCAACATCAACCCCTAGCTTACTCTTAGGTAGATCTATTATATGACCAACCGTTGCCAAGACTTTATATTCTTTCCCCAAATATTTATTTATTGTTTTCGCTTTGGAAGGAGACTCAACAATCAAAAGGTTTTTATAACCCAAATCTCTCTTCTTTGTTGTTTTTTTGACTTTACTTTTTGCCATACCCCACCATTATACCATCTCTTAATTTGTTAACCAGACCTGGTCGACAGGAAAAGTGAATCTAGGAAATGGTTTGAATGCAATTTTAAAAGAAATTTAATGTTACTATAGGGGCTAGTAATAGAATGAGAACTGCCCTCCCACCAATCCGACAACTTCCTTCATATCTTCGATACTTGTTAAGATGTTTGCCCCTTGTTTCGCTAGGAGATTACAACCTCTTGAGACATTACTCGTTATATTACCTGGAACGACATATACATCTCTATTATAATCCAAAGCTAGCTGTGCGGTTGTTAGAGACCCACTGTTTTCTCCTGCCTCTATTACAATTACAGATTTCGACACTCCTGCTAATATCCTGTTTCTTTCAATGTACATATATTTATTCAATTTCGTACCTTCTCTATGTTCAGCAATCAGAAGCTCTGTTTTCTGTATTTCCTTCCAAATCTCTCTGTTACAAGCAGGTATGGCAGTATCAATACCTCCTGGTACGACAGCTATAGTTCTTACACCTCTTTGTAAACATTTTCTATGTACATACCCATCAATACCTCTTGCCAAACCACTAACAACTACTATTTCTAATTCTTTAAGAAAAGGAGCAATAAACATATCCAAAACTTTCATTCCATACGAAGTTATGCTCCTTGTCCCAACAATTGAGATGCAACACTTGTTTAGAAGAGATGTGTCTCCATAGCAGTATAGTTGTTTCGGTGGATCAGGTATCTCAGACAGAAGGTTACTAGGTTTAACAATTTTCATACCCAAGTATATCTTGGAATTATTAAATCTAGATTAACTGAGATATTAACTAAATTCGCTTTTCGAATCTCCTCCTTCTACTCTCTACTTTCTTTTTAGCAGTAGCTTTTTTAGCAACTTCTATATCTTTAGATATCTGATTGGATATCTTAGAAACTTTAGACGATGCAGCTAAATATGCTTGTCTACTCTTTTTTACTATTGGAAATACTATTGTCCATGTTAAACCAAGTATTACTAAAGCTCCTCCTATTACAATGGTTTTATTTGCCTCATCAAAGACACCTGTTTTAGGCATGGCCTTACCTGTGAAAGAAGTACTACCACCAGGAGTACCGCCATTCGCAGGAGTTCCTACACCTGGAGGAGCAACAACTCCTGGGTTTGAAATCCAGAAAACAGTCCTTCCAAATATACATGTTTCCTTACTTCGCTGGGTCTTCCAACTAAAAGATACATTATGAGGACCATCATAGTGCTCCTTAGCAATAGGAGTTGAGACTGTGATTACCCTAACCTTATCTCCTGCATTGCCTGAAACTTTCAAGTCAACAGGATCGTTATCATCAGCTTTATATTTAAAACTCCAACCATCTATATAGAAATAGATATCATCAGATACCCCTATATCGTCTTGAGCTTGGACTGCCACTGTCAAGATCTCCCCTGGTTTGTATGGGTTATCTTCTCCTCGTAGTGGTACCACCCATTGGGTCTTACCTTCACAAGAAGATACTTGTTCTATTTTGAATATACCTGCCAAAGAACAAGTCCCACTACTATTACCTCCCGAATCTGTCCAAGAGTAAGAAATATTATTGTAATAATGATAAGGTGCATTCATAGGAATAGTACTGGTAACCGTATAAGTATTTGCAGATCCATCAACAGGAGATATTCTCATAGTAGTACCAACCAAAATATCACTCGCAGGACAAGTAATTGCACTAATACCAACATTACATGGATATTCCCAACCATTAACATTCAAAATTACTGTCTTAATAGCCTCTGTATTTTGAATCTGAACAGTTGTTTCCAAATTCTCCCCTACCTTATAAATTGTATCTTTTGGAGGAACAACCCACTTAGACCCAGTACCCACACATGCAGCAAATGTATCTCCACTAAAGAAGAAAAAGAAACCTACAGAAAGTAACACTACAAAGAAAAGCTTACGAAAAACTGATGCTTTTGAAAACATTATTACATTAAAACTAAGTTATATACTATAAATGTATACAGTTTAAACAATACCCTGTCAACTGTTCATAGTCCAACCTACAACTTCCCATTCTCCTTCATCCAAACAATCATCTCCCTTGCTACTTTCGCTGTATTGTAGCTCTGCCCACCATCTTCCAAAAACATTGTCAAAACATATTTAGGATTCTCTGACGGGAAAAACATAGTAACCCAAGCATGAGTATGCTCATACACACCCTTCTCATTAACTTTACCAAACTCTGCAGTACCCGTCTTAGCAGAAACAGAAACACCCTCTATACCTGACAAAGGACGAATAGTGGCTCTAGGACCATTAACAGCATTCCACATTCCATCTTTAACAATCTTCACAGAATTCTCAGTAACGACATCCGTCCTCACAGGCTCAACTTTAACATCCTCTCTCTTCCCTCTCTCCTTCTCAAAAGATTTAGCCAGATGAGGAGTATTCAACTTTCCACCATTTGCAATTGCAGATGTCCAATTAGCCATCTGAATAGGTGTAGAAAGGGTAATTCCCTGTCCAATAACTGTATTACAAGAATCTCCCTCTGGATACCAAACAGGCTCAAGCCACGGACTCGTTTTTGAAAGTTCAATCTTGTTTTCAGGCGAAGGCAACCTTCCACTAGCCTCACCCGGAATATCAATATGAGTATACTCACCTACACCAAATTTCTTAAGATACGGTACAAGCCCATTCATATCCCATCTCCTTATCATCTCACAAAAATATATATTCGACGAAACAGAGATAGCATCAATTAAATTCAATGGACCATGAGACCTATTACCGTACTCCTGAAATGAAGCACCACCCGTGAAAGTATATCCAGCACGACTCACATAAACAGTATTCCTAGTCAACACTCCTGCATCCAATCCACCTGCAGCGACTAGGATTTTAAATGTCGATCCTGGAGGCATCTGTGCCGCAATAGCTCTGTTTAACAAAGGATTTCTTGGGTTATGCAGCAACTCATTAAATGCTCCCTGTGATATTCCTCCTATGAAAGAATTATTATCATATCCTGGGTTAGAAACTAGTGCTAACAACTCACCATTTCGAACATCCTCGATTATCCCTGCGCCACCAACTGCCTTATAGTCAACCACTGCCTGCTCCATTAACTCATACAGTTTCTTTTGCACATCCAAATCTATTGTTAAATACAGGTTATCGCCAGAAACTGGTTCCTTAACAATATATCCCTCCTCACTAAGTCTCCTACCAAGCGAATCAACCTCCCAAGCAATCTCACCATCATCACCCATTAAATGCTCATCATACTCCTTCTCTAGACCTATCCTCCCTACAACATCTGTTATCTTTGCATATTTCAATTTCTTTAAATCATCCGCTGTCACACTTCCTGTGTATCCTAAAATATGAGAGAGAGCTTCTCCGTGCAAGTATTCTCTCTTACTACCACTATCTATATACACACCTGGAAGCTCATTACTACTAGCCTTAATCTTAATCGCCATCTCATCATCAATATCTCTAGCAACAAGAATTTCTGTGAAGTAAGTATCCTTTTCGTAAGTTGAATATATCTTCTCTAAAAGAGAAGAGAACTGCTCTTCTGTCTTACTGTTTTCACTCTTCCACAAATCACCCAAGATACCCCCTAGGGTATTACTTGCTTTTTCCAGGGCAACCGTATCCACATATCCCTTACTATCAATATATCTCTCTATTGATAGGTACACATTCATCGAAGCAACATTTCTAACCAACAACTTACCATTTCTATCCATAATAACACCTCTCAAGGCCTTCTCCTCCCTTATACTTACCTGATTTCTCTTGGATTTTTTCAACATCTCCTCCCCCTTTACAATCTGCAAAGAAGCAAGTTGCGATATTAAGAAACCAAACAGAACAAGCCCTAAAAGAAGCAGTATTACAGCATTCCATGCAGGACTAAAGTTGTCCTCTCTCTTCGCTTTCACTCCTTCTTTAAGAGTATTCAGAATTTCTTTTGGTACAAAAGAGAATTTAAAGGAAGAACCTCTCTTAGAAACACTCTCTTCATTTTGTAATTTCTTTGAAATCTTTAGTCCCATTTCATTATTTTAACCGAATTTGAGAAGCATTTCCTCTATCCCTAAATCTTCCAAACAAAACTTCAATTAAGAAAAGTAATAGTGTTGCAACTAAAGCTTTCACTATACACACAATTACCATCTTCCAATCTAAGAAACCAAACACTCCCTTTTCTAAAAAGTCTGGAAGAAGAATATTTGCAATACAAAAAAGCAAAGAAGCCACAAAATTACTAACATGCAACCCAATCAGGCTCTCTTCAGAAAAGAGGATAGAAAAAAGCCAAAGAACCAAAGATGGAAGAAGAAAAAGGACAAGGTTTGTCCCTAATCTATAATGCATAGTTACATCAAAGATTATCGACGAAACAACAGTAACTACAAGCAACCATCTCTTATCTACCTTTCTATACCCAAAAAGAAAAAAGAGAAAAGATACTCTAAAGTTTAAAAGTGAAAGAAAAAAGTTTTCAACAAACTGCAATACAAAGAGACCTATTCCTATTATCAATACTGTTAAAATCTGCATCTTTTTTAATTATTTAATATTTACAAACACACTCATCAAATCATCATAATCGATTAATGGAACAACCTTACCACTCCTAGATGTCTGTGCAGGATTTGAAGAAAGACCTGCAATTTTCCCAACAACAAGAAAACCACTTACTTTAGGATCGCCCACAACAACTATATCACCATCTTCAACAGCAGAATCTGTTGAAATATTTTCAATTCTAATATGGTCTCCCACTCCCTGTATCAAAGCCTTACTCAAAACCTCAACACTCTCCTTCACAATCTTACCCTGCTCCGCTCCTTTTTTAGTAATGAATGCTTCATAACTACTACCTTTTGCTGTTGGAAGTACAACCTTACAACCTTGACTATCAACCCTCTCTACCACACCTAAAAAAAGATTACCCAACAAGACAGTATTGCCAACTTCAACACCATCTTTTTGACCAACATTTATTTTAAAAGAAGTATTTCTTTTCCCTCCTAAAACCTTTGCTGAGAGAAGCTTATGTTCTTTATCCCCCAGATTTAACTGTCTCTTTAAAGAATCTCTTTCTTCTAGAAGAGTTGTATAGTAGCTATTATTCACATCCTTCTCATACATATCCAACTTCATCTGATTAAATTCTTTTCTAAATTCCGAAATCTTTACAATTGTTCCAAAATGTTCATTAATTTTACCTCCTAAATTACTACCATCTACCGCTATTGGCTCAAACAGAAAAGATGTACCCATTCTAATTGGTTCAAGAAGTTTAGTACTGTCAAGAAAGAGTAGACAGAGGGATATTAAAATAGCAACAGGCAGAAAGAGATCTTTACCAGCAAGCGAGAAAGTTTTCTTCTGCTTTTTCATGAACTGAATATTTTAAATTAAACTAATTCTTCCCAAGATTTCTGTACTCTATCTAACAAATCGATATGGTCAAGCATCAATGCAGTACCTCTTGCAGCTACTGTTAAAGGATCTTCTACAACCTTAACTGGCAAACCTAATTCCTGTGTCCAAAAAGTATCCAACCCTCTAATTAAGGCTCCTCCACCAGCAATGTATATACCAGAAGAAACTAAATCCTTGAGTAATTCTGGAGGTGTTTCTTCAACAGCATCTTTTACAACATCTGTTATTAGGGAGATTGTGTTCATTATGGCCTCTCTTACTTCCCTACTACTTAACTCTACTGTTTTAGGAAGACCTGTTAACAAATCCCTACCCTGAACAGGATATTTTCTCTCTTTTTTCAGGGGAACTGCAGACCCCATCATTATTTTTATATCCTCAGCACTTCTTTCACCGATTAGAATATTGTATTTTGTCTTGACATAATCAATTATATCTTGATCCATCTCATCTCCCGCTAATTTCATTGTCTGGTCTACAACTATATCCCCTAAAGAGAATACTGCGATATCTGTTGTACCTCCACCGATATCAATAATCATACTTCCCGAAGCCTCCTCTACAGGCAAGCCAGCACCAATTGCTGCAGCCATTGCTTCCTCAACGATATATACCTTTCTTGCCTGAGCCGTCCTTACAGCATCTATGACCGCTTGTCTTTCCACCTCTGTTACCGAAGATGGCACACCAACAATTACCCTTGGTCTTTGTATCTTAAAAGCCTTGTTAAAAGTCTTATGTGTTTTTGTTATGAAGTGATGAATCATTGCTTGTGTAGTATCAAAATCCGAGATAACACCATCTTTCAATGGCCTTACAGCAACTATATTACCGGGAGTTCTCCCTATCATCTGTCTTGCATCTTTACCCACAGCAAGTACATGTTTAGTCCTCTTATTTATGGAAACAACCGATGGTTCTGATATTGCTATACCGTGGTTTCGCATATACACTTTTGTATTAGCCGTACCCAAATCTATACCCAAATCATATGTCAGTAGCTCTTGGAGTCTTTCAAATATATTCATGAACAAAATATTTACTAATTAATTAGCAGATTTTAACATTTAGAGATGAAAAACTCGAGAGGGGGAAGAATTATTTATACAAAAACTTGAAAAAGGTCTATTCCTGTTCAGCTTTGAGCTTTTTGTAGCATTTCATACAAGCTCTGATTTTGCTAGGTGTTCCTTCTATATCCACATCTATTTTTCTTAGATTTGGTTTAAAGGTCCTCTTTGTTTTAGGTGCTTTGTACATCCAGCCACCAGAGTGTTTGTGCTGTATGCTATTTCCAGAGACCGTAGATTTTCCACAAAGTTCACATATTTTTGCCATAGTGTTGGATTATATATCAAGATATTGAAAATGGCAAGAAGTCGGATTAGTTATAAATACAAAAGATTTGACTACACCTCGAAATTTACCCTACATTCTCGAACATAATAAAACTTCCTGTCTTACAAAAACCTGACCTTTGTATACCCCGAGGGGTATCTAGCGTACTAAACATCTACTTTGGAACTATTCTTAAAAGTTTGTATAATGAGATATGAATTTCTTAACACCAGAAACAATATATTGGATGCTTTTTGCTATACCTTCAATCTTAATTGCCTCAACAGTTCATGAATATGCACATGCTTGGGCAGCAATGAAGCTCGGAGACCTTACAGCCAAAGCAAATGGAAGATTAACTCTAAACCCCCTCTCCCACATAGATCCATTAGGTGCAATTTCTATGATTATATTCAAATTCGGATGGAGCAAACCCGTACCAGTGAACGAATACAATTTTGAGAAGAGAGAAAGAGATACAGCTTTGGTGTCGCTAGCTGGACCCGTATCAAACATCCTTCTACTACTCGTCACCACAGGTATCAACCTACTACTTCAACCAAATCCTGCATCATGGGTATCTACATTAATAGTAACCTTCGCGATGATAAATGGTGTCTTAGCTATTTTCAACTTAATCCCAATCCCACCATTAGACGGACACAAGATTGTAAGAGCTATTATTCCAAAAGGGAAACTTCGATATTACTGGGAAGAATTAGAGAGCTATTACTATATCCCTCTCCTACTATTACTACTTCCTATCTTCCCTTTTGGCTCAATTGCTTCCCTAATTCTAGGTAAAACATTAACAAAAGTACTGACTTTACTAGGTTTTTTCTAAATTTCTTACTACAAGCCCCAACCTATTGGTATTCGTTTCCTCTAAATGGGATAATATATTGCTCTAGAAGAATAAAGGCGGTTTCATAGCTCCACAATCAAGAGCTAGGGATCCCCAAATCGCTTCACTCCTTGGGGTAAAGTTGAGGGAACCCACTTTCTTAAAAGAGCTCTATGACTCTGCCTCCTTCTAGGGTTTTCCCTATTACAAAACTTTTCTTTCCCTTTGTTGGACCTTTTCACACAACAACCTTTTCAGGCCAGGCCTAGGCCTGGCCTCAGTTAAGAAAAAGTTAATCTCCAAAAAGTACTGTTCTAACACGGCTTCCTTTGCTTGAGTTGTTTTTGTTGGAAAAAGTTTTCCTTAGATTTGGACAAGCATATATCCTAAATCCTTACACAGTACAATCACAGAAGATATTAAATATGTATTAACCCAGGCAAGGCCTAGGCCTTGCCTGTAGCATTGACTATACTTTTAAGATATAATAGACTCCATAGGCAAGCCCGAGTAGCTCAGTTGGTCAGAGCAGCTGTTTTGTAAACAGCAGGTCGAGAGTTCGAATCTCTCCTCTGGCTCCATGCAGGAATGGCGGAGTGGTCAATCGCGGCAGACTGTAAATCTGCTCCCTTCGGGGTTCATTGGTTCAAATCCAATTTCCTGCATGCCCTTTTAGACCTAAACTTAGCAAACAAAACGAATGTTAGCAGGTGTTTTTTCTCTTGTTTTTTCAGGACTTTTTACACTAGCAATACTAGCTGCCATTATCTATCTCATAATCAAAGGAAATAGAAAACAAGAAGTAGCAAAGAAAAAAGGAAACAAAAATCTCCTTTTGCACATTTACCTATACCTCATTAGCTTTGCAACATTGATTATTGCAGTTGTAGGAATAACAATATCTTTAAATGCACTCTTTTCATACAAAATTTCAATACCCTTCTCATACAGTGTTAACCAACTAGCATACGACCCAAAAGATGAATTCTCAGGAATGACAGAGAGCACAGAAAAATGTTATCAAGGCGAAATAACTAATATATTAGGACAGAATGCTTGTTTTGACGAAAACAAACAGAAAAAATCCATAATCACTGGCCTTACCCTTACAATATCAATGTTAATACTTTTTGCACTACATAGAATCGCCATTAAGTTTGCAGAGAAAAAAGACATTATTATCTGGTTAAAAAAGCTATATAATTTTGCATCTTTGATTATATATAGTGTTGTTAGCATCATCGCCACTCCAATTTCAATATACCTAACCATTACATATGCATACTTTAGACCAGAAGACATTACTCAAATAGAAGCTCCTGGCAGTGCAATTGCTCTTGCAATAGTTTCAATACCTCTCTGGATAATATTCTTAATAGCAACATTAAAACTAAGAGATAAGGAAGAGAAAGAAAAATAGTTCAGCTGAATTAGCTCAGACGGTTAGAGCGCATTCTTGGTAAGAATGAGGTCCCGAGTTCGACTCTCGGATTCAGCTCTCATTACAAACTGCCTTTTAAAATCTAAAAACCTAAGTAAACATATGACAATAGAAAGGCATTCTAACGAACACAAAGTTGATCTACCTCAAGAAGAAATGGTTTGGATTGAAAGAAATCTTTCACATTTACAATCTCTATTCCACGACATACTTGGCAACCCTCTTGATTTTGACAGATATGCAGAAGAAGTAGAGGTTTGCGAAGTCAAAAGCAAGCAACCCACAGGCTTAATTCTCTCCTATGCCCTATACGGAGAACCTGATTTTGAGAACAAATTAAATCAGTGTTTTAAAATCACCCTATTAAATGAGTTCGTCATAATATTGGTTGATAAAGATGGTGCTATAGATGAAATACATTCAAATATAAATTCAGATGAACCCCACCCTATTTCCCAATGGTTATATGATAGATACAAGCAGATTGATAAGATAATAGATAATAATATAGATTACTATGTATCACCAACCGCAGGGGAGTTTGCATATAGAGGAAAAGAAGATGTAGAAAAGGCAAAAGAGATATATGATTCTTTAAATAAAGAAATACCTTGGATGTAAACCTGTTTCTATTGGTGTTATTTTGCTTACCCCTATATTTCTGCTATTATTATCAGTAAATAAATTATTATAAAAAACATCAAATGAGCTTTAGAGAAGGTCATAACTATACACACAGTTGGGGAGATCGAATTAAAAGAATCGAAAAGAACAAACCATTTGAAGTTAATACACCACCACCATTAGAAGTAAAAAATCCAAAAGTTTTAGAGAATGTTCAAAGAGAACTGAATTACATCCTTGGACTAAAAAGTGTAAAGAAAAGCCAAGATATTGCTGATAGCATATCTATATATCTTAAAAAAGGAGAAGAAAGTAAAAGATCTATTCTATCAACTTCCCCAAATATTAATATTGAATTTACTAGAGATAATGATGGAAATATTACAGAGAAGAAAATGTTTTTTCAAAGAGGTGTAAAAAAATGTGAATTTATATTCTCAAATGGAGAAAATGGAGAAGTTATGAGCACGGGAGAAAATAATCTTGATTCACATTATAACGAGGCAATATATGGTTGGGTACAGGCAGGTATGAAACTTTTTAAGGATGCTATAGAACAAGATGCCTACACTCCAAACACCTCTGTAAACATAGAATATGCTCGAGATACTTCAACAACTACAGAACAACCTACAGAAGTAAGTCCCAAAGGTCCTA
Organism: uncultured bacterium; assembly: GCA_937899155.1. Taxonomy (GTDB): domain Bacteria; phylum Patescibacteriota; class Dojkabacteria; order SC72; family SC72; genus UBA5232. The sequence continues at coordinate 21,373 of CALDJM010000010.1, forward strand.
TGGAGATCTAAATAAAATATTTGACCTTACAAACAATTTACCATATAATACCTAAGTATTTCCCATATAAAATATTCTAATTTTCATTTTCTGAGGGAATGGCAAAAGTAAAAAGAGACATTATAGCTTTTAAATGTACAAAGTGTGAGAATAAAAATTACACTGTATATAAAACTAGAAATGTTAAAGATAAAATCGAATTAAACAAGTTCTGTAAGACTTGTAAGGCACATACAGCACACAAAGAAACTAAGGTTAAATAGTGGTGCATCGCTCTTTACCGATACGGGCCCATAGTTTCAATTGGTAAAACAGCGGTCTCCAAAACCGTAGTTCACCGTTCGAGTCGGTGTGGGCCTGCCAAGTTTAATAAAAAAGAATATGAAATTTTTTAAAAACATAAAAACAGAATTAAAAAACAGCACATGGCCATCTAAGAAAGATATTCTTCATATGTCCATCTATGTATTACTATTCTGTATCCTCATCTCTTTGTTAATGGTATTCCTAGACTTAGGATTAGCACATGTAAGAGATTGGTTTCTTAAAATTTAATTAAATTAGAGTGAAAATGGCAGAAAAAAAGGTAACAAAAAAGACAAAGAAAGAAGTAAAAGCTACTAAAAAGGATAATCCTAATGCAAAATGGTATGTGTTAAACATTCGAAATGGATATGAGAACAAGATTCAGAAAGAGATAAGACAGAGAGCTGAAGCTACAGGTATGGAAGAAAAGATTGACGAAATGCTTGTTCCTGTACAAAAAAAGATTTTTGTTAAGAAAGGAAAGCAAGAAGTCAAAGAAGAGAAGATTTTCCCAGGATATATCTTGATTAAGATGGAGTTAGATAACAAGACATGGGATTTAGTACAAAATACAGATGGTGTAAGAGGTTTTGTTAAAACAGACAGATATCCAAAGCCATTGGCAGAGAGCGAAGTAAAAGCAATTACCAAATTCATGGAAGTCGAACAGCCATCATTCCAGACATCATTCAGTATTGGCGAGGCTGTTAAAATTACAGAAGGTGCATTTGCTGACTTCATTGGAAGTGTTCAAGAGATTGATACTACTAAGGGTAAGATAAAAGTCCTCATCTCATTCTTAGGAAGAGAAGCTCCTGTTGATTTAGAGCTTTCTCAAGTAACAAAACTTTAGTTAATAATTAGATAGTATATATGGCAAAAGAAATTAAAAAAGTAATTAAAATTACAATTCCTGCAGGACAAGCTACTATGGCTCCTCCTATTGGACCTACCCTAGCCCCTTACGGTATTAATACACAAGACTTCTGTACTCAGTTTAATGACAAAACCAGAGAAGATAATGGAATCTTGACTCCTGTCGTATTAACAATATATGAAGACAGGACCTTCTCTTTTATTACAAAAACACCCCCTACTTCAGAACTAATCAGAAGAGAATTAAATATTAAAAAAGGTTCAGGACAGCCTAACTTAAAGAAAGTTGGGAAATTAACCAGAGAGCAATTGATGAAGATTGTTGAGATTAAAATGCCAGACCTCAACACTACAGATCCAGAGCAAGGATTAAAAATCGTTGCTGGTACAGCAAAACAGATGGGCATTGATACAGATATTTAATAATAGCCAAAAATATGAAAAGAGGAAAAAATTACAAAAAAATAGTTAAAGACTTAGACAAATCAACTACATATAACTTAGCTGAAGGAATAAAGAAAGTAAAAACTCTCTCCTACTCTAAATTTGTAGGTTCTTTAGAGATTCATGTTGCTTTAAAACTATCAAAAGATAAAGATCCTAAATCATTAAAAGGAGCTATTTCGCTACCACACACCACATCTCAAAAAGAGGTAAAGGTTGCTGTATTCTGTACTCCTGAAAAAGAAGCAGAGGCTAAGAAAGCAGGTGCTGATATTGTTGGGTTAGATAATCTTGTTAAAGATATTAAGGCAGGAAAGATGAATTTTGATGTAGCAATAGCAACACCTGATGTAATGCCAAAGATTGCTGTTTTAGGTAAAGAACTAGGACCAAAAGGTTTGATGCCAAGTCCTAAGAATGACACAGTAACAGAAGATATTGCTTCTACAGTATCTGAATACAAGAAAGGAAAACAGACATTTACATGTGATCCATCTGGAGTTGTACATATGAGTGTCGGAAAATTGGATTTAAAAGATGAGAAGTTAATTGAAAACATTCACTCTGCACTACTTGCAATTTCAAATGTTGTTGGAAAAACACCAGAGTTGATGATAAAGAGGTTACATCTTAGCCCAACAATGGGAGCTAGTGTAAAAATCTCTTACAGTAGAGAGCAAGAATAGGCCTAAGATATTGCAGAAATCTTCTACCCTACTCTCAGCTTCCTTATCTCTTTTTTGAGCATTCCTACCTAATTCTGGTATAGCAGCTATTTTCCATTGACTACTTTCAATAACTGCATATAATATAAACATGGTAATAGTAACTGGAGGTTCAGGACATATAGGCAATGTACTTGTCAGAACCCTAATTAACAAAGGATATGAAGTTGGAGTCATAGATAGAGACCCTAGTACGGACAAAGCCATAGCTGACCTACCCATAAAATACTTCCAAGGCGACATTCGCGACTTAGACTTCCTAACCGAAGTATTCAAAAAAGCTGAATATGTATGCCATCTAGCTGGGATAATATCAATAGTACCAGGTAATGAAGACCTACTTTACAGTGTAAATGTAGATGGTACTAAAAATGTCATAGAAGCATGTAAAAGAGCAAAAGTTAAAAGACTACTCTACACCAGCTCTGTTCATGCACTCTACGAACCACCAAAAGGTATACCCATAATTGAGAAATTAGCAAAAGTTAAAAATGTCAAAGGTGAATATGCAAAAACTAAAATAATGGCAACAAGAGCTGTCATAGATGCAACAAAAGAAGGTCTAAGCACAGTAGTGGTATATCCTGCAGGCATTATCGGTCCTTTTGACTTCAAACACTCAGAAGTTGGAAGTTTAATTCGTGATGCTAGAAAATACTCCAAAGTCTTCTATGTTGAAGGAGGATATAATTTTGCCGATGTCAGAGATGTAGCACAAGGTATGGTGCTTGCTCTAGAAAAAGGACGAACAGGAGAAGGATATCTACTTGCTGGGCATAAAATAACAATATTTGAACTATTCCTAGCATTAGCAAAAATTACTAAGACTCCTATACCAAAATTCAAAGCTCCTACATGTATAGTGAAGTTCCTTGCCCCTATTGCAGAGTTCTTCTACAAAATATTAAAAAGAAAGCCTGTGTTTACAGAGTATGCAATAGATGTCCTGAACTCTAACTACGCTACAGATAGTAGTAAAGCAAAAAAAGAGTTAGGCTATAAGACAAGAGATATATACAAAACAATAGAAGACACATTAAATTGGTATGAAGGAAAAGAAGTTGGAATTGAGTAATAAGAAGAGAAAAGTAATGGTATTTGGTGGAACTGGCTTTATAGGTTGCCATATTACAAAAGAACTTTTAGAAAACAATTATGATGTTACCTGTGTATCTAAAGATGAAAATGTCCAAGAGAATGACTACATAAAAGGTGCTTCATTTACATTTGCTGATTTGGAAAAGATAGACGATAAAGAAACAGAGGAATTACTATCAGGCTATGATTATTTCATCTTCGCTGCTGGTGTCGATGACAGGTATATCCCTAAAGCTCCAGCTTTAGAGTTTTTTAGGAAAGCAAATGTTGATACTACACTCAAAATTACTAAAGCAGCAAAAAAGGTTGGTGTAAAGAAGGGTGTAATAATTACCTCCTACTTCGCACATTTTGCTAGAAAACATCCTGAATGGGAGTTAACAAAACACCACCCATATATAAAATCTAGAGTTGAACAGGAAGATGAGTGTATGAAGTTAGTTGATGATACTTTCTCTGTTGTAGTTCTCCAACTCCCCTATGTCATTGGTGCAATCAAAGGAAGAAAGCCTCTCTTTAAACCACTTGTTAAGTATTTACACCTCTCTGGCCCTACTCTTTTTATGCAAGATGGAACTGCTGTCATTACTGTCAAACAGGTTGCTAGAGCAGCAAAAGGTGCTTTGAGTGATAACATTGTTAGTAATATCTACCCCATAGCTACACAGAACCTTACCTGGAACGAGTTTATTAAAAAGATTAATCCCAAAAAGAGACAGATCATACATATTCCAAAGTTTTTGATAAAAGCATTTGGTTGGTTAATTGACACTTTACACAAAATAAAAGGTAAGGAGGGTGGATTGAAAATGACAGAGTATGTGAATATGCAAGTTGCTAAGCTTTTTTTGAATTTAAATGAATATAAAGATCTTTTTGATATTATAGAAGGTGAATTAGAAGAAGCCTTCAAAGATATGGTCGAAGAGAGTTTAATTTAACTATAAAAAATATATATGAGCAAAGTAAAAATAATAGCTTTGATTGTAGGATCAATATTTGGAATAACAACTATTGCCTCCGTTGCAAAATATATTACTTGGAGAAATCACTTTGAGATAGAAAAGAAAGATATGGTCTGTTACACTGCCCTATCAAATGTTGATAGTATAGAAGAATCTGTTAAAGGTAAGCTAGAAAATATGTTAGATGATGAAAAGAATAGCTATATCGAGTTTTCTGTAGAAGAGATTTTAGTACTACTAAGAGAGTACGCCGATGCGCCAACGGGCATTAAAGTCTTAGATGCTTGTGTTAAACCTAAGAATGATATATGGATGCTATATCTCCAAACTAAGGTAACTGCTCTAAAAGCTCCATGGATTGGTATTACGCTACAAAAAGATGAGAGTGGTAGCCTAAAAGCAAACAAAGCATCAATTGCTGATGTTTCTTTCCCTATCCCAACAGTAGAACAGATATATTATAAAGCTCATGATCTACTACATGCAACAACAGATAAAATGATGAACTATGTTGATACTATGGATGATGTTGATAAGAAGATAGAACTGCATGATACAAAGATCATTTTCAACAATAGTAAGAGATAACAATATATAGCTCTAACTTATAGTACATGGTATAATTAAGTATGGAAGAAGAGCATTATTATGTCGATTGTTTTGATTACAGTAAAGATGATTGGTCCTATATTCAAGAGGGAGGAGAAGTTGATACTCGCCTTACAGTTAAGAATGTTGGAGATAAATCTTTTGTAATTCGCCCCCCTTCCCTATCTGAGAATAGGAGATTCACTATTGATTCTAATCATTTTGAAGTTGCTAAGAATCTAAAAAATCTTACAAAAGAATTAGAAGATTTTGATTTTGGAATCCCCAACTACAATTTCGTTGTGTCAGAAATTCACACAAAAGAAGGATCTAAAGGACAAGGTCTATGTATAATGTCAGAATATATCGTAGGTCGATGCCTACCTCTAAACTATCAAATATGTTGGAATGATGACAAAGAAAACTTCTACACTCAAATGGATAAGTGGTTAACAAACATTACCAAACACAGTATGTGTAAATATCTTTTAGCAGAGAAAGACTCTCTTTTTCTAACAGACATATTCAGACCTGTACAATTCGCCTATTCATGTAATGAAGAAAGGATATATTTGGTAGATTTAGATCCATTCTATGACAAAATATTAAATGAGGATGGAACAGTAAATAAAAGGTTACTCATTGGATTAAAAACTATTAACTCACAGAGAAACTACTATTTAAACAAGATGAATCGTGAGGGTTTGAATAGTAAAAATTGGGGAGATAAATCTAAAGAGATGCTAAAAAAATTATTAGAGAGTACTGATTTTGTAAAAGATGCTGTATATAACTCTGAGACCGATAATATTATGAGAAATTTAAAACAGGGTTTGTACTACAAGAAGTTTTAATACTAAAGACCATACTTGACCTTCCCCACTCCATCATATATAATTCGTCTAGTTCATTTATCGAAGAAACAGGGTACAAATTAAATCCTTGCGAGATAAGTGTTAATTCAAATTAATTAAATAAGTAAGAATATGGCAAAGACTCGTTCTCAAAAAACGGAGTTGCTAGACAAGTATAAGGATATTTTGAAAAATAAGGCAGGATACCTTTTACTAAACTCCGATAAAATAGATACCTCTACTGTTACAAAGCTAAAGGTACAGCTAAAAGATCTTGATGCTAACTATGCTGTTGTTAAGAATAGTATTTTTAAGGTAGCTCTACAGGAAGAAAATCAACCATTAGAGACACAGGATATTGATGGTCCAACAGCTATTATCTACTTTGATGAAGACCCTACAGGTCCAGCAAAGTTAATTAAAGAAACACAGAAGGAAAGCAAACTTCTCGATGCTAAGGGTGGTGTATTTGAAGGAGAGTTTCTCTCCGAAGAGAGAGTTATGATGTTAGCAGAGATTCCATCTAAGGAAGTATTGCTTGGAAAGTTACTTGGTAGTATGTCTGCACCAGTATCTGGTTTTATGAATGCAGTTACTGGCAATGTTAGAGGTTTAACTATGGTTCTTAAGGGCATTTCTGAAAAGAAGGCTTAATTAGAAACAATTATTTAATTTAAATATTTACAAACATGGCAGAGGAAACAAAAACATTACCAGAGCTCTCAGCTGATGGAAAGAAGATTCTTGAAATGGTTGAGAAGATGTCTGTTTTAGAATTAGCAGACTTGGTAAAGGTTATGGAGGACAAGTTTGGAGTTTCAGCAGCAGCACCTGTTGCAGTAGCAGCAGCACCTGCAGAGGCAGCTCCAGCAGAGGAAGAGAAATCTATGTTTAACATCGTTCTTAAGGATGGTGGTTCAAACAAGATTGGTGCAATCAAGGTTGTTAGAGAGATTACAGAGCTTGGACTTAAGGAAGCTAAAGATCTTGTAGATGGTGCACCTCAGGTTGTTAAAGAGGATGTTAAGAAGGAAGATGCAGAAGCTATTAAGGCTAAGTTTGAAGAGATTGGTGCTACAGTTGAGTTGGAGTAGTTTACCAAGATTGGACTCAAGAAAGGCCACCGAAAGGTGGTCTTTTTTATATGGAGGATTGGGATCAGAACTTGAATTACTCAAAACTAGTATATCTCCCTAACAGCAACTTTTGCTTTAGAATACAGTGTAATTACGAATATATATCTATTCTGGCCAATATGTCGAGGCTGATTTGACTGCCTCTATCCTATTTCTACCTTCATATGCTCCTGGTCGTGTATTAATCGGAATGGAAACTCCCCACCAAGTATTTCTTGAAATTGGAATTGATGTTACCTTGGGTACTCTAAGCTCTACCAAAGTAGGAGTGTCTGTTAAAGGTTTTGAAACAGATGAATCGGTATACGAAGACCCTTGTGATGTACTATATTTCTGATGTGACAAACCTATTGGTGTTCCTACTGTACAGGTAGGATAGTCTACACACATACCCATATTCTCTCCTGAGTGATTTTGATTGAGACCTACATTACCTGTCGCTGTTGTTACAACTATTTTATCTAGCGGATCTGTGGTTTGATTGACTATAAGAGTACCGTAATTTAATGTCTCTGTAACACTAAAAGCGACTAAAGAGTTCATCTCTACCCCTGAGGATTGTGCTGTACCTGAGACAGTTCCCACCGTTGCCTTCACTGTTGCTAGCCAGTTCTGCGAATCGTACTGTGTCTGCGTATCTGTTGGATCTGCATAGTACCAGACACTTGCCGTGCAGGTATAGCTAGCTGTCTTATCTGTTGGGCCTGTACAAGTACCTGTGTTTACACTGCAAGAGATTTCTGTGTAGCACTTATTATTGTCAGCATTGGAGGAGGAAGAACAATTTGAATACCCTACTCCTGATCGGTATAGGTATGCTTTGACATCACTTATTGATTGGCAACTATTATCTGATGTTACTGTGGCAGTAATATCTACACCTACAGTAGTACTTTCTTCAGGTGTGATGCTTTGTCCACCATTTACTGATACGGATGTTACTATGGGAGCTACACTATTTACATTAAAGAAACTGTTAGAACCTTGGGTAGTACCTGTTGCTGCTGCATTATCTCCATCAAAAATATATGCATATGCATTGTATGTACCTGCACTAAAAGGAGATGGTACACTGTATGAGCATGATGGATTAGAAGCAACTAAAGAGCTTGTACACCATGTATCTGATGCTCCTCCACTACATGCTGTACCGGTGACACCCTGTGTTTTACATACTACTAGCTTTACTTGTGAAGAATCAGGATCTGATGCTACTGTACTCCATGTTATATTTGCACCCGGATTTACAGGAGAGTTGTTTGATACTGAGGTAAAGGTTGGGGGTTGATTTACAGGCGTTGCCGTTACATTAGAGGTGTATGGTCCTTGCCCTACACTGTTTACCGCAGCTACTCTGAAGTAGTATTGCTGTCCATTGGTTAGGCCTGTTACTGTTGCTGATGTACTTGTTGATACTCCATCATCAAAGGTTGTCCATGTACTACCATTTGTGCTGTGTTGGATAACATAGTCGGTAATAGAGGCTCCTCCGTTTGAGCTAGGAACTGTCCAATTTAATGTTACTTGTTTATTCCCTGCTGTTGCTGTTAGGTTTAGAGGTTCTGTCGGTGCCGATTGTACTGTTATATTATATGTTGCATACTGTCCATCTGGGTTTGTTAATTTAACAGCTAAAATACCTGTTGTAGAAAGAGCTGGTGTTACAGCACTCATAGAGGTTGTGGAGGTGTATGTTGTACTTGTTGCTGGAGTACTTCCAAACTCTATGGTTGGTATTTCTTTTTTTAGAATATAGCTAGGGGCTGGTCTATCTGTAGTTTCCATATTACCTAATCGACCATTACCGTTATATCCCCAACAGTAACCATGACCATCACTACCTATACCACAAGTGTGACTATTACCCGCACTGAAAATACGAAGGGCAATACCACTAGGAATTGCGCCACTACTTACTTGAACGGGGACAGTAGACTGAGTTGTACTACCATTACCTAATTGACCATTACTGTTATTACCCCAACAGTAACCTTTCCCATCACTACCTATACCACAAGTGTGATAATAACCTGTACTCACATAACTAAAACTTCCCACCAGAATTGGTGTTGTTCTTTGAGTTGTAGTTCCATCTCCAAGTTGACCATTAGAATTTAAACCCCAACAATATACATTTTTTCTTAGAACCATTCCTGAAAGAGATTCTACTGTTGCACAGGTATGACTACTGCCCGTACTAATATTTAAAAATGTTCCCCCTGAAGGTATTGCTCCCTGGCTGACTGACACTGGTGTGGTTGCCTGTGTAGTACTTCCATTACCTAATTGACCGTAGTAGTTATATCCCCAACAGTAACCTTTATCATTACTACCTATGGCACAGGTATGATTATCACCAGCACTTATACTCTTTAATGTGACACCTGCTGGTATTGCTCCCTGACTGACTGCTACTGGTGTCGTTGATTGGGTTGTACTACCATTACCTAATTGACCGTAGTAGTTATATCCCCAACAGTAACCTTTACCATTACTCCCAATTGCACATGTATGATTAAAACCTGTACTTATACTTTGCAGTGTCACACCTGCTGGCATTGCTCCCTGACTAACTGCAACTGGTGTGGTTGCCTGTGTAGTACTTCCATTACCTAATTGACCGTAGTAGTTATATCCCCAACAGTAACCTTTACTATTACTCCCAATGGCACAAGTATGACTACCACCTGCACTTATACTACTAAGTGTCACACCTGCTGGTATTGCTCCCTGACTGACTACTACTGGTATGCTTGAGTTACTAGTACCACCATTACCAAGCCTTCCAGAAGCACCTTGCCCCCAACAGTAACCCTGACCTACAGAATCTATACCACAAGAATGGGTATTCCCTAAACTTATACTTACAAAATTATCAAAAACTTTATAATCCAAAAAATTAGATCCAGATATATTAACCGTTTCTCCTCCTGTTTGATTTATAGAATTAGGAACAATACTAGAAATAGTTGGAGCTGGTAGGTTATTATATGTAAAGTTTCTACTATTTGATGTTGTATTATCAGATAATCTTTTTATAGTAACAGGAAATGTACCTGGTACATGTGCTGGAATAGGGTCTACTGTAATACTCGTAGTACCCTGAGATAACATTTTTATAAGAGAGTTATTACCTATGTTTATAGAGTATTCACTCTCGTTTATATTTGTTACTTGAGCAGGTACTGTTGATTGAGTATTACTACTGTTTCCTAATTGACCGTAGACATTATATCCCCAACAGTAGCCAGTACTGTCGTTACCTAATGTGCAAGTATGGTTCTGACCTGTACTTACACTGTTCAAACTCACATCAGAAGCTACTGCTCCCTGACTTACTGCTACTGGTGTACTTGAGTTGCCAGTACCACCATTACCCAGCTTTCCAAAAGAACCTTGCCCCCAACAGTATGCTTTGTAGTTACTCCCTATACCACAGGCATGATGATAACTACCTGCACTTACACTTCTAAATGTCACTCCAGAAGGCACTGCCCCCTGACTTACTGCAACGGGAGCATTAGATGGTGTTGTTGTTCCATTTCCTAATTCACCATAAGTATTACTTCCCCAACAGTATATCTTTAGATTGCTACCTAAACCACATGTATATGTGTTACCAGCTGTTATACTCTCTAGATCAATTCCACTTGGTATAGCTCCTTGAGCAACATCTACAGGTGTAGTATAATTTCCATTTCCTAGTGGAGTTCCTCTTCCCAACTGTTTGTTACCATCATCCCCCCAACAGTATGCTTTAACAGAACTTGCCATTATGATAGGACCTGTACCACCACTCATATTTCCTGAATCTAGGACACAAGCATGCTTATTCCCTGTAGTCAGACTTGTCAAAGCTGTTAGAGTCGTAGGTATCGTACCTAAGCTAACTTGTACTGGCGTATTTGAATTAGTTGTAGAACCATTACCTAGCTGACCCTTATCGTTTTGTCCCCAACAATATATACCAGTAACAGAAGCAGAGCTTCTAGAACCAGTAGCACAGGAGAAGTTTTCCCCAAGACTTATACTACCACCATAGCTTGTAGTCCCTTGACTGACAGCAACAGGAGTTGTTGATTCAGTATTACTACCATTACCTAACTGACCGTAAGTATTAAGACCCCAACAGTATGCTTTACCATTATCACCAATTGCACAAGTATGATACATACCTGTACCTATTGCTGTAAATTTTACCCCAGAAGGAACTACTCCCTGACGAATAGCAACAGGTTTTGTTGATTCAGTATTACTATCATTACCTAACTGACCGTAGTTATTATATCCCCAACAATATACCCAACCATCTGTTTTAATACCACATGTATGACCATATCCACTACTAATCTTAGTAAATGTATCTTTATCAATAATATTAGAAACATTAATTGTCATACTACCACCACCTAAGAAAGAACCACTTGTTGGAGAGATGCTTGTAATTGTAGGTGTTGGAAGTGCCATTAACTGCCCACCACTTCTCAAACCAATATCATTAAGCAAACTCTTTAATTGCAAAACCTCACCTTCTTCCCATACAACATCTATACTCAAATCAGATTCAACCTTACTACAAACCCCTGTTTTACTATCAAACTCTTTACAAACACCATCTTTTATTACAAATTCCTTAACAAAACTACCCTCCTTACTACACTCAGCTGCCTTATTACCACTACCAAAACAAACCTCTTGAGTTTCAGAACACTTACCTCCTTCACCTGGGTTATACCCCACCTTATACAAAGATGGATAACAAGCCTTCTTGTTCTCTCCACAAACATCCCCCTTACAATCCTTACTCTCACAACTCAATTCAACCTCTTTACACTCATTTTTCTCTTCTTGATATCCTTCTTTACAAGGATTACACTCAACACACTCCCCTCTATCACAACACAACTTCTCTGTTTTCACTCCAACATCACCCTCTGCCTCCTCTTTCTTACCCTCACAAACAAATTCATTCTCCAAACACTCTTCCCTAGCAACACATCCCGCTGTACCAACATCACCACAACTGAAAGCTTCCAAAACAGACATAG
>CALDJM010000011.1 GCA_937899155.1 uncultured bacterium
AGTTGAATACCTATGAGAGTTGTCCTAGGAAGTATGAGTATCAGTATGTTATTAAAATTCCCACAAGAGGTTCTTCTGCTACTGCTTTTGGTAGTAGTGTTCATAATGCTTTGTATGACTTTTATTCTCTTTTGAAGAGGTCTAAGGGTGGCTTAGATGGTATTGTAGATATTCCAAGTAAGGAGGATTTGTTGGCTTTGTATGAGAAGAATTGGATTAGTAAAGGGTATGATAGTAAGGAGCAGGAGATAGTTAGGAAAAAGGAAGGTCAGGGGATTATGGAGAAATATTATGATAAATTGTTTTCAGAAGAGGAGAATCCTTTGAGGTTAGAAGAATCTTTTGCGATACATTTGGGAGATGTTGTGTTTGGTGGAAAGATTGACAGGATTGATTTAGTAGGAGAGAAGGATGGTGTTCAGGAGGTTTGTATAATAGATTACAAGACTGGTCCGGAGAAGACGGCTTCTGACATTAAGAAAAATATGCAGTTACCACTATATGCATTGGTTACGGAAGAGAAATTGGGCTTGAGGGTTGTTGGTGCTAAGTATGTGTTTGTTGAGAGTGGTAATGCTGTGGATGTAGATGTTTCGCAGGAGAAGAGAGAGATTGCAAAAGAAAAGTTGTTGGAGGTGTTGGATAGTATTAAAGGAGGGGAGTTTTCAGCCATACCGGGTTTTGGTTGTAGGTTTTGTGATTTTAACACTATTTGTGAGTATGCAGATTTGTAGTATAATCGAGCTATGGACGGAATTATTAACAAATTAAACATTTTTTTTATACAGAGGGTGTATGCTCAGAGGTTGGAGGATGGTATTGGAGGAATTGTAGATAATCCTGAGACAATCAGAAATGAGGAAGACTTGGTAGACAGGATTATAGGTATAGCTTTACCTCTTTCCATTATAGCTGCGTTTATACTTCTCTCTTACGGTGGGTATTTGATGGTTTCTAGTCAAGGAAACCCAGAGAAATTGCAAGAAGCAAAATCCTTAATAACAAATGCCATAATCGGGCTAGTTGTCATTCTGGGCTCTGTTGGTATACTAGTACTACTGAGTGATACTTTAGGATTAAATGTATTTAAATAATTATGGATATTAGTAGATTTTTTAGTAACAATCCGTTTTTAATAAAACCACCTTCTGGTGGTGTTAGTGGTATGATAGATGTTAAGGTTGTGCCTCTTTTAAATTGGGCAATAGCTTTGTCTGCACTTGTTGCAGTTGTTATGCTTATTTATGGTGGATATACATTTATGACATCTGCAGGAGATCCGGACAAGGTAACTAAAGGGAGAAATGTTGTGATTGCATCTATTGTTGGTATGATAATCGTGTTTCTAGCAAGGGCGATAGTGGGTTTGGTGCTAGAGAAGATGTCGGAGGGAGGATTGTAATAAAGTTGATTTTTATTTAATGCTTGGATATAATCAGGCAATATATAATATTTAACCAATATAATTAATTATGAGACTAGCAAAAGCTTTAGCAGGGATTTCATCTGTAGGTTCATCTCTTTATTTAGCCTCAGCTACATTTGCAGATCCAGGAGATGCAAGCAGTATCATTGGCGAGGTTAAGACTGTAAATAAAGAACTGATGCCTTTTATTAAAGATATAATTAACTGGGCTATAGGTATTGCAGCTTTAGTCTGTGTAGTTATGTTGATTTTTGCAGGCTATACATATATCACAGCAAGTGGTGAAGAAGATAAAATTCAGAAAGCAACAAAAACTCTTACATGGGCAATTGTTGGTTTGGTTGTTTGTTTCATCGCAGTTATTCTTGTACAGTTTGTATTAAAGAATTTCCTTGGTGAGAAGTAATAGCTAAAAAGTAACAGATTAAGTATATGAAGACCTTTTTTATCGATGGAATAACTCGTGCTGGTTTTGATGACATCTCCGAATTCATCAAGCATATTGTTAACTTCGCAGTTTCAGCATCTGTTCTTCTAGTAGTTATTTCTGTGATAATAGCTGGTTTCAAATATATCTTTTCCAAGGGAGATGAAGAAAAGGTAAAAGAAGCAACAAAGACTTTGGTTTTTGCATTAGTTGGTATGGTTCTTGTCTTCATAGCACCCATAATTGTAAAGTTTGTCTTAAGTAATTTGATAGGACTTAAGTAGCATGGAAGAGGCTTTGGATCTCTGTTTGTATAAATTCTTTACTTTCTTCTCTTCACCTTCTTTTGCAGATGAGCCCAGAAGATTAAATTCTGCTGTCATAATAGGTTTTCTTGATAGAATAGTGGGGTATATTTTCCCTATAGCAGGTCTTTTAGCAGTTGCTTTTGTAATTTACGGTGGGTATATGTGGATTATTTCAGGAGGAGATCCTGAGAAGTTAAAAAAAGCTCAAGGTACTCTCACATGGGCAATACTAGGTCTGGTATTTATCGTTCTTTCTAGGGTAATCCTTGGATTAATATACAAAGGTCTACAATCCTAAAGTGAAAAACAAATCTTTTAAATCAGAAAGCTTTTTTAAAAGCCAAGGCTATGCTAGAAATGGCATAAAGCTAATATTCAAGAACGAAAGAAACTTCAAAATAGAGCTTGTAATGGCAGTCGTTGCCATACTCTCAGGTGTATTCTTTCAGATAGGGCATTTCGAATGGATAGCAATAAGTCTTGTAATTTCAATGGTCTTAATATCTGAGAGTATCAATAGTGCAATAGAAGCACTATGTGACACAGTCTCTCAAGATTTTAAAATAAATGTAAAATATGCAAAAGATGTCAGTGCTGGAGCTGTTCTTGTTAGTGTTGCTGTTTCTGTTGTAACTGGCCTCATAATCTTTCTCCCATACATCATAGATTTTATAAAAAATATCTTCCTCAAAATGGTATAATCCTCTTAATGAGCAAAATGCCCCGAAATCAGAAAAACTTTATGTCTTTTGTAGTAATAATCCTTCTCCTCCCTGTGTTTTTGCTTTCTCCATACTTAGAGATTGTAAATGCACAAGGAGTAACAGACCTTGAGCAACAAATCGAGAAAAAGAAAAAGGAAATTTCAGATAAAAAGGGTGTTTTAGGAGCAGTGGAGGGAAGAATTGAAGCAATTAAGAGTAGTAATTCAAGCATACAAGAGAAGATAAAGATGATGACAGAGGAGATAGAGAAGTTAAAAAGTGATATAGAAACTAAAGATAAGGAAGTTCAGGAAAAGATAAAAGAAATAGAAAGTAAACAGGGAGAACTAATGAAAGTAAAAGAGAATTTAGATGTAGTTTCAGGTTCTTTGTATGTAGAAACAAGAAATAAGATGGCAAACTTTATTTTTGCTGATTGGAAAGGTTTTATGCAAAACTTCTATATCAGAAAAGGAGCAGTTACAGTACTTAAAGAACAGGTAGAGAAGATTAATGGTGAATTTAGTAGTTTAGCAGATGCTAGAAGTAAGTCTGAGAAAGAGAAAGAGGAGCTTGATCAACAAAAGAAAGATTTAGCTGATTCTCAGAAATTGTTGGCAGAGGAAAAAGCGAAATTGCAAGCAGAATTGGATAAGAGATATTCTCAAAAGAGTAGTCTGAGTGCAGAGATTACAGATTTGAATAAAAATGTTTCTCAATTACAATCAGCTTTGATTGCAGCTAGAAGTGCTGGAACTATTTCTTCTGGTGGTAGTACCGAAACGGTTCCTGGTACTTCAATCTCTCCTGCACCTACAGGTTCTTTTGGGGTTTTTTCGATAGGGGCATATACCCACAGAAATGGAATGAGTCAGTGGGGGGCAAGGGCTAGAGCTGATGCTGGGCAGAACTACAGAACTTTATTAAGTGTGTATTATCCGTCGGCAGCTTTTGTGGACGGATATGGGGAACCAGCTACAGTTAGGGTTCTAGGTAAAGGAGTAGATTGTAATAATAAAGAAAAATATTATGACGAGGTAATACCCTTTGACACATATATGCGAAGAATATATGAAATGCCAGCTAGTTGGAATATAGAGGCTCTAAAAGCTCAGGCTATAGCTGCAAGAACTTATGCTTTACATAAAATTAAAACACAAGGCTATGTTATTCCAAATCAAAGCAATCAGGTCTATAAAGATTGTGATAATGCAAGTGGTTGGGTTAATGCTGTTTCGCAAACAAAAGGTCAAGTACTTCTTGTAAATAACAATGTATTTGCATCAGAATATGCGGCTGTACACGGTGGTTGGGGTAATCATGTTGGTTGGGATACAGTTAGTGGAAATGGAAATGACTGGTTTAATGATGCTTGGGAAAGGAAATCAGGTGTTACATGGTTTTACAGGTCGTGGTATATCAGTGGATCAGGTCGTTCTGGCGAAACATGTGGTCATTCACCATATTTATCTAATTCTGAAATGGCAATAATGTTAAATGCATACTTAATAAAGAATGACATAGGGTTAAAAAGAACACCTGATAAGTCAAGACTACTACCTAGTGATTACGGTTCTTGTCCAGGTAGACTTGATTATGGAAGAAATGATAAAACTCCTTACACATTGGCAGAAATGCAGTCTCTTCTTGCAAATCCAGTAACGTCAGTATCCTCTGTAAGTACAGCCCTTGCTGATGGGAAAACAATAAGTGTTACATTTGAAACAAACAGAGGCTCAATATCCATTACTGGACTAAACTTCAAAAATATATACAACCAAATGGCACCTGGACATATGAGAATTCAACAACAATCATCATATGCATACTTTAATGTTGAGGCAAAGTAGCTTAAAAGCCCTTGTTTTCAATAAAAACCTATGGTATTCTAATGTATGAGTAATAGTAACCAAAACATCCCAGAGAAATATGTGAAAATGGATAAGTCTTTTGTTTCTCATCTTCAAGGTAAAAACACTTATTCATTTATGCCTTTCCCTAGAAATGCTAAATTTGCAGGGAAAGATAACGATGAGCAAGTAATACTAGTTACCCGAAAACACTGGGGGGGATTTCTTTCTCAAATTCTAACAGTTCTTTTTTTAGTAATTCTGGCTTTTGCTACACTAATCTTCTCTTCTAGGTTATTAGGAAGTGTATTGATAGGACTGTCTCTCTTTCTTTTGATTCTCCTTATAGCACTATCTATTGCCATGTTTACATTCCTAAAATGGTTCTACAATGTTAACATCATAACAGACCAAAGAGTCGTAGACATCGATATAAAAGCACTCTTCACATATCAGGCAACAGAAGCAAGATTAGATAAAATAGAAGACATAACAGCAAAACAAGTAGGTATGCTTTCTAATTTCTTCAATATTGGAACAGTATATATCCAAACAGCTGGTTCCAAAGCAGAAATAGAATTCGATGACATAGCTAATCCAAAAGAGGTTCAAGACATACTTTCAGACCTCTTGGAATTAAAAAAAGGAGGTGAGATATGATGGATCCATTAGAATTCTTAGACGAATTACAACCAGAGATTCTAGGTAAAACCTCACAAATGGAGGAGGTCAAAAAAGTCATAGACTCAAACAAAAAAGTAGAGCATGTCAAAGACTTCGGAGAGATAAACATATACTCTGTACTTAAATTCCCTCTTTTAATTTTTATATTAGGCAATGTCCTCTTTGCATTAATTCTTTTCCTAAGAGCTAGACTACTCTCAGATACCTTCTCAACTTCACAAAATAAAATTGCAAAAAGTATTATTGTAATATATATAATTACAACAGTAGTAGGCTCTCTTTTGAGCATACTATTCTTAGCTTTAGCATAGATGAAAACCTCTGCCCAACAATACATCTCAAATTCAAAAGATAGTCACTCGTATGTGACAATATATAGAAATCTTTTTGAAACTCGAACAGAGAAATCTCCAAAAGATGGCGACCTATACATTCTGCTTAAAATATCCTCAGAACAAAAAGCTCCTCTTCTTAGACTCTCTAAATTTGTAATGGATAGTATCTCAGATGGATATCTCTATTCTCATGTTAAGACAACAAATGAAGCAATGAAGAATGCTCTGGAAGAAGGTGTAAACAAGCTTAAAACTTTAATGCAGACGGACAAGGATATAGAGAATGTCGATATCAAAACAACAATACTCGTTGTCTTAGCAAAGAAAGAAGGTCTCTACATCGGTTCTGTTGGAAGTGGTGAAATCTATGTTCTAAAAGATGGTCAAGCAATTAATATTGCTGAAATAATGCAGAGTAAAAATGCAAATACAGCAGGTATAGTACTAGAGGAAAATGAAGCACTACTACTATCTACAGAAGGTATTTTATCTACCCATATACCAGATATAATATCCTCTTCCAAAGAAAAGAAACTGTATAGAGAAATTACTAAGATAGGTGTTAATCTCCCAGAGTCTTCTGCGATACTTTGTTTTGGAACAGATGAACCAATAAAACCAAAGGAGATAGCACAAAATAAAATAGTTCCTTCCTTCATACCTAAAGATGAGCAAGAAAATGAAGATGCTAAGGTTGAGCTAGAACAGCAAGAAAAGTTAAAGAAAGAAGAGATAGCTCCCATGCCAAGACTCTTTGTTAAAGAGGTAAAGAGAAAGAGTCAAGGTAATACAAAGAGAAAGGTTTCTGAGATGTTTTTTAAGATTAAACTTTTTCTTACTAAACTCTCTACTAAAATAAAAATAACACCAGAAGGTAAGGAAAAGTTAAAGAAAATGTTTCAATGGATTAAAAATCTTTTTGCAAAAATACTGTCGAAAATCAAAGAGCTATCATCTAAACTTTGGGTGAAACTCACAAACAAATTCGCACAGAAGCAGTGGTACAAACGATTCATGGCAAGATATTCTCAAATAAGTCTAGGAAAAAGACCAAGAAGACCTGTTGTTAAATCAAATATGCGAATTGATGACTACAAAGTTAGAGATTTGAGAGGTAAGAGATTCAAACAGCTTTTCTCTGTAATAGTGCTTGTTTTGCTCGTTGTTTTTGGTATTAACTTCACTATGAAGACAAAGAAATTGAATGAGCTAAGTAAGGATGCAAATGCTAAGTTTAAAAATATTGAGAATCTATTAGAAAAAACAGAAAGTAATTTGGATACAGATAGGGCAGGTGCAGAGATAACATACTTTGAAGCAGAACAACTATTCAAAGCAGTACCTGAAGGTATGAGAGAAAAAGATGTGCAGAAGAGAGATGAAATAGGAAAGAAACTCTCAAGTATAGGTGACAAACTGTTTAAGAAAATAGGAATTTCAAAAGAGAGTAATAATATTGTTAGTTATTTGGATATGGTGTTAAATGGGTCTGGTGAAGGCAGTGACCCCACAGATATAGAAATATATAGAGATAAGAATGGTGCTGAAGGTATCTTCATAACGGATAAAGGTAAAAAATCAGTATTCTTTACATATTTGAAAGAAACACCTTCTGTAGAGATAATAGAAGACAAAGAGAAGATTTTTAAGAGTCCAATGAATGTGTCTGTAGGTGTGAAAGGTGTCTTTGTATACGATCAAGATGCTGGAGTTCTTAAGATACCGATCAATGATGATGGTACTTTTGGCAATGCAATTACACTACCAGGTCTTTTAGGTAGAGATATACAGTCAAAAGATATTAGGGATATGATTATTCTAACTGAGAATGACAATGTATATCTTCTTTCTGCTGATCAGAAATCTGTATTAAGATCATCTGCAGTATATGGAGACAGGTATTCTATGTTAAGTAAATATATAGAGAATGAAGCCTTTGCTCATGGTATGGATATCTTAGGTGATTTCAGTGTATATATCACCGTAGATCAAGAAGAGGGTATCTTGAGATATTCATGGAACTATGTAGAGCAAAAACAGGTACAGACAGAGTTTGGGATAACAGGTCTATCTGGGGATTTGGGTAAGATAACAAAAGGATATACATATGCTGACAGTATGGATAGTGGATTGTACATGTTTGATAGTGAAGGGAAGAGATTTCTTAAATTCGAAAAACCTCAAGAAGGAGGTAAGGATTTGCGACATCCTAATCAGCTTCTTTTGCTAAAACAGTATGAATACAGAGGGAATGATGAGAATATGTTCAAAAATGTGAAAGATTTTGTTGTAGACTACAAAGGTGAAAACATGTATGTCCTTGAAGGTACTACTGTTTGGAAGATAGTATTGTAGTATAATTGGCTATGAAAATTTCAAATAAAAAGGCTACTTTTAACTATACAATAATCGATTCTTTTGAAGCAGGTATTGTTTTAACTGGTGCGGAAGTCAAAAGTATTAAAGATGGAAGAGCTGATTTAACAGATTCTTTTGTCAAAGTAATAGATGGAGACCTTTATCTAGTAAATACAGATATCCCTAGATATAAATATAGTTCTGATGAGCATTATGATAGTAGAAAGAGTAGAAAATTGCTTGTTAAGAAAAAGGAATTGATACAGATCCAGAGTAAGATGCAGGCTAAAAAATTAACCTTGATACCTCTTTCAATATATACTAAGGGTAGGTTGGTAAAAGTAGAGGTGGCATTTGCCAAAGGAAAGAAGCAGTATGAGAAAAAAGAGAAGCAAAGAGAGAGGGATTTAGATAAAGAAATGCTTTACGAAAGCAGGAAATTTGTGGTATAATATAGGACATATGATGAACAATAACAGTATCGAACAACCCATAAATTCTCTTGATAATGTGTTAGAGAGATTACCATCTTCACCAAACTTAGAGAATCCAACTACTTCTAATAATGTCGAAGCATTAGAAGGTTCAGTTGTAAGAGAAGATGTTGCTAGAGAGGCAAATCTTCAACCTAATCCTGCTTCTGTAGATGTAAAACCAGTAGAGGTAGAACGAAAAAAATGGGATGGTCATGGTCACCCATTGCCATCAGGAAGTAATAGTTCTTTTACCTCTGGAGATGAAGCAGCTGGAATACTTCAATCAAAAATAGAAGGTGTTCCTGTAACTCAGTAGTTTTGTTTTGATATATCCCCTTTGGTGTGATATTCTGTAAGGATAAGATAGATACTGTCCTTTTATGTATTCCGACAACATTTTGTATACGCAGGTAGTTGGTCCAGTGCCAAAAGAAACAAATAGCACTGTGAAATATCCTGATAATTCATATAGTGTGGAGAATATTAAAATCCCTTGGGGTTGGATAACATTTGCTGTTCTCTTCGTAGGAACATGTGTAGCAGCCTTTTTTCTTGCTAGAAAGAAATTAAGGAAAAAGGATAGAAATGAGAAAGCAAATGATGGGGTTTTAATGGAAGTTAGAGTTTTAAGGGACAATGAGGTAGAGATAGGTTCGGCTGAAAAAATGTTTGCAAATATATATGGCATAGGAGGCAAAGCTGAAGGTCTTGCAAGTAGTTTTAGTGTAAATAACTGTGTTAGTTTTGAAATGGTTGGTCTTCCTGGTGAAATTAGATTTTTTGTTCATTGTCCTAGAAAATATGCTGATTTGGTAGAGAAACAGATATTAGGTTCGTATCAAGATGCTGATGTTGCTGTTGTTGATGAATATAATATTTTTGCACCAAATACAGAAATAGAGTGTTCTAGATTGATTTTAGATGAAGACTCATACTATCCAATTCGAGTGGCAGAGGGCTTCACAGGAGATCCAATGGCAAATATTCTGAGTACTCTTAGTAAGATGTCGGAGAATGAGGGTGCATTAGTGCAACTTGTTGTTTCTCCAACTGATTCTAAATGGCAGAAAAATGGTTCTTCTTTTGTTCAGAATATTGAGAAGAATAATTCTGATCCAGAAAAGAAGAAGATTAATGTGCCACATGAGAAGATAGAGGCTGTAAATAAGAAAGTTTCAAAGCCTGGACTCATTGCAGAAATTAGGATTGTAACAAGTGCTCCTGATAAAGCAATTGCAAAGATGCATTTGGATAATATTGTTGCAGCTTTTGATCAGTATGCAAATCCAGGTATTAATAAATTAAAGAAGAAGAAGGTTAAAGAAAATGAACAGAAAGCTTTTCTCTATGATGTGATATATAGAAGGACTCCCGAAGATGAAAGTAGTATTCTTAATCTTGAAGAGCTTGCAGGTTTGTATCATTTCCCTAATAAAGATATTACAACTCCAAATATTAAGTGGTTACTTTCAAAAGAACTACCAGCAGATAACGAGATTAGTTCTGATATTAATTCTGTAGATACTATTTGGGTTGGTAACAACTATTTCAGAGGGAAAAAGAAAATGGTTTGTTTTGAGAGAGATGATAGGAGGAGGCATGCATATATTTTGGGACAAACAGGTACAGGTAAATCTTGGTTAATGGTAAGAATGATAATGCAAGATATTTTTAATGGTGATGGTGTCTGTTTTATAGATCCTCACGGTTCCGCTGCAGATATGATATTGGAAAGGATTCCTGCAGAGAGAGCAGAGGATGTGATTTATTTTAATGCTGGTGACTTTGAGAGACCTTTTGGTCTTAATATTATGGAGTATTACAATGAGCAACATAAACACCAGATTGTAAATAGTTTCTTAGCTTTACTAATCAGACTTTTTGACCCAAACAATCAGGGGTATGCAGGTCCAGCATTCCAGCAGGCTGTTAGAAACTCTATGTTGACAGCTATGGCCAAACCAGATTCTACACTCATAGAAGTAGTTAGAATTCTTCAAGATGAGGATTGGGTTATGAGTCATTGGTTACCATTGGTTAAAGATGAATTAGTTGTTAGGTATTGGACAGATCAGGTTGCAAAGACAGATAAAAAGACTAAGGCTGAGTCTTTAACATACTTCATTTCTAAGTTTGATAAGTTTACAACTAACTTAGCCATCAGAAATATCATAGGTCAATCTCAATCGTCTTTTGATTTTAGGAAAGTAATGGATGAAGGGAAAATTTTGATTGTGAATCTTTCAAAAGGTTTGATAGGTGATGAGAATATGTCTTTCTTGGGACTTTTGATAGTTCAAAAACTTCTTGCAGCTGCATTAAGTAGAGAGAATATTCCAGAGAAAGAGAGAAAGGACTTCTTTTTCTATGCAGATGAGTTTCAGAACTTTGCAACAGAGGAGTTTAGTTCTATCCTTTCTGAGGCTCGAAAGTATAGGTTGAATTTAACTCTAGCTCATCAGTATATTGGTCAGCTTCCTGAGGATATTAAAAATGCAGTGTTTGGTAATGTTGGTACTTTATTTATTGCAAGATGTAGTCCAGAGGATGCTCAGTTCTTAGAGACACCTTTTGAAGGATATATTACAGCAGGAGATATTGTTAACCAAGGTATGGCTCATTACTACACAAAACTTCTAACAAAGGGTTCCTATCCATCTCCTTTTTCTTTAGATACTTCGTACGGTAAAGCTTTCCCAGAATCAGGATTTGATTTGCCAACAGATGATAAGATTGTGCAGGTGATAAAAGATATGTCTAGAATGAAATACGGTAGGGATATTAATGTTGTAGGGGAGGATATACGAATTAGGTCGCAATTGGATAAGGAGCCAGAACAACCACAAGAACAGCCTACAGCAGGTTTCCCTCCAATGTTTTAGATGAAAGGCTTCTAATATAGCCGAAGTTTTGGTAGAATATCGCATTATATATGGGAATATAGCTCAGGCGGTTAGAGCGCGGTTCTTATAAAGCCGTGGTCGGTGGTTCGAGTCCACCTATTCCCATTTCATTGTAAAGAGGATTGATACAGCATTGATAGTTATTCTTGTTTTAGAATAAATGTTGATATTTCTATCAATGCTGTATTTTAGAATCAATCGTAAGTTACTATCAAGTTTAAGACATTTTGCAAATATCTCGTTTCTTCCTCGTTATCAAGGGTAAGGTTTCTAAAGAAATCTATCCTATGCTTCCTAATAGGTGCACTCTTTGATCTCCTCAGGGCCTCATCAAGGCACTTAACAATATCCGTGCCTTTTCCAGAAGGTGTTTTACAATCAAGAAGTTCTAATATATGAATCTTCTTGATATATGGGAAATCTTCTCCAGTAGACTTTTTTAGAGCATCCAAGATATTCCATTCTTCTACAGATATGAAATTTTCATCTCTTTGGATTAAGAGATACATCATAGGAGGGAATATATCTTCCTGAGTGTCAATAAAAGCATTTTTTGCAATAGGAAGATTTGCTAGAAATCTTTCCAAGTGTTTCCTTTGTTTCTGCTTGTTGAAAACAAAGTAGGATTTTTCTATAAGAGACCAAGGGGTTATAGGTATGTTAGCTATTGCCTCAGGTAATTGGTTTCTAATAGAGTTAAATATTTCCAGATTTGAATCCTTAAAGGTAGCCTCGAGAGCTTTGACGACTTCTTGGTTTGATAAAAATACTGTGGTCATGGGGAAATCTCCTTTTCTGTTTTTAAGAGCGATTGACTCTACCTAATTATACTATAGGTATAATGAAATCGCAATAAATTTCCTTGGTGAAAGGTTTTATAGTTCCTTGAGATTTCTCTCTTCTTTACCAACAGTTGGAATAATGTTCAGATATTTCTCTGTTGTAGAAAGTCTTTTATGTCCAACAAGTTTAGAAACTGTAGGGAGACCAACACCATTCGCTAAATGATGTGCAATGAATGTATTTCTAAGGTCATTAACCTTAGCATTTTTAATGCCTGATTTTTCAAAAGACTTATCAATAGCTGTTCTAATATTTCTTACAAGTAAAGGTCTTCCATTCTTTGTAACAAAAATAGTATCATCCTCTGTCTCTGGTCTAACTGAAATATAATCATCTAAAGCTTTCTTCGCAGATTTGTTCAACGGAACTTTCCTCGAAGGATGACTACCAGCAGCTTTGATATAGAGGAAATCAATCTTCCCATCTTTGGACTGTCTAATGTCTTCTAGTGAAAGTCCTGCTAACTCACCGATTCTAATACCTGTTTGCAAAAGAATCTCTACGATAGAGTAGAGTCTAATGTCTACACGACTAACATCTCTTAAAGCTCTGTACTCCATTTCTGTTAAAACTCTAGGAGGTTTAATCTCAAATCTAGGATGTGCCAATTTCTCTGACACATTATCGCTAATATGGTTGTTTTCCAACAGATATCTAAAAAATGTTCTAGTGCTATTTATTTTTCTAGAGACACTTTTTGGTGTGTAGTTGTTATCCTGTAGGTTTTGTTTATATCCTTCTAAATCCTCAATTGTCACTTTATCCAAAGAAATGACCCCTTTTTTAGAGAAGTAATTTAACAATTGCTCTATATCTTTAGCATAAGCGATAATTGTAGATTCAGAGCGACCTTTCGAGGCAAGATCTTTTGCGAAAAGTTCTGCCTTTTCCTTAAAGTTCACATTATTTATACCTGCCACATTTGTAAACATTAAAATTAAGGGGCATATAGTTATAATTAGGCAACTATAGAATAATTATATCATCCTAGAGGGTTAAGAGCAATAGTAAAAGTATATGGGGCTATATGGAAAAGTTTCCTAAAACTGTTAATATTAAGTATGGGAAAAATGACATATAAAGATGTAAAAGAGTTAGTTTCTGCCGAATCTAAGACAAAAAGTAGGCCCGTAAACAATATTTTTACGAATAAATTAGTACAGTTAGCCCTTGTCGCTATTGCAGTATTCCTCTTTTACAGTGTATACAACTCAATTAAAATAACTGGAGAAAAACTTGAGATATCTAAAAGAGCTAGAAAAGAAGTTGATGATTTGAGATTAAAGAATTTGAAACTTGAGTTGGCCTTAGTATCTATGCAATCTAATGAATATTTGGAGGAACAGGCAAGGGATAGGTTGAATTTTAGTGGGGATAATGAATATCTTTTTGTGATACCAGAATCTTTGTTGGATAGTGCTAAAGATAGGGTAAATACATATTTGTATGCTGGTCAAGAGAAGGAAAAACTTCCAACATATGTTGTTTGGTATGAGTTTTTGAAATATGGTATTTGAACAAAACTTTAAAAAGTGATATAACTGAGAGGTTAATTAAAGTAATCGCGGGGTAGAGCAGTGGAAGCTCGTTAGGCTCATAACCTAAAGGTCGCTGGTTCGAATCCAGCCCCCGCAACCATTTTTGTTATTTTATTCCTAAAATTCCCTTTATTTCCTTCTCAATATCTTTGTTATATCCAGAGAAAGCTCTGTCTCCAATGAAGAGGATAGGGTAGTAACTGTAGGAGTCTGAAACTCCTTCGCTCTTTCCTTTTTTATATGAGTTTAGCTGTGAGACAAAATCTGTATCTGTTGATTTATGTTCTTCGTAATCAATCTTATTTTCTTTTAAGAAATGTAGTAAGTCTTGGCACATCACTCCACTATTATTATGGAAGATTACAACACTTTTACTTCTATCTTTTGGGACATATGTACTATCTTGGTTAAGGTCTTCAACTTTACATGGGTTTATAACATTTGCTTCATCTTGAAAATCCAACTTCGGTCTAATCTTTTCTGGAGTATATGGAGCATTCTTATTTACAGGTATTTGCCACATTGGCATATTCTTGTCTACACTTCCCAAAGCATCTAAATCAACCCATTCAACATTGTAGTTATCCCATAATCTGTGCCACATCTCGTTCCACCTTTCTTTAAATCCACCTATGTATGTATGGGAGACAGCCATGATTTTTTCATTCTTAATAGCTCTCTTGAATTGATTCTCCATATCTTGAGGCTCTCCAGCTCTTTCATAAAAACTGTAATCACAGAAGCTTCCATATTTGAATTCAGGAACATCTAAGTTAGAAACAGAGATAATCTTTACATTGTATTCCTCTGGTTTGTATATGGTTGTCTTAAGCTCTGTTGTTCCTCTTGCAGTTATATATTCAATTCCTAATTCTTCTGCAACCTTGATTGTTGTTTCATCAGATGCCATGTATCTAGAGCTAATAACTCTTGGTGTTACATCTAAGTATTTTTTTGCATTCTCAATCATTTCAGAAATAATGGAGTGTTGTTTTTCATATGTCATACCCCAGAAAGGTTCTGGATCGTATGATGGACAAAGCTCGACAACTCCTGTTTTGAGAATCTCTTTTAATTCTTCAGCATTTTTCTTTATGAAGTCAGCATTTACCATAAGCAAACCTTTAATATTTCTTTTCTTCATATCATTAACCATATTTGCTAAACCGTCTGTGTTATTAAATTCTATAAGTAGCATCATTCCTTTTGGTCTTACATTTCCCTCTTTAATTTCTTCACATTTAGGACATAGGAATTTCCTTTTAATGCATATACCTACAAACAGAACCAAGAGGGCTATGATTACGAGATATATACATTTCATTGTATTGTCTTTCATAATTTATTGATTAAAAATTATATAACCGTATTAAATTATTCATAAAAGGTGTGGTTATGTCAAGG
>CALDJM010000012.1 GCA_937899155.1 uncultured bacterium
TCTATCCAATTGAGCTACGGGTGCACAAAAACATTATACCCCATACAGACCTGGTCGGCAATTTAATCCTTATACAGAGAGGACTAAACACTGTTTTTTCAGGTTTTTTAATCTTACTATGGGAGAATGTCTAACCCATTTTCATGGTATAATAAGTGTGGCTATGAAAACAGAATTCATTAAAATCAGAGGAGCGAAGGAGAATAATCTGAAAAATATCTCCTTGGATATTCCCAAAAACAAACTTGTCGTACTAACAGGTGTTTCTGGATGTGGTAAGTCTTCCTTAGCTTTTGACACAATATATGCAGAAGGACAAAGAAGATATGTTGAATCCCTTTCGTCCTATGCAAGGCAGTTTCTTGGTATTATGAAGAAACCTGATGTAGAGTCGATAACTGGACTTTCTCCTGCGATATCAATAGACCAAAAAACAACAGGTTCAAATCCAAGATCTACTGTTGGAACAATTACAGAAGTTTATAACTACCTTCGACTATTATTCGGACATATCGGACAAGCACACTGTCCGAATTGTGGAGAGCCTATCCAGTCACAAACGGTACAAGAGATTACAAAGAAAGTACTCAGAATGCTAAAAGGTTCCACAGAGAATGTTACTATTGTTTCACCGTTGATAAAAAACAGGAAGGGACAGTATAAATCACTCCTAGCCCATCTGTTATCCAAAGGGTTCTTAAGAGTAATAATAGACAACGAAACATACCTTTTAGATGATGTTGAAGACCTAGTACTAGAAGAGAATAAGAAGCATAGTATAGATTTAGTCATTGACAGACTCACCCCAGATAACGTCAACACACCTGATTTCAAAAAGAGATTAACTGATGATATCGAACTTGCTATTACAGAATCTGGTGGAGAAGTAAAAATCATCAAGGATAAAGAGGAACTATTACTTTCAGAAAACAATAGCTGCATGAAGTGTGACCTTTCATATCCCAAAATTACCCCACTCTCTTTCTCTTTTAATGCTCCTGAAGGTGCTTGTACAAAATGCTCTGGCTTAGGCTCATTCAAACAGATTGATATAAACCTACTATACAATCCAAACCTAACTATCAGAGAAGGTGGGATATTCCCTTGGGGAAACAGAACAACTAAAGACAGTTGGACAACCAGAATACTTAATGAAGTAGCTAGAGTACATAACTTCGATCTAAGAGCACCAATTAAATCATACCCTGAAAAAATATTTGACTTAATCTTCTACGGAAAAGGTGCTAAACCATATTACGAAATCGAATATACCAACAGATTTGGACACACAAATACACATACAACAAAATATGAAGGAGTTATCCCTGAACTGGAAAGGAAATATAGCGAGACAACTTCAGAATATGCTCGGTTTGCCTACGAAAGATATATGACAGAAAGTATCTGTCCTGATTGTAATGGAAAAAGATTAAAACCGTACTCTCTAGCTGTCACAATTGAAAAGAAAAATATTGTTGATGTTACCAATATGTCTATAACAAAAGCACATTCATTCATTAAGAATCTTAAGTTAGAAGGAAGTCGGAAGAAAATTGCAGAACCAATCATAAAAGAAATATTAGTAAGATTAGGCTTTTTAATAAATGTCGGATTAGAGTATTTAACACTCTCCAGACAAGCAGGAACACTATCAGGAGGAGAATCACAAAGAATTAGATTAGCATCACAGATTGGTACTAGATTATCTGGTGTCATTTATGTCCTTGACGAACCTTCAATTGGACTGCATTCTAGAGATGTTGGGAAATTAATCACCTCTCTAAAACAGCTAAGAGATGAAGGGAACTCTTTAATTGTTGTAGAACATGACCCTAGCACTATGAGCCAAGCAGATTGGATTGTCGACATAGGTCCATATGCTGGTAAAAAAGGAGGAGAAGTCTCTGCCGAAGGAACATACAAACAAATCAAGCAATCCGACACCTTGACTGCTAAATATCTCAACAACACCCTGTCTATCAACAGAGAGATACTCGACACAAAAAGCGAGGACCTAAAGAATAGTATTTCCCTATTTGGAGCATCTACCAACAATTTAAAGAGCATAGATATAACCCTCCCATTAGGTAGACTAATAACCATAACTGGTATTTCTGGCAGTGGGAAGTCTTCTTTGATAGAAAACACTCTAGTACCAGCCCTAGCAAACAAAATTATGCATGCAAGACAGTTAGAGGGTCAATACGACAACATCACTGGAGTGGAAAACATAGACAAAGTCATCAGTATAGACCAATCCCCTATAGGTCGAACCCCCAGATCAAACCCAGCCACATACACAGATGTCTTCACACAGATAAGAGACCTCTTCGCAGAACTAAACGAGTCCAAAGCAAGAGGATACAAACCAGGTAGATTTAGTTTCAATGTCAAAGGTGGCAGATGCGAAAAATGCAAAGGAGACGGCGAGATAAAAATCGAGATGCAATTTCTTTCAGACATATACATCACATGCGACCACTGCAACGGCACCAGATACAATTCCGATATTTTGCAAATCGACTACAAAGGAAAAAATATTAACGACATACTCAACATGACTGTGTCCGAAGCCGTACCTTTTTTCAAAAGCCACCCATCAATTAAAAGAAAATTAGAAATTCTAGAAAAGGTTGGACTTGGATATATAGAACTTGGACAGTCAGCTCTAACCCTCTCAGGAGGAGAATCCCAAAGAGTAAAATTGGCAAAAGAGCTCTCAAAAATCTCCACAGGCAAAACCCTCTACATACTAGACGAACCGACTACAGGACTTCACTACTACGATGTAGACAATCTATTAAAAATTCTTGACGAATTAGTACAGAAAGGAAACACTGTTTTGGTGGTCGAACACAACCTTGATATAATAAAGAATTCTGACTGGATAATAGACCTAGGACCAGAAGGAGGAGATAAAGGGGGTCAGATTGTCGCACAAGGACAAGTTAGTGATATCATCAAAAACAGTAATAGCTATACAGGAAAAGCACTAAAAAAGCTTTCTTAAAAATCTAGCAAAAAGAACACAGGAAAGTGAAACTTCACTAAAACAACACATTAAAAGTTTTCCACAAAACAAAAAACTTCAATGTTCACATATTCAGATACAAAAAGAAAGAGCAGTAAAAAGCGAAAAGGAAACAGATCTCCTTCCTCCCGAACAAATTAAGTTGTTTTGCAGTTTAGAAGATTTCAACAGAAAAATAAAATTTCTAAATATAAAATTCTAGATGTTCCACCGATACAACAATAAAAAACAGAGTGTTTTCTAATATTTATAGGTTAGCAATATATTCCCCAATAAACCTTCTACTCTGTCAATCTCACTCTCTAAAATTTTCACCTGTTTTTGCAAGTCATACTTTTTTGCAAGGGGTATATAAAGATTTTTTGTCTCTTTGTAACACCTTAAATATTTCTTAGGATTCCTTTCCACAGCCAACTCATCTATACACTCAACATTTGCAATTCTATCAAAAATTTTAACTATCACCGCCTCCCGATTTCCTGACAATCTTTCTAGATAGTTTTGAGTTTCCATATATTTCTCATCAAGGGAAAGCAATTTATTTTTGCTCTCCGAAGGTTTTGACAACAAAGAAACAATTTCAGCTACCCTCTCTCCAAAAATCTTCTGAATTTGAGATATTTTAACACCGGCATCTTCTACAGTATCATGAAGTAATGAGCAAACAACTAATATCTCAATATCTTTGTCATTTCTGTATGAAGTCAAAAGTAAAGAAGTAACATAATACACATGCTCGTAAAGATAGGAACCTCCACTCTCTCGCTTCTGATTAGAATGAGCCTTTTGTACAATATCAGAAGCTTTTTTAACCATGTCCGAATCCCCAATATCAGACATCTGTTCTAATAATTGTCGCTTCGTAACCTTTGGCAGTTTTTTCATTAAATATTACAAAAAACATTAAATCGGGGTGATCCGACTTGAACGGACGACCTCTACATCCCGAATGTAGCGTTCTAGCCATCTGAACTACACCCCGTTCTATCTAACAATCTCCCCTTCCTGAACTTTTTCTTCTTTTTTCTCTTCCCCTTCTTTTTCCTTCTTTAATTCTACATACTTCTGTATCAATGCCAAGACAAAGAGAGTCGCATCATCTAAATTACCAAACAGAGGCACTCTATCTGGTATCAAATCTATTGGCAGAATTAGATATATGATAGCAAGAATCAGAAACACATTATTTTTAAGAAAAGTTTTAGAAGAGTCCATATATTTGTTTTAATAAATTACATTCTCTCAACAACCTCTATACCAAGTTTGTACAAACCATCTTGCAAAACATTAGTAAGAGCCTTAATAATCAAAATAATTGGAATTCTTTCATCTTCTGACATTTCAGACAATCTAACATTCTGATAAAAAGAATTAAAAATTTGAGATAAATCAAAAAGATATTGACATAAAATCGATGGAGAGTACGCCAAGGCACTATCAAGCAGAACCTCCTTGTACTTGCTTACACTTCTGATTAAATTCAAGACAAAAGGATTTTCTAAACACCTACCAATACAGAGATTACCTACAGAATCATTTCCAAACTCCGAAACCAGAGCTAAAGCTCTTGAGTATGTATACTGAATATATGGACCAGAATCCCCCTCAAAAGATGTAGCTTTCTCAAAATCAAAAACAATATCATTTCCAACGGCTACCTTCAAAAAGGCATATCTAATAGCTCCAACAGCAATCTTCTCTGCAATCTTTTCAGTTTCCTCACTGGAGACATTATCCACCTCCTTCATTTTTTCAATAACTTTAACCTTTACCTCGTCAAGCAACCATTCAGCCGAAATCACGCCACCTCTCCTGCTTGACATTTTTTGAGCATTTGGCAACTTTACCATACCGTGAGAGAAGTGTTGAGTCCCCTTAGCACTTTCACTGTCAAGTTTGCCAAGAGCATCCATAACCACTTTAAAATAGCCACTTTGCTCATTTGCAGTGATGATAACAGAGTGGTCATATCCAACCACCTCTTTTTTCTTAACAGCAAGACCCAATTCCTTAGCTTCATATGTTGGAAGACCGTACTTATTTACAAAAACCCTTGTATGAAGATTCTTTTTCTCATCACCTTCATAAATAATCGCACCACCATCCTCCTTAAAAACCTTTCCTACATTATCTAAAACCAACTTTAACCCGACCTCACCTACTTCACTCTCAAAGAAATAGTAATCAAACTTCGTTCCCAATCTCTCATATATCGTCTCAAAAAAATCCAAGCACCAAAGCCTACCCTTACTATATTTCTCCTTCATACCAACCTCTTCAAACCTTTTAAAATCTCTTTTCTCTAACACTGGTGTAATCATATAAAAGATGTAGTAATTAATCTCATCCATCTCTTTCTTTGCCTCTTTATCATCAGAATAGTCATATACTTCAGCCCCTTCCACATATGCATCTCCTAGATATTTCACTCTCTCTAACAATGACAACTTCTCTATATCAGCAAAGCTCTTCCCTTCAGCACTTAACTTCTTCTCTAACCCCCAAAGTGTTTTAGCAACATGAAGCCCAACATCTCCTTGATAGTTAGCTCTCTTAACAGTACCTCCTAGCACCTCCTGAAGCCTTGAAAAAGCCTCTCCTACAGCATTGGAATACAGATGTCCTATATGCAAAACCTTAAACGGATTAGCATCA
>CALDJM010000013.1 GCA_937899155.1 uncultured bacterium
GGGAACTGAATGCTAAGAGTTCTGATGGGTCCATGTCTGCTCCCCCCCAACTGAAATTGGTACTACCGAGTCTGACTACATCTTCTAATTGGTAACCATTGATTGGTAATTGCCATTTGGTTGGTAATTTTGCGGATTTTACTTCTACTTCTGTTTGTGCTTCTGCACCTAATGCGAATTGATCTATAATGTATGGTTTTGGTCGTAATTTATTTTTCATACGAACAGTATCTGCTACGATAGTTTCTATATCATTAGCAGTCCATTTTCCAATTATTTTACTATCACTTACTTCAGTAGCATATTCAATAGCACAATCGTAGACCATTTGGTCAATATCTTTAGCTAAAGAGTAACTAATGTTGCTTATGAGTGTGTTTAAATCTAAACGGTCATCTTCTAATTGTTTTTGTTCGATTTCCATCATGATTTCTGATTGGTCGAGTTTCATTCCTTTTGGGCTTCGGAGTTTGGTTCTTATTTTTCTTGGTGTTGCACCCATGGTGATTCCACGAACTTTTTCTTCTCCTACTATTTCTTTATCGAATTCTCCAAGAGGGACTCCCTCGGTGATGGTTACTTGTTTATCGTTGGTGATTACTCTTGGGAATAATCCTGCGAGTTTAAAATTATCAACAACTTGTTTTTGTGTGTTTGCTTGAATATATCCTGACTCATATGCTCCGAGTAAGGATAAATCTGTTGAATCTTGTGGCATTTTTATTTAATCCTCCTTAATATGATTATGCTGATTTAACAGGTACTGTTGACCCTTCAAGGGATACTAAAATATAGTTTCCTGCTTTAGCTGCTTTATCTTGTAAAGCTGTAACATTTGTTGCAGTTGGGGATATTATTAATTTCATGGTGGCTGGGTCGATTTGTAAACTATCACCCATTTTAATTGCTGCTGCATTTTCATCTAATGGGAATTTATGTTCTCCAGGGAGTAATCTGAACACAGTTACTCTTCTTCGTTTATATGTTCCATCTGCTGCAGCAGCAGTTGGGATTGCCCCTCTCTGCCATTCAGGTGGATACATGGTTATTCCAATAGCTTTATCTCCTGCGGTTACTTTTTCTACTGTCATTTCTTCGGTACTAAATTTCACGAAGTCTTCTTGTGTTACTTCATTAGCGAATGCTAAGAAGTCTTGTCTTTTTCCGTTCATTGTGGAGTATCCACTATTAACGGTTAAATTTCCTTCTTTAATGAGATAGGTACGACCCTCAGATTTGGGGTAAAATGTACCTACTAAATTTGAATCTAATGGCATGTTTATTCAGCTCCTTTTATTTTTGGATCTAATATGTTACCGTATTTTTCACCAAGTTCCGCATAGGTTAGGTCTTCATCCTTTTTTTCCTCTGGTTTTTCAGAGTCATTGTTAGAATTTCCACCATCAGGTTCACTACCTTCTGGTATTCCAGTCGGTTTTTGGTCTACGATAACTCTATTATTAAGATATTCTAAAGTTTCAATGTCTAGGTTCTCGAATTTGTCTTCACCTGCTGGGTCATCTTTAGTTAATTCTTTTATGAGTTCAGATTTCCGTTTTTTAACGGCTTCAATATGTTTATTAGCATTTACTTCAAGTTCTTCTGATTTAGCGGTTAATTCTTCTATGGTTTTTGTTGCTTTATGGTATTCTTCTTGAAGTTGGTTGGTGTTTTTTAATTGTGCCTCGAGTTCATCGAGTCTTTGTTTGTTAATAGCATTTTCATCTCTTAGTTCGGCTATTGTGTTTTCTTTTTTGTCTAATTGTCTTCTTAATTCATCTTCGTTTCCCATGTTCTCTTCTCCTATGCTATTGTATATGATTTGTGAGCGAGGGGTTTTTGTTCTCCCTACATTCTCAAGTATGGGGTGTTGTAAAATGTAATAATCCCCTTTATCTATTAGGTTAGATTGTATTTTTGGTGATAATCCATAGTCGGTTAAATCTATACTTGGTTCTTTTGCTTGTAATATTCCATCTATGAATTGTATGTCGGTTAGTTCTCCGATTACTTTATCGGTGTGTTCATCTGTTATTTTTATTGTGTCTGAATGGTCAGCTATGTATTGTAAAGTGTTAGCATCATACCTGATTGGTTTGTCTAATCCTAAATCTTTATAATTAATATCCCCTACTGGGAATAATTTTATCATGCTATCAACTCCATGTACTCCATAGTGTACTCTGTTTGATTAGCAGCTTCTAATCCGCAATGTCCATGAGGGTGGTCGTATTCCCACTTTTCTATGGTTCTTGGTGGTAGTTTACTGTTGGCAATACACCAACTGCAAGGATTAGGTCCATAACACACCCAATAGTAAAGCATTTTCTGTCCATAAACGAAACTTTTAACGGACCGTACTGCTTTCTGGTCTGCCATGGTAGTACTGTAACCAATGTTGGTTCGTATTCTTCTACCTAACCGTTCTATATTAGCAGTTATGCTGAAATCGGTGGCTTTTTTAGCTAAATCATTCTTCCATACTTGGATTTTTACTTGTATATCATTTTTCATTTCAGTTATTGCTGAAGTGATAGAATTGTTTACAAGTGTGATGGTTTCATCTATTCTATACTGTAGATTCACTTGTCCTTGTTTTGATTTAGGTATATTATAATTATCCATCTCTGATTTAGCATACTTATCATAGAGTTTGTTCAATTCAGAACTGTTTTTACTTGTTAATTGATTCTGTAATTGGTTTAAATCGGCTTGGTAGTGTTGTTCTATGTAGTTGTATGATTTTGTTTTATATTTCTTGTAAAAATTGTTAAGGTAATAGAGTAATGCTATGGCGTAAGCATGGTCATCTATTGATTGTGAATCATCTGTGAAAACTCCACTTAGTAGATTGGAGGGGTCTTGTCCTAGGAGTTCACTTAGACTTGGTGTTTGAGTTACCACCTACTTGACCCCCTACTTTATCTGTTCCACTTGTTTTCTGTTTGGCTACGGTATCTCTTGTGGTGTTTTCTTGTGTTTTCTTGGTGATTGGTTTTCGGATTCCTTCTGTATCTGTGTATTGTCCTGTACTGTCAGATTCTTCATCATCAACATTTTCTTCATCGCTTGTTTCTGTTGAGTCATTGAATTCTAACCATACATTAGCTCCCTCGAAACCGTTACGGTCGAGTTCTGCTCTGAATAGTTCATCTGATACTATTCTATTCACCCATTCTTGATTGTATTGTAAAAATAGTACACGACCAGTTGTTGGTGAATCGAGTTGTATATCTGCTGTTGCTCGGTTACTTGATTCTGAAGTGAATACTGCTTCTGGTGTGTTCAATCCGATATAGATGAGTGATTCTAAGTATTTCATGTAAGCTGGTATGTCTGGTAGTGATCCACCATTCACCATTTTTGCTTCTACCCCATAAGGGAATATTAATGCTCCTTTCTTATGGTAGTTACTTGTTTTCTCTACTACTTCTTCTCGGTCTTTCTTATCAAGTCTTAATCCTGGTTGGTCGGAGTTACCCATTGTAACTGTTAAAATGTTACTGTTCTTGTATACTGTCTTAGGCATCATGTCCATGAGGCTTCTTCGATAGTATACTGGGTCTAATATATTCATTACTAAACTTCTACCCATTCCATCCATTTCATTATATTTAACTGGTATGATTTGTTCTAATTCAAAGTTGATTTCTTTAGGTTCTTCTGAATCATTATCCAAGTCATTGAATAGTTTGCTTCGCCAACCATTCTGTGTTTTCTTATTACGGATAACTACTTGTTTATAACCCATAAGGCATCCAAATTCATCATAAACTTCCTTGATTCGGAAGTCTTTCCCATCATATTTGAGGAATCGGAATTGGAGTTTATTATCTTCATACCATTTTTCTATGTATCCTGTACCATCGACTATGCCTTTCTCTATGAGTTCATCAACTAGTAAGCTTATGTTCCAGTCTGTATCTCTTTCAATGATATGGTCGACTGCTTTTTGATTATCTCCAACTATTTCAAGGTGGGAGTTGGTTTTTGTGATAATATCAGTAATTATTCCCCTAACAAGAGGGTCTGTTGCTGCATATCTAGCATTTTTAACTGACCTTCTCACAATGTGTGGTGTGTCTTTGTAAAGGTCTTTGTAGTCACGAGCATATGGAATATCTTTATCTATTCCTGTTTCGTAGACTGCTTGTGGTTCGGAGTTTGTTAATGTTTTGTTTAAGTGTTTAACTCTTTCTAGTATTCCCATGTTTTTCTATCCCTCCTTTTATAGTTAATAAGCATATGAGTGTTCGTATCGTATTTGGGCTTGGCTTCCACTTAATGGTCCTAGGTTACCGTAAACATCGTATCTGAGTGCATCCATTGCATGGTCGTTTATTTTGACTGGTTCTTCTAAGGTGTTGTTGTCTTTATCTGTTTTATAACACCATGATTTGATTTCTTTCAAAGTATTAACACATTTCTCATCTATGTGTATTTGTACGGATTTGGTGGTGTCTATTGATTGTACTGTATCCTTTTTTGCTGGGATAACATTGTATCGTGCATTTCTGAATTGTTCTATTTTATCAGGGGCTGCTGAATCTGCATGTCCTTGATATAAGTCTTCTGGTTTGAGGTCGTGTTGTTTTATGAAGTCCTCATTTAATTCATTTCGTTTATAATGTTCATCAAGAACATATGGTTCTCCATCTAACCAACCAATTAATAAGAAGCAGTTTGGGTGGTTGTAACCGAAATCTATTCCGAATGTATAGTACTCATAACCCCTTGTGGACATTTTATTATCCCATTTCTCGAAGATTAATCCTTCAATATTGCCCCATTCTCCTAGGGTATATTTGACATAAAGGTCATAGTTAAGGTCTTTTAATTCCTCATATTCCTGCATATACACTTCATCGAGGAATGGGTTTTCTGTATAGTGAAAGTGAACTATACTACTGTTTTTCACTCCTTTTCGGTGAAAAAGGTCATATATCCAATGAGTGGTGGTTGCTGGTGTAACAACTAATAAGAATTGTCCATAATCCTCCCTACTTGCTGGTCCTCTTATCCGTTTTTCCAGTTCAAAGTAGGATTCTTCTTTAACTTCTTCGGCTTGTTCAACATAAACCATGTCTAAGTTAAGTGATCTTATCTTTTCAGGATTATCTAATGATTTGAATTGTAAGACTGCATCATTGTTTAATTTTATTCTACCCTCTGATTTGTTTTCATCAAAGGGTATTTTGTATTTGTAGAGGAGGTTTCGTATTTCAAGCCATGATGTTTCTTTTAAGGATGGTAATGTTTGTCTGAATATTCCTATACGAGCCCCTTCATGCTGGAGGGCATATAGAATAACTTTATGTACAGCGAATAATGTTTTACCTGAACCTGCTGACCCCTCAATTAATAGTTTTCGGCTCTTGTCCATTATCCAATCGGCTTGTTTCGGACTT
>CALDJM010000014.1 GCA_937899155.1 uncultured bacterium
GGTAGTGAGGGGCAAGTATCGAGTGGTACTGGACTGTCCATTTGGACTAATCCTTGTAATGTTACAACATCTTTAGGTGGTAATCTTAGTGTTCCACTTCTTACTTCTGTATAATCTCCTTTCTTCCCATAGTTAACACGGTTTTGGTATTGTTCTTTTATTTCGGAGTTAGTTGTACTGTTACTTGCTTGACTATGGCTTCTTCGTAGTTTTACTGGTCCAATATAACCATATTGTTTTTCTAATCTCATTCCAAGATTAAAATTATTCATCACATAATTATTATTACATTCTGCTCCAACAATGTATGGTTCATACACTATTAGGTTTCCTTTATCATCTCTTTTATCTGTTCTTCGAGCGAATTGTGGTCCTGATGTATGTGAACTTGTATAGTTTACTCCTTTGAAGAAGTAAGGTATTCCTGAATCAGGCATTAAAATGTATTCTCTTTGTTCTATTTGTGTTGATGGAATGTTTTTTACTGTGAATGTGTATGTGTTTAATGCTGTGTTTAGTGGTCTTACAGGTATATCAATGTTGAGTTTATAGTTCTTGTTTTCATCTACTACATGGATATTAAATGTATGGTCATCTAAAACCTTGATTGGTTCATTCAAATCAATATTAAAACAGCCATCTTTAATTATAGGTGGATTTGTTAATAGGTTGTAAGGTGCATTTTCACCATTAGTATACTCTAAACTAATTCTTCTATCAGGTTCACTAGCAAACTGCCCATCACCTAAAGGTTCACTAATCAAAGCATTACCATACTTATCAGATTCAACAAGCACACTAATAAATTGATTAAGCTTACCTCGTTCAATTAAAGGCAAACTAATACTAATAGCCTCAACATCACTCCCATGAGAATAAGGACTAGTAACCTCAACATAAAAAGGTTTAGTATAACCAGTAACATTACTATTACTCTTAATATAATTAGTACCCAATAGAATAGCTTTTATAGTTAAATTTAAACTTAAAACATTACCATCAACAATTGATGGTTTCCAAATAACAGTTTCAGTACCAAGCAAATTACCATCAAAATCATCATAATCCTCAAAAGAAACATTAGAACCATTAGCACTAATAACTTTCAAACCCTTAGGTAAATTAACCCTAACAGTTTCATCACCATTACTACTCCCATCAACACTACGGAAATACACTATATAATTAAAAGTATTATCAATACTAACAATTTTAGGATTATCCACAGTAGGGAAATTACCTAAAGTTTCACCACTAGATATAACATAACCTAAACTTGATGTATAATTAACAATAACATTAATATTATCAATATATAAAGTACCATTACTTGTACCCCCATAATATGGGAAAGTTAACTCAACACTAAAATCTCTACTATTCAACATTTCAGGTGTTAAATTATTTAACAACCCACTATTCTTATCAAAAGTAACAGTATGAAATGAATGTTTAACTGGAACACTACCAGAACCCATACTACTACCCTTAATACCATCTTTCTTAACATAAACAGCAGGTAACCTAACACTCAAACCCTTATTCGATTTGTGCAATTCATAAGTAACCACAATAGAAGAGATTTTACTATCAAATGGAATATTAAAATCAAATCCAGAGAAACTTAAACCTGAAGCCTGTTCACCCCCTTTAACATTACAAGAAGCATAATTATAATCTTCACCTGCAATATTTTCAAGGTTAGTCCATGTTGAGAAAGGTTTCCCAGTATCTGTTTTTGTTGTTTGAACAGCATACTTTTTTATACTAACCATACTATTCTACACCTCCCCTATAATTTTTCTTATTCATATGATCTACTTAAATTCATTAAAATTCTACCATAATGACTATCACTCACGAATGGTATTTCATAGTGTCCTGTTACTTGTAATTCTTCAGGACTAATAGCATAACCTAAAACATATCCTGTTTTAACATTGTACATTACAACAGCATCAACATTATAAATATCATCACCGAAATCAACATTAATAGTCACATTATCAGCTATACTTACATTAAAACTGTTACCTTTATCATATTTAGTATACACTAAATGGAATTTACTTGATTCACATTCAAGTGCTAATACTTCCTTATCACTTGGTGTACTGTCCTGACTGAAACAATGTTTATAATCAAGTAAACCTTTACTTGGATTAAACATACTATTACTCCAATTAGTACCAGTACCATCAGTAATAGTTTTACTAGTAGGGTTAACAATACCACTAGCATCATCACCTAAAGTAAATGTACGATAGAACTTCAAACCATAAGTCTGGTCATCAATTGCTGTTTCATCTTCACTAATACTCCCCCCTACAAGATTAAGTAGAGTAGGACCATAAGTTGTATTCAAATCCTCATAAATATAAGGATTAATATCAAAACTAAAATAAATTGTATCACTAGTTGTCATAAATTATATACCTCAAAAAAAAAGTTAAATTACTACTCTGCCCCCCTATTTTGGGGGGATA
>CALDJM010000015.1 GCA_937899155.1 uncultured bacterium
CTCCTAAAATGATATCAAAACTATTTATTAACCCATGACGCAACAGGTCATCAAATATTTCGTACTCAGCACCTTCAACATCTATTTTTAAAATATACCTATGTCCATTAGATTTTTTCATATGCTTCCCTAGTTCTGTGCTAGCCTTTCTAACGCTAACTGCAATCTCTGTTCCTTTGTCTTTCCTTGAATCCGACCAATATTTTGAATGGAATTCTTTATTCATAGTCCCAACACCATCATCATTTTTAAGAAAGTAAAGCTTCTGTCTTGAATTTGTATCTGACAGACCAAAGATATTTACCTCTATCTTTTTAAACAGTTCTTTATTTTTCTCCGCATTTTCTAATATATACTCTTCTAGAGATGGGTTTATCTCATACCCTACAACTTTATGTATCTTATTATTCATCGCAAACCACATTGAAGAGAAGCCTTTATTCATTCCTAAATCAAAAAGTGTATATTTACATTTACTATTTAGTAACTTGTTATTGAATTTATATGATTCTAAGCCAAAAATCTGACTGATTATCCCTACAGAATAATCAGTTACAAGCTCATACTTCTTCTTATAGAGAAAATATAGTTTCCCTTTTTCAGGGTTATGTTTTAAAAATTTGATATCTCCTTTACGACAGTTCTCGTAAAGGTAACTTGCCTGAACATTTATCTTATTAAAAAAAGAGGTGTCAGGACCAAAAAACTGCTTAATTCTCCCCTCCCTCAAGTTAAAGAAATCCTTTGATAAAAACAATATTAAAAACTTTGTGTTAAAATTGACCTGCTCTCCAAATAAAAGATTATTTAAGTAGAACATTATACCTTCTCGGACTCCAAGCACCCTTACTCTGTTTCTAAAATTACGTAATTTATTTATCATTTTTATTTTTGAGATATTTAATTATTTTTGTTTTCGTTAATGGAAGACCCAGAAAACCATATGTTGCCTCCTCCACATTAAAGACAAAGGCTTTTTTATGAACTTTCCAAAAATATCTTAATGCATTACCCGTACGCTTGTTGTTGTATCTCCCTTCAATATATCTCTTTTCTCGATCCCTGAACTGAACGTCCTTGAAATTCATATGGTAATGAATAACTAAAGATTGAGGGCAATTTCTCAAATCATACCCTGCCTTGTTTATACGAAGGCATACTTCATTATCCTCAAAACTTCCTTCCATTTTAGGATCTATTGGAAAGTGCTTGTAATATCTTGATTTCCATAGAGTCGCCCCACCTGGAACCCAAGGGCACGTTTGATAATTATCTACTGTATCTCCTTGCCAAAAGAATTTACCACTGTCTAGAAGATTAAAAATATAGTAGTCTTCTGTCTCATCCATTGTGCCTCCATTAAACTGGATTGTTAAATCTGGGAAGATTACCTTAGAACACACTGCAACAGTTTTCTCATTATTCTGTAAGACATATAATAAGTTTTCTAAATAATAAGGGGTGACAATAATATCATTATCTACAAACAGAAGGTAATCTCCTTTAGCATACTTGATTGCCTCAGACCTTCCTTTTGCACAACCTAAATTTACAGACGACTCTATAAGCTTAAGTTTCGGATATTTTCTTACAAATTTTCTCAATATTGACAGTTCATCCTCATCAGAAGAATTATCAAACACTACAACCTCAAAGGGAACTTTTGTGTGCTCATATATCTCACGGAGGGCAAACATCGTATCTTCTACTCGATTAAAACTCAACATTACGATAGATACTAGAAAATCATTACTTGGTAATTTCAATCTATGTTTCCTTTTTGAGTATAAATCCGCAAAAGCCTTATTAATCTTTCTATAAACAAACTGTTTATTTCTTTCTTTTAATAGCATAAGTTTATTTTATTTAAAAATATTGTGTAAAGTTTTTCGATATTTCTCCCATGAATGTTCCGCATGTAAACGACACATTGCATTTTTTCTTACTTGATTAAGATTGTTATTATCCATTCTAGTATATTGAATTAGTTTCTCCAAGTATTCATCTTCATTAAAAATATTATCTACTAGCAACCCTGTTTCACCATCTTTAATAATCTCACTAATTCCGCCAACATTAGATGCTACTACAGGAAGCCCTAAAGATATTGCTTCTAAGAGGGTATTAGGCATACCATCAAACCAAGAGGTATACAAAAACAAATCGTACTTCTCTCCATGGATTCCGTGTAACCCTCCCTTGTAAGCACCATATGTGCGAACATTTTTATATTTTTCAAGCTTGCGAAGGTTAAAACTTTTGTCCATTACAGAACTACCATATATATGGAAATTCATATTCAATCCTTCCACTTTTTTTAAGAGATTCTGTAAGACTCCCGGTAATTTTTCATAGTCTATTCTGCTAGCCCATAATACATCCCAACTTTCCTTCTTAGTATAATCCTTATCCTCTATATCTATACTGTGAACAGGTTGGTAAAGAACTGAAAAACTGTCTGGATCTAGACCAAACATCTCCGATAAGACCTTAATAATAT
This sequence comes from uncultured bacterium, assembly GCA_937899155.1. GTDB lineage: Bacteria > Patescibacteriota > Dojkabacteria > SC72 > SC72 > UBA5232. Next base: position 2,501 of record CALDJM010000015.1, read on the forward strand.
TATGATTATCTGTAATCACTGATTTTAAATCATTCACTATGTAAGGGATAAAATCAAAGGCGAATCCTGTTAGTTGACCTTCCTTAGTTCTACTAGTACTGAAACAGAAACAATAGTAATCAGAATACTTAGATAGTTCCTTACTATCTGAAAGCAATAAATCAAAAAGGGAATGAGAGTTAACATTAACAACTTTATCAGCATTAACCTCTATAAGAAACCTTTTTAATAGGATTTGTTTTTCAACACTATTTAAAGCTACAAATGAATTACCATAATCAAAAAAGTAAATGTCTTTGTCAACCTCTGACAGAATCTCTGATGAAGTCCCTTCTGTCGTTATTAAGCCTATTTTCCTGTCGGGAAACTCCTGTTTTAATCCTTTTATCAAATTTATAACTAATTTGTCAGCCCCCCCCCTTTTCAACCAAGGACATAGAATCAAAACATCTAATTCTTTTGGGAAGTGAGAAAGTATGTCGTAAAGATAATTGTCTACATTTTGGTTCAAAGGAGTCTGACTTTCTCTATACAAAGGAGTTGAAGGAGGGTATAGTTTTGGTTCTATTACATTAATCTTTCTCCACTCTGATAACATCCACTCACTATATACATTTTCACTCTTTTTTCTCTTTTCTTTTAAAGCAAAAAGTTTAAGGTATAGCTTAGGAAAAAGTTCAGAAGCAATTTTCTTCAGAATCATTCTATCATCTTCCTTCTCTTTGATTTTTGTTAAGGCAGACCGTATTCTCTTTGTCCTTTTAGAAAGAAAAAATGGAAGAATTATGGATGACTTCTCCCATTCTTTAATATCTGAACTTTTAATCTTTACACTTCTTTTATTGAATATTTCCTTCGATGCTACTAGGTGTTTCTTGTCAAAATCCTGTCTAACATGAATGAAAGAGAGTGTTTGAGGGATTACATCTACTACCATGCCAACACTTAAGACATCACAATAAAATGATTTAATGCCCATGAAATACTTTCCACTTTTTTGGATTCTGATATAATCTTTTTTGGTGACAAGAAAACTACTTCCCCAAATATTTGCTGTTAAAATTGAGATATTAGTAAAAAGTTCGTTTTGAGAAGACAAAGATGTATGAGTATATGATTGCTCACCGTAAAAAACTTTTTCTTCTGGGACATATAATCTGTTATCCTCTTTCTCTATTTCTTCAAATCTTTCTAGTAGATTTAGTGAGATATAATCTCCTGAATCTAGAAACAACAAATTTTCTCCTTTGCAATTATCTGCAGAGAAATTTCGGATATCTGAAAAATGAAGATCTATCCCTTTTAAGGTTGGCAACTTTAAGAGCAAATCCTTCATTATTTTCTTGTCTACAAGGATTATGACTTCCTTTAAGTAAGGATGCCCTTCTAATAAAGTTATATTTCTAACTGTTTTATATAATCCCAAATCGTAATCAGGACTATTTATGATAACGGAATATGTTCTTTTCTTTTTACTCATAATAAGTTTATTATTCTGAAATAATTATAACATGCATCCTCTCGTAGTTACAAAAGACAGTTGGTTCATTTCTAATAAACAGGTATAATCTGTTATTTATATAACCATAGGACCTTTATGAAAAATCCCACAGTCAGCATTTTAATGCCTTCGTACAATTATGAGAAGTATATAAAAGAAGCAATTAATTCCGTATTAAATCAAACATTTCAAGAATGGGAGTTAATCATTATTGATGATGGTTCCAAAGATAACTCTGTCAAACTAATCAAAAGTATTACAGATCCTAGAATCATTTTACTAACTCAGAAGAATCGAGGTGTTACTTTTACACTGAACAAAGCTCTATCCTTAGCTAAAGGGGATTACATCTGTTTTTTGGATGCAGATGATAAATATCATAAAAACAAGCTTCGTGAACAAGTAAAGTTAATTAACAAAGGTTTTGACATTGTAACAACGAAAGTACAAGCTATTGACAGTAATAGCAACAACCTTGATGTCGAACATTTCAAAGATACATGGAACAATTTTATTCCTAAGGAAGTCTTCGGGGAAAATAAAGTACAACATTTTCTAGAAAAAAACTACCTTTGCAAGTCTGCTACAATGTTGCGTAAATCTCTTTTTGAAAAGTTTGGGCACTTTAGAACAGATTTAATAACAGCATATGATTTAGAGCTTTGGTTAAGAATGATTCCCGAATCAAGATTAGAAAGATGCGAGGATATACTTACTTTTTACAGATGGCATGACAAAAACGAATCAATCACTAATAATTCCAGAATCAAAATGGAGCTTATATTGATTATTGATTCTTTTATCTGCAACAAACTTAATAAGAATCTAAATAATCTTAATTTGCAAAAATATAGTAATACTATCTACTCTATGTTATGCAACAATAATTTAAACAAAGGGTTTTTAACATTGCAAATCATCAAATGTTCACAAAATATTAACAATGCATTTGAAATTCTAGCTGACAAAACATTAAAAAAACATATGCTGAATGCTTTATCTGACAACAAATTACAAGATTATGAAATGGGGAATAAGAATAATACGGTAAAATTAAGACATCGTATCATTCCATTTAAAATTAGAAGTATACTTAAAAAGTTTTTCACTAAGAAATAAAACAATGAAAAATCGCTAAGTATCTATATGACCAAATCACAAACCTACATAACAATTCCAATGTACAACGATGAGAAAATGATTCTTAATGTAATTAAGGATTTAAACAATGCTGGATATAATAATATTGTAGTGGTAGATGATGGTAGTAAAGATAATGGATACAATATTGTAAAAGATAATAGTAATGCAATAGTAACAAGACATATAGTTAACAGAGGACAAGGAGCAGCACTACAAACAGGTATGGAAATAGCATTAGATAGAGGTGCTAAATATATAATTCATTTTGATTCCGATGGACAACACGATGTAAAAGATTTAGACAAAATGTTAGACACCTTGGTTAAAGGTAAATATGACATAGTACTAGGTTCAAGATTCATACAAGGAAACAAAATACCTTTAAAAAAGAAAATTATATTAAGATTAGGAATACTATTTACCTACCTCCTCTCTCAGATATGGTTAACAGATGTACATAACGGATTAAGAGTAATGACAGCAGAAACTGCTAGGAAATTAGATCTACAACATGATCGTATGGAACACGCTTCAGAGATATTAGATAAGGTTAAATCATTAAACCTTAAATACAAAGAAGTACCTGTAACTATCCACTACACAGATTATTCACAAGCTAAAGGACAGAGAATATCTAATAGTATAAATATTGCTATGAAATTAATATCATCAAAATTAAAAGAATAATGGTAATACAGTATATTGTTACAGGAATAATAGCCGTAATTCTAGTACAATTAATAGTTAGGGTTATCAAAGATAGGACACAATTCTTTAAACTTCTCTTCTGGGGTCTTTTTTGGGGTGTATCTCTTATATTTATATGGCTACCAACTAATACCATAGATAAGTTAGGACAACTATTTGGAGTTGGAAGAGGAATTGATGTGTTAGTATATCTTTCTATAATATTCCTTTTCTATTACATATTTAGACAAAATGATAAAGTTAATAAACTAGAGAAACAAATAACTAAATTAGTTAGAGAACTAGCCAAGCAAAATGCAAAATCCTAAAGTTACAGTCTTAATGCCTGCATATAATGCAGAGGAATATATAGGCACTGCTATAGAAAGCATCCTAAATCAAACCTACAAAGATTTTGAATTCATAATAGTAAATGATTGCTCTACTGATTCGACTCTAGATATTATCAAAAAATATGCTAAGAAAGATAAAAGAATTAGAATAATCTCGAATAAGAAGAATCAAAAAATAGCTCAAACATTAAATAATGGATTGAAAGAGGCAAAAGGTAAATATATTGCAAGGTTAGATGCTGATGATTGGAGCTATCCTGAAAGATTGGAGAAACAAGTAAATTTCATGGAAGAAAATCCTGATGTTGTATTATCAAGTGGAAATATGGAAATTTGTGATGGAGATTTAAACAAAAAGAACATATCTAACTATCCACTTTCCGATAAAAATATTAGAAAAGTTTTTCTACAATACAACCCTACAGTATCCCCTGCAATGATATGGAGAAGGAAAGTATCCGAAGAGATAGGTGGTTTTAGCCTTAATACAATGTCTGAAGATTATATGTTCTTTATGGATATGTCATCAAAAGGGGAAGTTGCAAATTTAAAAGATGTCTTAATTAAATACAGAGTATTGAATACCTCTGCCTCATCTACACAGATGAGAAGAGCTCACCTTTCAACAATACAAATTGCTCTAACCGGTTTTCTCAAATACGGATATACTATTACATTCAAGACACGTTTGGTTATGATGACACGGTTTGTAACTGCTTTCCTAATCCCTCCTTCGATTTGGAGATATATAACATCTAGAATAAAGAGATAATATGAAGAATGTTTTTGTTTTTTCCTCTTTTTACAAACCTCATCTAGGAGGTGTAGAAAAATATGTTGAAAATTTCTATAAAAGATTACCTAATCATAAGGTTACTGTAGTCACATCCAAATATGATAAGAGTTTAAAAAAGAAGGAGAAAGATGAGAATCTCAATATTGTTCGTATTGATTCTATTAAAATACTTAAGGATAAATATTACATACCAACTCTAAAAGGATTCAAAGAGATAAAGAAACTTATTAGAGATAATACAGAAATACACACACATACCCGATTTTATCTAAACAACTTCTTAGCAACATTGCTGGCAAGAAAATATAAAGTTAATCATTATCACTTCGAACATGGTTCTTCTTTTGTCCAAGATGGGCCTAGTATTGTAAGACTCTTTGCATATATCTTTGATCAGACACTTGGGAAATACATACTAAAAAAGTCAGATTTGGTATTCCCAATAAGTGAGGGAGTAAGAAAATTCTTAAATAGAAATTACAAAAATATAAAATTTGGTCCTACCCTATACAATTCTTATGATTTCAAAGGTAAAGAATATAAAAACTCTGCAAAACCAACCAACCCCAAACTTCTATTTGTAGGCAGATTAGTTAAATCAAAAGGTGTTTACGAATTAGTCGAGGCAGCAAAAATACTAAAGGAAGACGGTTTCTCCTTTACATTAACATTTGTTGGTGACGGATCTGAAAAAGAGAGCTTAGAAAGATATATAGAAAACAATGATTTAGGTCAAGATATTATTCTAAAAGGGAGACTACCATATCAACAAACTCAATTAGAATTCCCTAAATATGATATTTTCATTAATCCATCCTACACAGAAGGACTTCCAACAACAGTACTTGAAGCTTTATTTAACAATCTTTTAGTTGTTGCTACAGATGTCGGAGGTACAAATGAAATTATCCCTAAAAAACTATTAATTAATAAAGAAGAATTATCACCTAATAGTCTAGCAAGACAAATTAAAAACAGCTTTAATAATTGGGACAAGTTAAAGATTCAATATGAAAAAATATATAAAGAAGATAAAGAGAAATTTAGTTGGGAAACAAATATCGAAAAATATAAAGACGTTATGAAGCACATCTAATCCAACTTTTAGGGACAATATTTCTACTGTGCCTCTTACTACCTGCTAACCATTTATCGGGTGCTATAACTGTTTTTTCTTCATTAGTATTTAACCATCCTCCCCACCAAGAAAAGCTACTATTTGCAATGATATTATTCTTACATTTACTCATCAAAATAATAGATTGTGCCGGATTAAAACTATCAGATACATATGTGACATCTCCCTCCAATGGTAAATTTTCTTTAACCCATACCGAATCATCCGAAAACACATATATATATAATTTTCTAATACCTGTTTCTTTCTTAATATAATCTAAAGCATTGTAATAATAATCTTTACTAAGCAGGCCATGCCATTTATTAGCTTGTTCATTAGTTACATAATCCCCCCTTCTAATATGAATAGATATCGACTCGTCAAAATTCTCAGCTATCTTTTCACACATCTTCTCAAAGTCATTAGTAATATACTCTTTCTTCAAACTAAACATCTCTCGTATATCCTTTGCATACTTTATGAAATACTTCTCATTTTGAAAATAGCCATCTAAATATATATCAGAAGAGAAATTTTTTAGTAATGGATACTTAGTTATATTAAACATAGTGAGATATGAATCTAGTTTTAATAATGGTAGAAAACCTCCACTATATCTTTTTTTAACTGCTACAACTTCTTCTTCTGTTGCTAATTTATAAGGAACATTAAAAAAATCAAGCTGAAAATCCCTATGAGTTTCATTTTTAAACCTATCTTGGTTTTTAAAATGTCCTAGATCTATCTTGAACTCTGCACCTTTATCTTTTGCGAGAGAATAACCTGCAGCATATTCAAACATTTGATTTCCTAAACCTCCTTTTATATTTGAAATAATCATGTGATTGTTTAGTTAACTTAAACACTCCAAAGTACTCAAAGTTTTGTTTTGGACTGCTTTGATTAGACTTACAGTTCTTCGCAAGGTATTAGTTCGTATACCTCAGAATCACCCCCATCAAAAAGCAGTTTAAACCTATTACTATCTATTAATTCTTGTTGTTCTGCTAATCTCCTATCAAAAACAGGTCTAGAACCTTGATAATAATATTTATATCCTCTTTCAATAAAGGTGTTGATGTAAGTACAATTTTCTAAATCATTTCTCAACTCATAATACAAGTCAACATTATCATCTGTTTTCTTTGAACCGTAGTCGTAAAAAGGCATCGATATTTCATTGTCTGTAAAGACTTCTAACCACCCACCACCATCTGTAGAGAAAACTAAACCATCATTACCATTAGCATTAATTAAGAATTTCTCCTCATCTGGGATATTCTGATTAATCCAATCGAAAGTTTTAATATCTGATTCTTCGATTACATTATGCATGGAATTTCTTTCATGGAATGTTTTATGCATTTTCTTTGAAAGGAAAAACCCAATAACTATTACAAATATAACAAAACAAACATTCAGAACTTTTTTATTAATCACTTTTGACACAATTTTATATAAAAACTCAGGAAACACACCTGCAAAAAGATAAGAATATATAAATAAGCTAATAAAATATGTCTCCAGTACGATTAAAACAGGAGTTATTGAGAATACAGAAAGCACTAATGCTAACAGGAATGAGAATAGCAACCATAGAAACAGAATTAGAAATTTCTGTTTTTTAAAAGCTTTTATAAAAATAAAAATGAATCCTAGGATAGAGGAAAGAGTTGTTAGCTTAGAAATGATGGTGTTTTTATATATCTGTCCATTCCATATATCCTTAATAAAACTAAAAATGTCATTGAGAATATCCTTGGGTATCGAATACAAAGATTTGTTAGAAACAACTGCTGACTCGGCAACAGCAATAAGGTTATATTGATATGTCTTTGCCATCCATGCAAAGCCTAATAAAATACCAATACCTAGAAATATTGTCCTGAATTTTTCTTTTTTGTAATCTACAAAAAATATTGCTAATAAATATGTAGAGGCAAAAACACCAAGAGGGTAATGTGTTAGAAATATTGACATAATAGCAAGATTTACCAAGACAAGAATTAGCACACTCTTCCTTCTCCTATATTCCGCGATTAGGAAGAAGAAAAAAAATAGAAATACGATAGCAAGAATAAGAGAGTTTTTTCCTGCATTAACAAAAAACATTGCTGGGTAATATCCTAAGCAGAACAAAGTCCCAGATAAAATTGCCCATATATTTTTCTTGAAAGAGTGTTTTATGAAAATATATACTATGAAACCCATATAGGCATTAAAGAAATTCGTTATATACAAAATTTGTTTTGCTACATCATAACCATTAAACACCTTACTAAAAGCACCGAGGATATGAAGTCCAGGAGAATAAAAATATGTTATACGACCTGTATCGACTATACTCTTTGAGAAATATGCATGAGTTATAGGATCGTGAAGACCAGGAACTGCAAAAGATATCACAGAAAATACTTTTGCAAAGATTGCACATAAAAGAAGAAAAAGTATCAAATAATCCCATTTTTCTATTTTTGTCTTAATATTTTTACTGTCGAAAGTTTTTGTAAAGATAAAAACTAGTATTGTGATTAGAAAGAATACAATACCTACGATGATACCTAAATTAACATTTAGAAAAGCAAAAAACACACAATAACAAATAAAAAGTACAGCAAAAATAACAAAAGAAAGTAGGATATGTTCGAGCATATTTAATCTGCTTTTAAAAAAGAAAACACTCCAACCAAATCCTAATAAAAAGAAAAGTAGATATATTCCAAAACTCACTTTCAACAACACTAGTGTTGAAAATATTACTAATAGTGTAAAATATAAATAGTAGTAGATGTTTTTGTTTAGTTTTATTTTCATAGCCTACTCTCTTCTTATCCTAAAATCCTCATGAGCGTATGAGAGATTATCATTGTAAAATGGGTCTCTTCCACCCATATACTCAATATACTGTGGCCATTTCTGTCTTAACTTCTCTGCATTAACTGTATCTTTCTCTAACTTCTCCTTATTCCTACTATCAAACCTACTAACAGACTCATAATGTACCAACTCTGCATATGGAGTATACACATTAAACAAACCTTTCTCATCATACAACCTAATACCAAAATCAACATCCTGATATGCAGGATCAAACTGCTCATCAAAACCACCCATATCTAAAAACAACTCTCTCCTTACCATCATACAAGCACCTGTAACAGCAAGATAATTCCTAACATTAACAACACAACCCTCATAACCAAAAGTGTCTCCTTCTAATAACCTATGTGAGTGTGCGGCCGCACCACCAGCACCAACAATAACACCAGCATGCTGAATCTTACCATCTGGATAATACAACCTAGCCCCTACACTACCAACCTCAGGAAGCTGTGCCCATTCCAACATACTCTCCAACCAACCATCATTAAGAACCTTCACATCATTATTCAGTATTAACATATACTCTCCATCCACCTTTTTTGCAGCCCAGTTATACAACCTCCCAAAATGAAACGGTTCATCAAAATCAAGAACCTTAACACCTTCTGTAACAATCTTCTTAAAATACTCCTCTGTTTCATTTTCCTCACTCCTGTTATTCACCACTACTATCTCGTAATTCCCATACTTAGTATGCTCCTTAATACTCTCTATTGCTCTCTCCAAATACTCCACCTTATCCTTCGTTGGTATAACAATACTAACCTTAGGATTACCAACAATATCAAACTTAACCCTCCATGATCCTGCAAAAGGGCCTTCTAAAACCTCACCCTTCACCTTCCTTCTCTCAAGATATCTCTCTAAAACACCTCTCTGATTCTTATATGCCCAATCCTTAGCACCACTACCTGCTAAAGCTGTAGAGCCTGGATCCACTCTCCAATGGTAAAGGATTTTAGGAATATGCAATACCTTCCAATTACCCCTTGTCACATACCTCATAACTAAATCCCAATCCTGAGCCCCCTCACTACCCTTCACAAGCCCACCCAATTCCTCTACTACCTCTCGTTTGTAGCAAGTAACGTGAGTAGTATACATCTGTGCTGTTAATGTATGTGGAGACCAATCAGGCCAAAAAGAAGGATCAAACCTCTTACCCTGTTCATCAATCTTGTCAAAATCACTATACAAAAACTCAACCTCAGGATTATTCTCAATACCTTTTGCTAACTCAAGCAAACAGTTTCTAGAAATCTCATCATCACAATCCATGAAAACAACATACTCACCTGTAGCCATACTCAAAGCATTATTTGTATTCTCTATGATATTAATACCCTCAATATCTACCGTAGAAAACTTAACCTTCTCTCCATACCTATCTGCAAACTTTTTAAGAAATCTCCTAGTTTCGTGTACATTTTTAGTAGAACCATCTGAAATACATATCTCCCAATTTGTATACACCTGTGAAGTAATTGAATCTAGAGCTGACTGCAACATCTCCTCTGACTTATTCCAAACAGGAAATATTATTGAAAACTTAACATCACCCTTTAACTTCTTTAAATCACTATCCATAGCTTCCTCATTCAAATACACACTCTCCACATTCCTCATCCACTCACCATACGATATCCTCATCAACTTAGAACCATCTCCACCTGTTACTATGAATCTAAAAATCTTTTTGAAAATTCTCTTTAATGTATTAAAAAAACCATTCTTTCGAAAAGATGAAAAAAGTTGATTAAAATATATTGGTAATCTCTGTATTACTCTTTGAAAAATCTCTATTAACTTCATATCTCTAATTATCAAGTATTATTCTAACAAAAAGTCTATTACATTTTTCAACTTAATACCATTCTCAGACATAACAAATGTTCTATCTAATGAAAGAACAACTTTTTCATAATTATCTTTTATACTGTTCTATTCCGATCGTAAAACCTTCCGTTTCCGTATACTTTTACGGTCTGATTCGCAAAACCCTCAAAAAGTCTGACGATATCTATCTACTATCTCCTTCGGATCCCCTATCTCATATGTCTTGTCCTCCTTCAACCAAAGTACCCTATCAGAGTACCTCTTCACACTACCCAAGCCATGAGATACAAACAGTATTGTCTTCTTCCCAACAATTTCATCGAAATATGCAAAACACTTCTTCTGGAATTCACCATCACCAACAGCTAAAACCTCATCAAGAACCAAAATATCTGACTTAACCCTAATTGCAATGGAAAAGGCCAACCTAACATGCATACCTGAAGAGAATTTCTTAATTGACAAATCCTCAAACTCTTTAAGTTCTGCAAATTCAAAAATATCATCAACACACTCATCAATTTCTTTTTTTGTAAGGCCAAGGATAGTACCATTAAGATATACATTCTCCCTTGCACTTAAATCTGGATTAAAACCAACACCTAACTCAAGAAAAGGAACTAACTTACCATCTACATCAATACTTCCCTCATCAGGAATATATATCCCTGAAATTAACTTCAACAAAGTAGATTTACCTGCACCATTAGGACCAATTACACTAAAAAACTCCCCCTTCTTTACCTCAAAAGTCAAATCTTGAAGTGCTGTAAAGTTGATAAATTTCTTCTTAGAAAAAGGATTTACAAACCTCTCCTGCAATGTATTTGCAGAACCATGCTCTGGTATCTTAAATCTCTTTGTTAAATTTTTAACCTCTATTGATATATTCTCTTTCATACTTAGAAATGCTCAGCTATTTTTTTAATATGTTTGTTAAAATACATTCTACCCAAAACAACCAAAATCAAAGATCCTACAAGTGCAAGAAGGACAAATTTAAGGTCTGTAA
>CALDJM010000016.1 GCA_937899155.1 uncultured bacterium
TCTACTGAAGGATTGGTAACAGAAGAGATACTCAAGGCTATCAAAACTTCCTCCAGACTTAATGTCTTGTCTCTTTCTCTTGTTCTAGGAACAAGCTCTAGCATAGGCTTTAGTATTGTTGGTGAGAGCAAATCTATACTATCAGGAATATCCGTTAATTCTTTAATTGTATTCAAAATCAAGCTACTTGCAGGACTAAGAAGCTCCGTTTCTTTGCCCGTTATTATCTTTCCATTTGGTAATTTAAGAGATATTACATGCTTACCAACTCTCTCTGATTTCTCCAAAGCAGGACTTACAACATCTAGATAGTTCTCATCTATCTTTAGCTCATTCATCAACTTCTTTATCCTCTCAGGGGTATCATACTCCGTAATTCCGAGTTTGTAGTTACACATTTCATTAAAATATCTCCTAACAATCTCTTTCTTAGATGCTTCCTGTACCACCTTATCGTTCGTAATACACTGCCCAATCATATTCACACCCATATCTGTAGGCGATTTGTATATATCCTTACCTACAATCCTGTTTAATATTGTTTTAAGTACAGGGAAAACCTCCAAATCTCTATTGTAGCTAACAGCTTTAACCCCATACTCTTCAAGATGGAAATAGTCCAACATCGTTACATCCTTAAGGTCTGCAGTAGCTGCTTCATATGCCATATTCAAAGGATGTTTTAATGGTAAATCCCATACCGGCATAGTTTCAAATTTGGCATACCCTGCATTCACCCCTTTTTTGTGTTCATGGTACAGCTGAGAGAGAGATGTTGCTAATTTGCCAGATGCAGGACCAGGAGCTGTTACCAATATTATCTTTTTTGTTGTTTTGATATATGGATTAGCACCGTATCCTTCCTCACTAACAATTGTATCTATATCTGTGGGATATCCTTTTGTATACCTATGAATATATGTTTTAATTTTGTACCTTTTTAATTTTGCAATGAAAGTATCTACCGTTGGTTGATTCTTATACAGAGTTATTACAACAGAATTAATATTAAAATCCATCTCCTGAAGATTACCAATTAAGCGGAGAACCTCCATATCATATGTTATCCCGTACTCTGCCCTGACCTTGTTCCTTTCAATATCATTTGCACTTATGCAAAATATTATCTCAATATCCTTCCTAAGTTCTTGAAACATCTTTATCTTCACATCTAATTGGAAACCTGGTAGTACTCTTGAAGCATGGGTATCATCAAACAACTTTCCCCCTATTTCAAGATAGAGTTTGTCAAAAAGTTCAGTCCTTTTACGAATATTTTCACTTTGAATCTTTACATATTTATCATTGTCAAAGCCTAGTATCATACTAGTACATAATGTTATCAGAATATGGGAGAATTGGGTAGGGATTAATTCTCCTTTAACACTCCTTCCTTCAAATTCAACACCTTTGTAATACCACTATTTCCAACAAAATACCTGTCATGAGATACCAGTAATATTGTCCCTTTATACTCCCTCAAACTCTGTTCTAAAACCTCTTTAGTTTCAATATCCAAATGATTATCAGGTTCATCTAGAATTAAAAGGTCATAATCTTTAAAACTAAATATTGCAAATTCAAATCTAGCCCTCTCTCCTGGACTTAACTGGTTAATACTTTTTCCAAAAACATCTTTTTCTGTAAAAAGGAATTTTGCAAGATATCCTCCAACAGCACCGTAAAAACAATTAGTTCTTGCTATGAATTCTTCCACAAGATTCTTTTTACTTGCTGTTCTTTTCTGTATCTGTGAAAAATACCCTATCTCAATATTTTCCCCTATCTTCACCTCTCCACTATCAGGTTTTTCTAGTCCCATAACTATCTTTACCAATGTTGTTTTACCTGCACCATTAGGACCAAACAACCATACCTTATCAGAACCTCTCAACTCCATATTTAGATTTTCAAAAACTTTCGTTTCTCCATAGCTTTTAGAAATATCTTCAAGCCTAAGCATTAGTTTTGTTCTATGAATATCCGCCTTCATTTTCACACCCTTCATTACTTTCTTTTCATATTTCTCCTTCTTATCCCTATCCAACCTTGCAATTCTTGTTTTAGCTGCACTAATGGCTCTAGATCGTTGATGTCCACTCCCTATCTTTCTAACATTCGCAAGTAATCTCTCTAATTGAGCTCTCTTTCTCTCCTGCATTTTGTATTCATCATTCCATTTATCAATTAACTTTAATTTTTCCTCTTTGTAGTTGTCATAGTTGCCAACATATTTAATTAATCCTTCTCTTTCAATCTCCCATATCTCATCAACAACATTGTTAAGAAACTGCCTGTCATGAGAGATCATTAAAACAGGTATTTGCAGAGTCTTTACATACCCTTCAAACCATTGAATGCCTTCAATATCTAAGTGATTGGTGGGTTCATCAATTAACAAAACAGTTGGTTCTTGAAGCATTAATTCCATCAGTTTTACTTTCATTTTCTGACCTTCACTAAGAGTATTGAGTTGCTGATATGGATCAAAGTTGGTAAATTGAAGCTGTTTAGCTAACTTCTCTATTTTGTAGTACTCCCAACTATTTTCTAATATCTCCTCAAGATATATTCCTACCATTTCATTTTTAAATTCAAATTCTTGAGGTATATATCCTACTTTTTCTCCAACCTTTGTTATATTTCCAAATGTTATATCTTGCTCTCCAGTTATCATTTTAAAGAGAGTGCTTTTACCACAACCATTTCTACCTACTAATCCAACCTTTTTCTTACCTGATAGTTTGAACTCTACATTAGAGAAAAGGACTCTGTCATCAAATTGTTTCTTTAAGTTTTTACCTGAAAGCATACCAAGGGATTATATATGAAGGTTTTGGGGTTGTAAAAAGAAACAATCTTACAAACTCCCCTTAAAAACAACCGAATCTTTAAGCAAATCAATATTCTTAATCTCTTTTCCTAAAAATCTGTTTTCTGTAACAACTAACAAAGCATCACTCAAACCTTTACTAATCTTTGATGAAAACTCTTTCGACAATCTATGTGGTATAGGTATATCACCAAGAAATATTCCTTGAGAGTATAACTCTGCAGTCTCCCTCTTGTCTTTTACAACATCAACACCTATCCAAGGCAATTTCAAAGAACCCAACTTTGCATGAAAATATATCCTCCATTTCCCACTATCTGGAATTAAACACATCTCTTCTATTTTAAAAGTATCATTTTCGGGAATTGATTTCTTTATGATATTTAAAATCTCTTTCTGTGAAAATGTAATGAATTCAAAATAGCTATCTGAAAGTATGAAGTTCTCAATTCTTTGACTAAAATCCATATCCTCATCAGAAGTATCACCATCTACTGTACAAACAATATCCTCCCCTTTTCTTTTACTAAAATCTTTGTACCAAGTAGAGTACCTCCAGAAGACATAGCCAATTAGAAACAGGAATGCAAAAAGCAGAAAGAGAAAAAAAACCTTTAACACTTTCTTCATCTTCTAATCTTGTCTGTAATTTTAGTCCAAATGTTTTTTACTTTTTCTTCAAAGTAATTAATCTCTTCTATCCCAAACACCTTAGAACCTAACCAGTATGAAAGCAGACCGTATAGAGAAGTTATGATGGTTAGGATAATAATGGAGAATGTTCTTGTAGTATCTAGTTTGAAATCAAACAATCTAAATACTAAGTACATACCCACTGCCATCAAGATACCATTTAAGAGTTTTTTAAGCATCGGCTTAATGGTTTCTCCAAATGTAATAACCTTAACTTCTTTGTTTAGAAGATAAGCAAGCAGAAGCAACTCAATGAAAGATGCGATACTTAGACTTGTGGAGAGACCTCCAACAGCCATATCAGAAGTCCCTCTTGTTGTACACCATACAAATAAGTCAGAGAAGAAAGATTTAATTACAGATACTACACCATTCCCATTTGCCGTAGCTACCTGCTCAACTACCTGCTGAAGTATTGGTCTCCAATCATAGTAGTGGCTAAAGAAGTTGGTTAGAAGGAATGCAAAGAGGATATTAACAAGAATTCCTATACCTACAGCCACAAGTGGCTTCCAAGTTTTCTTTAATGCATAAAATGCTCTCAGGATTATCTGAGAGAGTGTCTGTCCTAAAATTGCCAAAGAAAGAAACACTAGGCACCATGATGTAAGAATTGTTGCCCGCCAGTCAAACTCCCCCACTCCAAAAGTCAATCGAACAATGGGGAGCCTAAGAACAAGCATAATACTTACCATCGGAAGGACTAAAAACAGGGCTTGCTGTACTGTCTTGTTTAATACCTCCTTAAATTCTTTTGGCTGTTCAGATTTTGCTGACAATTCGGGAAGGACAGATTGAGCAAAAGCTCCTCCTACAATATTTACAGGAAAGAGATACAAACTTAATGCAAATTTATATGCACTCAATGCCCCTGCAACTAAAGAGAAACTTATCAGTGTGTTAATTACAATATTAACCTGCTCTCCAATTGTTGAAATCATTTTTGGGACTGCTAGCTTCAAACCTTTCCATATTGCTAAGTCATTTACAGCCCTTTTTATACTTGCCCAAGTTAATACAACTTTCTGAGTAAGATATTTTTTAAGTGTTGGTATTTGTACAACAAAATGTAAGAGGGAACCCAGGACTGCACAAACAGCTACTCCTGTTACCCCCATTTTGAAGCCAACAACAAAGATAAAAGGCCCAAAAACCATTGCTAAGTTATACATTAAAGGTGCAAGGGAGGTTACAAAAAACTCTCTCCTTGTTTGAAGATATCCTGTGATGATTGTACTTATACCCAAGAGTACGGGTGAAAGCATCATTATCCTTGTTAAATCAACAAAGAGCTTAAAGTCCTCCTGTGTAATTCTATTTGAGAAATTTAAGATACTCTGAGAAACATCTGACCTTATCAAAAAGTTTGTTAGTTGAGGGGCAAAGATTAGCAAGATTAATGCTATGAACACAATGATTGTACTAATAACAATCATCAGATTTATAAAGAATTTATTTAACTTCTCTTCACCCTCTTTATGAAAAACCGATGATAGTAATGGAATAATGGCTGCATTTAATGAACCTGCCACAATTATCATAAATAAAGTATCCGGAATGGTAAATGCTGCCCAAAATATATCCAATTCATGAGTTGCTCCAAAAAGCTGAGCAATTATTCTTAATTTTAGAAAACCAAGCAATTTAGTCACCAGAAGCAGAGCCATCATCATATAGACACTGTTCTTTTTCTTTGAGAGGTTTAACATTTTCTAATATTTGTTACTTATGTGGCTAATATAATATGACATTAGGCATAATTTAGCAATTAAGAATTGAATTAATCTAAATTTAATAACCATTTGTAATAATTATGTAATGGGAAATATTTTAGATGTGTTTTTTCCAAAAGCCTGTACTATTTGTTCTAAGCATGGTGAATATTTGTGTGATAGGTGTAAGAAATTATTTAAAAGGAATCTTCCTGAATGCTATATTTGTAGGAAATTATCGGCT
Organism: uncultured bacterium; assembly: GCA_937899155.1. Classification (GTDB taxonomy): domain Bacteria; phylum Patescibacteriota; class Dojkabacteria; order SC72; family SC72; genus UBA5232. Next base: position 5,483 of record CALDJM010000016.1, read on the forward strand.
GAATACAAGACTCATGATTACTGCAGGAAAAAGAATTCTTTAGATTCTGTTGTGGTGCTTTGGGAGTATGGAGATGTAACTTCGGAGATTTTGAAGAGATATAAATATGGGTTAGTATACGATTTAGAAAATACACTTGAAGCTCTAATAAAGAGTGGGTTGGCAGGGATTGTAAAAAGCCAAAGTAGAAAAGCAAAGGTTGTTGTTCCAGTCCCAATCTCTCTTACAAGATTGCGAGATAGAGGATTTAATCAGGTAGATGTTTTAGCCAAGAGTGTTTCTAATTGGAACAAAGGTGTTTTTAGTAATACACTTTTAGCAAGAAGAGATAGTGATACAACACATCAAGCATTGTTAGATAAAGATGAGAGGAAATTACATAGTAGTAACTTTCTTGTACAGGATGTCGAGCTACTAAAGAGCTTCGAAGAGATTATTATTGTAGATGATGTCATCACTACTGGAAAAACACTTGAAGATATTTGTAAATGTATAAGAGAAGTTAATATAAAGATTAGAATAGAAGCAGTCTGTTTGTTCAGAGGAAAAGCCTATTATATCAATGATAACAAAGAGAGGAGGGTTTAACCCCTCCTCTCACAGAGACTTGTCGACCGAAGATGACTACTCCTCTACTACTTCCCCTTCTTTGACATCTTCTTTCTCTTTTCCTTTAGATGAGTCTTTCTTCTTATCTTCCTCTTTCTCTTTTTTCTCTGAAGATTCTTTTGCTGCAGCTTCATATACTTTTTTACCAATCTCCTGCATCTCTTTTGACAATTCTTCTGTTTTCTTCTCTACCTCATCAACATCAAAATCATCTTTCTTAATTAATTCCTTTAAAGCTTCAGCTTTTTCTTTAATACTCTTTTGCTCTTTATCTGAAATCTTATCCTTATTCTCATCCACAAGCTTCTCAGCACTAAATGCTAAAGTATCTGCATCATTTCTCTTTTCTGCTCTTATCTTTTTCTTTTTATCTTCCTCTGCATGCTTCTCTGCTTCCTCGACCATTTTTTCAATTTCATCATCTTTAAGACCTGTTGATGCTGTTATTGTAATCTTCTGCTCTTTCTTAGTCCCAAGGTCAACAGCTGTTACATTCAAAATACCATTGGCATCTATCGAGAAAGTCACTTCAATCTGAGGGACTCCTCTTGGTGCTGGTAGAATACCATCGAGCAAGAATCTCCCCAATGTCTTATTATCACTAGCCATCTCTCTTTCTCCTTGTAGAATATGGATTTCTACTCCTGGCTGATTATCTGCAGCAGTTGAGAACACCTGTTTTTTCTCTACTGGAATTGTTGTATTCCTATCTATCAACTTTGTAAAGACACCACCCAAAGTCTCAAGACCTAGTGAGAGTGGAGTTACATCAAGCAATGTAATATCTTTTACATCTCCACCTAAAACACCTCCTTGGATTGCAGCTCCCTCTGCAACAACCTCATCAGGGTTTACTCCCTTATTTGGCTCTTTTCCAAAGATATCTTTAACCTTCCTCATAACTGCAGGCATTCTGGTCATACCACCAACGAGCAATACTCCATCTATATCCTTCTTGTCCAATCCTGCATCTTTCATAGCTTTCTCACAAGGTTTAACTGTCTGTTCTATCAAATCTGCGGTTAATTTCTCCAATTCTGCTCTTGTTAGAGTTTCTTTCAAATGTTTTGGACCTTTATCTGTAGCAGTGATATATGGGACATTAATTTCTGTCTCCTCTGAAGTCGAAAGCTCTATCTTAGCCTTCTCTGCCACCTCTCTCAGTCTCTGAAGAGCTGTTCTATCATCTCTCAAGTCCATACCTTCTTTTTTCTCAAACTCATCAGCTAGATAATCGATGATTTTTTGGTCAAAGTCATCTCCTCCTAAGTGTGTATCTCCATTTGTGGCTAAAACTTCAAAAACACCATCGCCCATCTCAAGTATTGAGACATCAAAAGTTCCACCACCTAAGTCAAATACAGCTACTTTCTGATCCTTCTTATCATCAAGACCGTATGCTAGAGCTGCTGCTGTTGGCTCATTTACAATCCTTTTTACATCCAAACCTGCAATCTTACCTGCATCCTTAGTTGCCTGTCTTTGTGAGTCATCAAAATATGCTGGGACTGTAATGACAGCTTCTGTCACCTCCTGACCAAGATACTCTTCTGCATCCTTTTTCATCTTTGCAAGCAATTTTGCAGAAATCTCTTGTGGTGTATACCACTTATCACCCATTTTAACCTCAATACCATCACTAGATGATTTCCTCATATCAAATGGGAGAAGGTCTTTATCCTTTTTAACCTCTGGGTCATCCCAACTCCTACCTATCAATCTCTTGACTGAGTATATTGTACCCTCAGGATTAACAACTGCTTGGTTTTTAGCTGGAGTTCCAACTAAAACCTCTCCCTTATCATCCTCCGCAACTACAGAAGGAGTCAATCTACTACCTTGTGTATTAGCGATAATGTTAGGTTTACCACCCTCAATGAAAGCCATTACAGAGTTTGTTGTCCCTAAGTCTATTCCTATTATTTTTGACATATATTTTATTATTAAAAATTTAAATCTAATTAATTACTTTGACACTATTACTTTTGCATCTCGAATTACTGTACCATCTAAGGTATACCCAGGCTGAATTACCTCCATAATCTCACCTGCCTTACCCCCATCTACAGTTGCAAGAGCATCGTGTATAGTTGAGTCAAACATATCTCCCTTCTTCGGAAGATATATTTCCAAACCTATACCACTCAGAGCCCTTTCAAATTCTGCAAAAATTGCCTCTACACCTTCAAACCATGCCTTCTCTTTCTCATCCAACTTCAATGTCTGCTCACTTTCAATTGACAGCTTCATTGAATCCAAAACAGACATAAAGCTCTCAGAAAGACTCTTCTTCATCTGAAAGAACTTAATCTCCTGTCTCTTTAACATACTACTTTCCAAATTCTGATAATCAGCCAAGGCTTTTACGAGCTGATTCTTTAACAGAAGCTTCTCATCTTCAACTTTATCTATGGCCAATGCTAGGGACTCGATCTGCTTCTTTAATTCTTCATACTTCTTATCATCAACCTTAGAACCCCCAATATTTTGTTTTTTATTTTTCAAATCTTTCATCTATGAATATTTCTTAAATTATCTCCAACCAGAAGTTGCCTGCTCCAAAGCATCTCTAACTTCTCCAAGCACAGGAATTACTACAGAATAATCCATTCTCTTCGTCCCCCACACACCTACATATGTACAACTACTATCCCAGAAAGGAACTTTAATAAATGCAATAGCCCCATCTGACATATTCTCAATCTCAGACTCCTCCCCTATCAACAATGTCGTACCAGAGTTAGGATACTTACATACAAGATTTCGTAGGAAGTTATCATCTTCTAAAATACTAAACACTATCT
>CALDJM010000017.1 GCA_937899155.1 uncultured bacterium
ATATTGACAGAGAGGTTGATGCATATCTAATAGAAAAAGCAAAACAAGGTAATGTTCTGCTCGACTCCAAGGCATTTGCAGCTATTGCAACCAAAAAGGGTATCGATTGTACTGTAAAGATATGGTTAGAGTCTTCGCTTCCAGTTAGGGTAAAAAGAATGGTTGGTAAGCAGGGAGAGCTTGGCTTTTTTAGGAAAATCTTTTTATACATATCCACTTTTTTCAATCTAGCAAACAGAAGGAGAGCTGATGGAAGAAGATATATGGAGTTGTACGATGTAGAGTATTCTAAACCTGAAAAATATAATGACATTGTATTGGATACATCCAATATCGATGAAAAGGAAACATTTAATTTAATTTTAGAAAAATTTAAAGATGGAAGATACTTTGAATAATCAAAACTTACAAAATAATCAAAGTAATCCTCCTTCAAATGTACCTTTTGAATTTAATAAGCAGAATCCAAATGAGCAGAGGGAGGATTTAGAAGCTGTTTGGTTAAGGTGGAGATGTATGGTTTGTGGTTATGTATATGAGGGAGCTACACAGCTCAAGGAGTGTCCTAGGTGTGGGAATAATAACCCTGACAAATTTGATGATGTAGATTAGTTAGTGAATTTAATTTTTATTAAAAAATATTTATGGAAGAAAATAAACCTTTGGAAATTCCGGAGCTTCCTAAAACGGAGGTTACTGTAAATAGTACAACAACCATTACAGCCAAACCAAAACCTAATGGTTTGTTAGTTGCTGTTTTAGTTGTTTTAGGATTGTTAGTTGTACTTGGTGGTACATATGCTTTCCTTAAGACACAAAAGAGAATTCCACCAAAAGACAAAGTAGTCGTAGATAATTCAGTTGTAGGAGAAGATAATGATGAAAAGGTACAAGAAGGAGAGGATAAGAAAAAGGAGTCAGATAAAAAGAATGATGTTGAAGATACAGGTGAAGTAGAAAGTAAGGATAGTCTTGCTGCAAATAAGATTTTTTATATTAAAGATAATAATGTATTCTCTTACGATATTGTAACAAAAGAGACAGTACAATGGACATCATATGATAGAAATGCTCATAATATTGCTGTTGTTGGTGTGATTGGTGGGAAATCTTTAGCTTTTTCTAAATGTTCAACAGTCGTAGGAGATTATGCCTGTGGCTTGTTTACAATTAATTTAGATAGTAAAGCTATTGTTGAAAGAAAGAAACTTGGTAAGCAAGATATGTTATTAGCATCTGGTTTCGGTACGGAAACAAAGTTTGCCTATTTATTTATGAAAGGTGAGAATAAATGGGTATTATCTTTGTATGATGGTGGTTCAGAGAAGGTTCTGGAAGAGGTTACTGTTGGAGAAGCATACGGTAGAGGTGGCTTTATTGAAGATAGTGAGGAAATTGCATTCTCCCCTGATCAGAAATATCTTTTCCATATATCTACAGGTTCTCCTAGGGGGGTTATTGATTTTAGCATTTATGTCTATAATTTAGGTCTTGGTACAAAAGATATTATTAAGAATGCAACTCAGCCTAAGTGGTTGGATAAAGATTACATTGTTTATAGAAAATATGATAAAGATGCTAAAAAAGGAGATGGTTTGTATGTATATGATGTAAAAAAGAAAACTTCTGAAAAGATATCAGGCTTGGTAGATTCTTCATATGTACCTAATGTTTTATCTGGTACGAAAAAGATAGTTTACAATGTGCAGCCAGAGAGACAGATTTGGTTGGTTGATAATGCAAGTGGTAAGAATACCAAACTCTTGGATTCAGCTATGGAGCCTATTTGGGTTAACAAAGGCAACATCGCTTTTAGGAGTGTAAAGAAATGTACAGATGATTGTGAAGGTATGTATGATTACAATATTTTAGGTGTAGGTGTATTTGACTTAGAAACTAATACATCTGTGATAATTCCGGGATTGAAAGAAGTTGGGCCTATTGTTACTGAGTATAAGTAGAGTGCAGGAAGAGGGAATCGAACCCTCACTCTATTGCTAGAACGGGATTTTAAGTCCCGCGCGTCTGCCTATTCCGCCATTCCTGCAATGTGTTAACAAGAAAAGGTGACGACGGGAATCGAACCCGTGATAATGGTTTTGCAGACCACGGCCTTAACCAACTTGGCTACGTCACCTAAGAATCTAGGACATCTTTGACAGTAATGATTTCTAATATACTGTCAGATTTCTTGTTTTTTATCGAGCTACCGCTAATAATAGCAATTTTATCCAATAATTCCAACTCCCCGGAGGCATAAATTTTTTCAACCCCAAGTCTGATATTATTGTCCCTATCATCGGATAGCTCTTTAATATAGTATGTTTCTACACCATTGAAGAGTATATTTTCTCTTATATTTTCGAAAGAAGAACTTACAACATATATAGGGATATTAGGTCTATGTCTACTAACACTCCCTACTACACCGTTTGCATCGGAAACAATTAAAACTGCATTGTAATTAACTTCTGTTGAGAATTTACATGCTGTAAGAGCCAATTCGTCAACCTCTTTACCAGCTTCAGTTTGTCCAGATATTGGTGACAGTCTCATCACCTTCTCTGTCCTTAATGCAATTCTATTCATATATGCAACTGCATCAACGGGGTATTTTCCAGTAGAAGTTTCAGCTGAGAGCATAAGACAATCTGTACCGTCCATAACAGCATTAGCCACATCGGAGACCTCTGCTCGAGTAGGTCTTCTATTATCCCTCATAGACTCCAACATCTGTGTAGCCACAATAACAGGTTTGCCAACAGCTCTAGATTTGTAGATCATCTGTTTTTGCAAAATAGGTACCTCTTCTAAAGGCAACTCTACTCCCATATCTCCTCTTGCAACCATAATTGCATCTGCCTCTTTTAGAATCTCATCAAAATTCTCAACACCTTGTCTATTCTCAATCTTTGCAATAATTTTAATCTTGCTGTCTTTAAGAAGCTCTCTTACCTCAAGTACATCCTTTTTATTCCGAACAAAAGATGCACAAACATAGTCGAATTTTAATTCCTTAGCATATTTAATATCTTGTATATCTTTCTCTGTTAGTAGAGGGAATTTAAGATTGACATCTGGAATATTCACAGTCTTATTAGGTTTTAAGATGCCACTCTGAGTTACATCGCAAATGACATTCTTTTCTTTTATTTCCTTAACCTCGAGTTGGATATTACCATCATCTAGAAATATCTTTGTGCCGACAACGACATCCTCACTTAGTGAAGGATATGTAATTTTTATGATATTGGGGTTTGGATTCTCAGATGATGAAAGAACTAAGGTGTCTTTAACTTCAATATCTTTACTCAAACCCTTAACCCTAATCTTTGTACCCTGTGTATCAAGTACAATGGCAATTCTTGGGGAAATCTTTCTAATTTGATTTGAAACCCTAGTTAATTCTGCAAAATCTGCGAAAGAAGCATTTATCCTAGCGATTCTCATGCCAGAATCAAACATCTTCTTTAATACATCATCATTCCAAGTGGAAGGACCTATTGTGGCCACTATTTTTGTTCTTGCTATTTTTTTCATATGGGCAGTTTTTATATATCTATTCAGTATACTACATCTGTACAAGGAATCAATAATTAATCAGACCTGGTCGGTGAGAGATATCTTAGTACATAGGGTTTGACGAGTGTTTTTGTAAGGAAGTTAATCTTGCTATCGGCCTGCTACTTCCTATAGCAAGATTAAAAAAGGATGAATTACTCTGTTTAATTCCTTCTACATAAGGGTTATCTCACCGACCAGGTCTGTGTTGGGGCTGTTTGACAGAGAGATGTACTCAATGTATAATCCACCCTAGTTATGAAAAAAGGCATACATCCACAATATAATGACAATTTAACAATCACATGTTCTTGTGGTAACAGCTTTGTTACAGGTTCAACATTGGAAGATGAGAACATCTCCGTAGATATCTGTTCAAAATGTCATCCTTTCTATACAGGAGAGCAGAAGATTGTTGACACAGATAATGTTGTTAGAAAGTATGAGGAGAGATTGGAGAAAACAAAGAAGATGTCTTTTACAAGCAAGAAAGAGAAGATGGCAAAAAGAAGAGCAAAGATGGAGGATATGTCTTCCAAACCAGCCACGACACTCTCTTTGAGAGATATGCTTGAGAATGCAAAAATCTCTAAGTAACAGTTTCCCAATACAATTTTAATTGGTATCATCATATATATGGATGTCAAAGCATTGAAGAAGAAATACAGTGATAATACAGCTCAGGAAGAGGTTAAGCTGTTGGAAAAGAGAATACAGGAAGAGATAGAGGTTGGGGGTAGAGAGATTTCACATCTTAGCTCAGAACTTTCATACTATTCAGATCTAGCATTTAAAATTTCTGAGATTAGAAAGAAAATCGAGGAGTTAGAGAGTACTAATGAGCTTGCTGAAAATGAGCAGGATTTAGAACTTAAAGAGATGGCTCAGGAGGAGATTGTTAGTTTGCAAGAGAGTATTGGTTTGTTAGACGAGGAGATTCGCAAGCTTCAGATATCTAGGATGTTTGTTGATGAGGATGATAATAGGTCGGCTATTCTTGAGATTCGAGCTGGTGCAGGTGGTGATGAGGCTGCACTATTTGCTGCAGACCTTTTTAGGATGTACAAAAACTATTCAACAGCAAAGAATTGGAACATGGAAATCATTGATAGTAATATCACAGAAGGTGGTGGGTACAAAGAAGTCATAGCACAGATTGAGGGTTCAAATGTATTTAAGAACTTAAAGTATGAAAGTGGTGTGCATAGGGTTCAGAGGGTTCCCACGACGGAGTCTTCAGGTAGAATTCATACCTCTACAGCCTCTGTAGCCATACTTCCTGAGGCAAAAGATGTTGATGTTGAAATAGACCCAGCAGACCTTAGAATTGATGTGATGAGGGCTTCAGGTGCTGGTGGTCAGTGTGTAAACAGGACAGACTCTGCAGTTAGAATAACTCATATACCCTCTGGAATAGTTGTTAGTTGTCAAGAAACTAAGCATCAACAGCAAAACAAAGATAAGGCTATGGCAATTTTAAGGTCTAGATTGTATGACCTTAAAAAACAACAGCAAGCAGAGAAAAGGTCTGATATGAGGTCTTCTCAAATTGGTTCTGGAATGAGAGCAGAGAAGATTAGGACATATAACTTTCCACAAAACAGGATTACAGATCACAGAGTTAAGCTTTCTTGGCATAATTTAGAAGAGGTTTTAAATGGAAGTATCCAAGAAATTATTGATGATGTAACTAATGGTATCCAAAACAAACTTCTAGAAGATGAACAATCTTAAAGAAATTTTTCAAATACAAAAAGTATTAAAGGACAACGGATATTTTGACATATCTAGAATTAGTAATGAGATATATCAATACTGTAAAAGAAACACTATCCCTATTCAAGATGTTTTAGAAAAAATTAAACAGGGTCATCCTTGGGAGCATATTTCAGGTATTGTGAAATTTTGTGGTAATGATATTTTTGTTACAAAAGATACCTTAATTCCTAGGATTGAAACAGAGCAAATAGTTGATATAGCTTTGGATATAATTAATGAAGATAGTTCTGTGCAGGAGATAGTAGATGTTGGTTGTGGTAGTGCATGTATCATTATCTCAATTGCAAAAGAGAAATCCAATTTGCAATTTCTAGCAACAGATATTAGTAAAGAGGCTTTGGTTGTTGCAAAGAAAAATGTTAAAGCGAATGGTTTGGAAGGCTTAATTTCTCTGAAGGAGAGAAATTTGCTTGGTTTTAAAGAAATATCTTCAAACTCTTTAATTATTGCTAACTTACCATATATTCCAACTAAGATGTATGAAAATCTAGATAGTAGTGTAAAGGATTTTGAACCTAGACTTGCTCTTGATGGTAAAGATGATGGTCTTTTTTACTACAAAGAATTGATTGCAAATATAGAAGAAGGTAAAGAAAGCAACATTTATTTACTTATAGAGATAGAACCCTCTACTCTATCTGATTTACAGAAATATACAGATAGAATAGCAAGGGTATATAAAGATTTTCGAGGTAAAAATAGATTTGTATTACTCCATTTCTCCTAGTTCAATCTTAAAGACTTCCTCTTTGCTTTCTCTAACAACTTTAATCTCAACACTCTCCCCTACTTTCTTTTTCTGTATGAAGTGTGCTAAAGGTCTGTTAACCTTTTCTCCTGCAAATTCTGTAATGATATCACCCTTTCTTATCCCCCCTGTGTATGCTGGAGAAATTGGTTCAACTCTAACAACCAATGCACCTGGAACAATGTTTTCGTAGTAAAGAGCTTCGTATACGGAGACCATTTGATATGACACTCCTAGATATGGTCTTATGAATTTCCCATGTATTTTGTATTCCTCTAGTCTGTTTTTAACATTGTTGATGCGTAGAGCAAATGAAATATTGTCGACACCTCTTGTTGTGGCAAAGTTTACCCCTACAACTTCCCCTAGGGAGTTAATTAGTGGTCCACCTGAGTTACCTGGATTTATAGCAGCATCTGTTTGTATTACTCCCTCATATGTCTTTGTTGTACTGCTAAACCATGATTCGCTTGCTGACACATTTCTGTTTAAACCACTAATTATTCCTGTTGTAACACTTCCAGCAAATTCTCCAAGAGGAGTTCCTATTGTTAAAACACTTTGTCCAACGGCTAATTTGTCAGAATCTCCAAGCTTAATTGCTTTTAGTTCTTTATCTTTTTTATCTATTCTTAAAAGAGCAATATCTGAGGTATCATCTCTGAGAATTGTTGTAACGGCAAATTCATCTCCATGACTATCCACAACTTTGTAGTCAGAATTCTTATTTGAGACCACATGTTGGTTGGTGATGACAATTCCACTCTCATCAACTATAAATCCTGTACCTATTTTACTTGTAATATCTTTTAGACCCTCTCCTTGCTCTAGAGCTATTTTAGAAACAGCAATACTTACAACAGACTCTTGGCTTAATTTGACGACATCTATAGTGTTTTTCTCCTGTTCTGTAACAAGAAGATCTATATTGTTAGCTTTCTGCTCTAAGCATCGTCTTGCAGGACTTCCAGCTTTAAATACGAAATAGAGAGTTAGGGAAACTGTGGATACAATAAGTAAGACATATAAGAGGACACCGAAAATTACATGGTTAAGATTTTCAGGCATCATAGGACAGCATAACTTTCCTTTTTTAACCTCTGTTATCTTCTTAATATCCTTTGTCTCTTTCTTCTCTTTTTTCTCTGCCATATTTAAATTGACTAAAATTATTTATTTATTTCTTCAATAGCTTTTATCATCTGTGGGTCTGTACCTTTCTGGAAATCAGCATTGGAGTATGCAACTTCAATATCAGGAGTTATGGAATTTTCTTTGTTAATATGTTGTCCATCAGGTAGAAGCCATTTAATTGTAGTTAGGTGTAGGCTTGAACCATCAGAAAATTCAAATATCTTTTGTGCAGTACCTTTTCCAAAAGTCTTTGTTCCTATGATTTTTGCTTTTCCTGCTTGCTGTATTGCACCTGAGAGAATCTCTGATGCTGATGCACTTCCGTTATCTACTAAAATTACAATTTTTTTGTTTAGTAGTGAACCACCACTTTTAGATTCAAATTTAAGAATTCTCCCCTCTGCATCTTGTTGTTGGGAAATTATATGTCCCTTATCTAATATATCATCGGCTGCATACACAGCAGCATCAAAGAAACCACCAGGATTACTTCTTAAATCAATTATTACCTTCTCTACCTTTGCATTATTTATCTCTCTTACATTCTTATCCCATTCGCTTTGCCATGCTACAAGAGTTGCATCTGTAAATCGACTCACCTTGAAATGTGCAATATCTTTCTTCTCTCCGATAAATTCCAAGGTCATACTTGGTACAGTAATCTCTCTTCTTGTGATAGTGATATCAACAGGTGACCTATCTCCTTTGTGCAAAACACTTAACTTGACACTTGTGCCAGCCTCTCCTCGAATTTTTGCAACTGCATCAAAAACAGAATCGCTGGAAGATAGTGTGTAATCATCGACCTTCAGGATATAGTCGCCAGGTCTTAACCCGGCCTCTTTTGCAGGAGAACCCTCTATGGGTGCTACAACTACAACCTGTCCATTTTCATATCCTAATTCTGCACCAATACCCTCAAAATACTTTCCTTGAGTAGAAGAATCAAACTCTTTTGTTTCTTTGGGATCTAGGTAGACAGTTCCCATGTCGTTCATAGAATTAATCATCCCCTTTATTGCTCCGTACACCAATTTCTTCTCATCTAGTTTCTCTGCATCAACATAGTTTCTTTGTGTAGTATCCCAGACATTCCAGAAGGTTGTTAAATCTGCTCTGTTTGTTTTTCCTGGAAGAGTCAGAAAGCTTGAAGCTTGTTTCTCGGAAATATTCCTACCAAAAAATATCCCTACACAGAAAGCAAGTACTACAAATATTGCATAACCAAATATTTTTCCACTATTTTTTTCGTTCTCCATTTTAATTCTATATTATTCTGAAAATTTAATATTTATCTAGCTCAAAATTATACTCTAAAGAGATATAAATTCCACACTACCAATATTTGCGATTCCCCTAGAACCGTTTTCCCACTCTACGGTAATGTAGCCGGGTTCATCTTCAATATCAATAACTTTGCCAATCATTGAGTAGTTGGACAAAGCAAGAGATCTAACAGTACAACCTCTCGCACTTAACACAAAATTGTTCTCTCTCTTCTTTTCTCTGTAGTCAGAAAGAAAGAATATCTGTCTTTCATCTAAATCTACAACAGAAAGTACTCCACTTTTTGAGGTGATGAGTGAAAGTATACTGTTTCCACAGGATATTTCTCCAAAACCTCCTAGAATACCTAATGGTAATGTTTGTCTTCTGAAATCAGCATAATCCATTGAGTATGCTAAAACAAAAGCAGCTCCTTTTTGGAAAAGGTCTTGCAGTAATGAAGTATGTAGGTATTTACCTGCAAATACAATCTTGTTGGTGTAGTCATTTTGGTCTGCTTTAAGAAGTAGGTTCTCTCAATCGCCGACAGTGACAAACTCTCCAAATATCTTTTTGCTCTCATTTTGTTGATACATCCTAGAAACGATCTTGATGTCCATAGCATATGCTTTCGCATTTAATACAATTCCATCAACTAAATTGCTATCTAAGACCTCACCTGTGAAAGAACTCTTAAAAATCTTAGTATCCTCATCTCCTAAAATATCGATATACCCACTATCGACTCTGTCCATATCTACAACTCCATCTGCAGGAGCAAGTAGCTTCTTTACAGTCAGTCCACCAGTAGTTTCTTTCTCTACCAGAACATCACCCTCTTTTACTAATTCTCCATGTATACATGTTGCATATTTTTTAACATCTTGTGCAGCTACTGGAATTTCGTTTGGAACAAAGAATGTGTATAGTTTTGAACTCTCTTTTCTAGCTAGAAGAGAATCCCCTTTTTTTAACTGTTGTCCTGCTTTTACCAACACATCATCAGTTGGCTTGAAAGGTATATTTACTTTGTAGTCAGAGTATCTACTTATGACTTCGTGTTTAATAATCATTTAACCATGCCTGTAATTTAAGTTTGTTTGCTTGTGCATCTGGTCCATAGACAATAGGTCTAGGTCTGCAATCAAAAAGTATAGATTCAATTTTAGTACTTTCGGGGGTGGACATGTAGCTGATTTTTGTCTCTCCTAAAGGTATTGTCTTCAAACCGTTTCTAAATGTACCTTCGATGAGTAGTCTATTTTCGTGTGGTGGCATTTCAACCAATGTATACTGAGATGAAAGTGCATAGAAATCACTCTCGTCAATATCAACTCCTTGTATCTTACCACTAAATACAACTCTGTTTTTCATTCCAGCTTTTGATTGAGGGATAATGACTTTTGTCATCTTGGGTAAAAGAGAATTTCTAGTCAGAATAATATCTGTACTATCTGTCATCTCAATATATGATTTACCGTATGCAATTGTTCTTAGGTCAAGGTCAAAATAACAATCAAAATTACCAGTAATCTCTAACCCATCAATTATGCTCATCAATGTTTTGGACTTGCCAAGAATCCTAGGGATATTTCCTGTTATGACCATCGCACTTCTTGTATACTCTCTACCAAAAGTTTCAATCTTCTTCTTGTTATCTCTAAAAAGTGAGAAATTCTGTATGGTAGCATATGAGCGAATAACATCTAAAAGAGGTCTGTCTTGTACAAAGATTGGTCTATCTATTACAAAATTTCCCCACATGTTTTGCAAATTCTTCTCAGATATATCCGTTGCAAGAAATGCTCCAAACCTAGCATCTTTTATGGAATCAATAAGAGGTATTTCATCTTTCCAAGATATTTTAGATTTAGAAAAAATCTTTTTGCCTGTAGGTTTACTCTTTTCATACTCTGCAGAAATCCTAAATACTGAGAAGTCAAAAAGGTCCATATCTACGATTAGTAGGTCATCTACTTCCATTCTTGTAGAAAGTCCTTGCATCAATGTATTTATATATCCATCATCTATGACTCTAAGAGCTACTTCATTAGAAAAATCTCTAACAGAATCAAATATCTCACTAAAGAATTCTTGATTATCATCAATTTGCACTCTTACTCCAGATACTCCGTCTCCCTCTTTTGCAAAACCTCTGAAGGTAAAGACAGAATCTTTATCTTTATCTACAATATTCCAATCAAATACTTTCTCTAATGTGTCAAAGTATTCAAACCAGAATTCTTTTGTAAAGACATTATCATCAAGAAGGAACTTTAAAGCATTTAAGTCTGTATAGTCAGAGAGTATGTACTCTCTATTTGCATTGAAATCAGTATATGCAAGCTGAGCCCAGATAGCATTATCTTTTACAAGAATGTTTATATATGCATTTTTCTTCAAAACGGACAGTTTTGCCATAGATAAATATTACCTAAAAAGAATAGATTTTGCCACTGTATGTATAATGTTTCTGTTTTTAACTCTCTTTCTCTAACTTCTCTAACTGCTGTTTTGCATAGAATGTTAGGTTTTCTCTCTTTTCCTCTAGTAATGGTTATAGGATTGATTATTATTTCAGTTGTTAGTATAATAGATTGTTCTTTAAGGTCAAGATAGGAGAGTGTAAAGTGAGTGATCCTAAAAATAAACGTTGGCGAGAAGATAGTAAAGGTTCTGAAGTATCTGGTGGTCCTGTTCGTCGAGATTTTCATGTTATAGAAAATTACAAGGGCTCCGGAAACACCCATACTACAGAATCTATCACAACCAGTAGGGATAGTACCAGAATGTCTTGGGATACAGACAAAGACGGAAATAACAGTAACTTCCACAGTAGTTCAAACACTGGAAGTTGGGATTCTGACAAAAACTAATAACAAATGACCTTAGAGAACATGGAGGAGAAATACATATGTTAAAACATTTATTTCTCCTCCTCTGAAATTTAATCTTAGCCTTTCCAATTATTATGTATTTCTCAAACAGTAAAGATAAGAAATTGTTGTATGAAATCAATCTAGATATAAAAGCATATAGAGAAATTTCTAAAAAAGACAAGGAAAGAATAAATAAGGTAGTATTACTACTTGACTCTTTGGGTTTTGATAAAGATACAACAGAAGCTCATTATAGAGCTATATCTGAGAATCAAGATGGAGATTTGTTAATATGTGTTAAAAAATGTAAACCTAGAAAAAAGAAAACTCCACTAGGTTATGTAAATTAAATAGGACTTTATGCCTCTTTCTCTAACTTCTCTAACTGCTGTTTTGCATAGAATGTTAGGTTTTCTCTCTTCGCCCATACTCTTTCCGTGCTTTTAAGAAGTTTCTTTCTTAACCTAATATTTTTTGGTGTTACCTCTATTAATTCATCATCAGTTATGAATGAAAGAGCATACTCTATGGTTAATTGAATTGGTGTTTTAAGTGCAATCTCTGTTACTTGTGCATGTGACATTCTTACATTTGTTTTGTGTCTCTGCTTGCAAGGGTTAACCTCTAAGTCTCCCTCTGTAGTTCGAAGACCGATAATCATACCCTCGTAGACCTCCGTAGAGCCTGTAATGAAAAGTTTACCTCGCTCTTGAACACTCATAAGGGCATATGCAAGTGCTGTACCTGTTTCTGAAGAGATAATGACTCCTTTTCTAAATAGCTCAGTACTCTTTTCGTAAGGTACATAATCAACAATCGCACTATTAACAATAGCTGTACCCTTTGTTGCTGTCATCAAAGACCTGTGCAACCCAATCAAATTCCTTGTTAAAATATGAAATGTAAATCTGTTCTCCCCATCTTCATTCTCCATATTTACCATCTTGCCTTTTCTCTCACTAACCTCCTGTGTAATTGCACTCATATACTCCTCAGGAGCATCAATTGTTAGCTCTTCCAATGGTTCGCACTCAATACCATCAATTTCTTGAAGAATTACCTCAGGCTTGCTTAATTCAAACTCATACCCCTCTCTTCTTAACTGCTCGACCAAGATAGCGAGTTGTAGCTCTCCTCTACCAGAAACATAGTGTGTGTTTGTCCCCCTGCTATCTATCTTCAAACTAATATTAAGATTCTTCTCTTGATCCAATCTCTGTTGAAGTTGCTTAGCTGTGACCAACTTCCCTTCTTTCCCAACAAATGGAGATGTGTTTGCAGAAAACTTAACCCTAACTGTTGGAGGTGTAATTTTAATCTCAGGCAATGCCTCAGGATTTTCAATACTACAAAGTGTAGCTCCAATATCAGTAGAATCAATACCTGTAATTGCAATGATATCCCCTACACTAGCCTCCTGCACCTTAATCCATTCCAATCCCTCTTTTGTGAAAAGCTCACTCACCCTACCCTGTTTCTTTGCAAAACCCTCTTTGTTTGAAACAAGAACAATTGGATCATTTAACTTAACCTTTCCATTCGCAATCTTTCCAATTAGGTATCGTCCCAAATGCTCATCATATTCAACTGATGTAATTTGCATTTGAAATGGTTTGTCCATATCTCCACTAGGAGCAGGCAGCTCCTTAACAATCTCTTCAAGCAATGGTGATAGGTCTCCAGGTGTACTGTTTGCTTGGGTTAGGTCTCCTTGGGGTAGTTTTTCAAAAACTTTTCCTTCTCTAGATATCCCGTAGAAGACTTTAAAATCTAATTGGTCTTCTGTAGTGGCAAGGGAGAGGAAGAGGTCATTTATCTTATTTAATGTCTTCTCCACATTTGCTAACTTCTTATCTATCTTGTTAATGACAACAATTGGTTTTAGACCTAATTCTAATGCTTTTTTAAGAACAAATTTTGTTTGAGGCATAGGGCCTTCTTTAGCATCAACAAGAAGAAGACAGCCATCTGCCATATTCAGAGTTCTTTCAACCTCTCCACCAAAATCTGAGTGTCCGGGTGTATCTATTATATTTATCTTCACATCTTTGTATTGTACAGAGATATTTTTTGCACTAATGGTGATACCCTTCTCTCTTTCTAGTTCCCCTTTGTCTAATATTTGGGTCTGTTGCATCTCTTCTTGGTTTTCTCTAAAGAGGTGTGTTTGCTTCATGAAGGCATCAACGAGTGTTGTTTTTCCATGGTCTACATGCGCGATGATTGCTATGTTTCTTAAATTGTTTTGTTTGTCTTGGATATTAGGCATAACGGGGAGAATTCTAACACTTTTGGAATGGGAATGAAAGTATTTTGTTTCCAAAACTCATAGTGTTGCAAAGTGGTATGGTTTTTGTGTATAATAATAGTATGTAGATATGTATATATTTAAATGCCCCTATTTATACATATTCTTTAGATTATATTTTTATTAATTTTAATACACAAATTAATGAAGCTAAACAAAAAGCTTTTTGGTAGATCTTTATACAAGATTGCCACTATCCTATTTTTAGTAGGGTATAACTTTGCACCAGCAGTATTTGCTATTGGTGATATTTCTAAATTAGAGGGGGATACAAATCAATCGGTCTCTGTTACAACTGAAGAGACTTCAGAGGTACTTAATGAAGTACCATTGGATACCTCTGAGGATATCCTTGAAAAGGGAATTTCTGATCCTGCTTCTATTGCAGAAGGTGAAGGAATTTCTTCTAAAGAGGCTCCACCATTTAGAGAAGATGTATTACCAAAAGCTTTCTTGAGTTCTAGCGGGCAGTATACTGTCTCTTCTACTAGTGGTATATGGACAGCTACAGATGGAGGCTCCAATATTACTGGATTGAATACAAATGAGGTTCACTGGGGTAAGCCTGCATATACTAATAATAGTGGTATGAGATTTGATGGAACTGGTACACAGAGTTTTAATCCTAATGAAAAATTCAAAATTGGTGAATTGACTCATCTTAACTGGGTTTTAAAATCAGGGGCAGCAGGTGGTGCTACACTTAAAGTTACTTTAAATTTCTCTCAACCACCACTTTCGCCTAATCCAACTTTTGAATACGATTTTAAGATTAAAGAAACGACAAATACTACTTTTCTTATTAGCTGTGTAGGGTATGGCACAGATGAACAGATAAGTAACACACCTTGTGATGATGTCATTACATTTCCTAATGCATATGGTCAGGAAGTTTTCACAATTGGAGATATTAAATATACATTGGTAGTAGATGGTTTCCAAAAAACATACCCAACAGGTAGCCCTATATCTAAATTCGTAACTGAAGAAAACAAAAATAACAAGGCATTTCTAGTTGGACATTTAAGTTCTGTTTTAGTAGAAAAACCAGCAATTTCCATTGTTAAAAAAGTAAATGGTGAAGATGCTAATACAGCACCTGGTATATATATTGGTCAGGGTGATCCAGTAGCATTCGAATATGTTGTTCAGAATACAGGTAATGTTATATTAACAAATATTACAGTAACTGATGATAAAGGAGTTAATGTATTCTGTCCTAAAACAGAATTAGAGCCAGGTGCAAGTATGACTTGTACAAGTACAGGTACACACACAGCAACATTGGGACTGTATACCAATATTGGTACAGTTGTTGGTACCCACTCAACAGGAACAGTTACAGCAAATGATCCTGCTAACTATACAGGTGTTAAGAAGGTAGATATCTGTCATGCAACAGGGAGTGAAGATAATAATCCATATGTAGGTGCAAAAGCTAGTATGACAGCAGATGCAGGTGGTCATGATGGACACAACGGTCCAGTATGGTATCCAGGAATTACTGTAACATGGGGAGATATTATCCCTCCATTTGACTATTCTGGAGGACACTATCCAGGTAAGAACTGGGATGCATATGGTCAATCAGTATTAGCAAATGGGTGTACTGTTCCAACTGGAACTTTGAAGGTAAATAAAGTAACAATTCCTTCTACAGATACAACATCATTTAATATCACAGGTACTGGTACTCCTACAGCATCAGGTGCACCTACATTCCATAATGGAAATACAGGAACAATCTCACACGGTAACCCACATACATATACTGTATCTCCAGGTACCTACTCTGTTTCAGAAACAGTACCTACAGGTTGGAAAGAACTAAGTAATACTTGTAGTAATATTGTAATTGCAAATGGTGAAACCAAAGAATGTACTATTACAAATACAAAATATGGTTCTATTACCATTATTAAAGATGCAAGGCCAAGTAGTGGGCAGATATTTAAATTCACAACTACTGGTGAGGGTCTTTCTGCATTTGAATTAGTAGATAATTCAAATGATTCAAATCCAAGTAAGGTATTTGAGAATCTCTTACCAGGTACTTACTCTGTTACTGAAGATAATGCTCCAGGTTGGGATTTAACAAGTGCTACATGTTCAGATGGAATTGATGTAACAGAAATTAATTTGTCTGCAGGTGAAAATATTACATGTACATTTGTAAATGAAAAGAAAGGTTCAATCTCTGGACATAAATACTATGATGAAGATGGAAAAGCAGAAACAACAAATGATAGACATCCTGTACAAGGTTGGACAATATTCATAGATGCAAATAATAATGGAGTATTAGACGAAGGCGAGGCTTCTAAGATAACAGGAGCAGATGGGAAATATACATTCTCTAATATTAAACCAGGTACATACAAGATTGTTGAAGTAATGGAAGTTGGTTGGGTTAACTTAACAGGTCTAACTCAGACAATTACAATTGTTGCAGGAGAGAATAGAGAGAATGTAGATTTTGTTAATATCGAATATCCAACAATTCAAGTAATCAAGAAAGTTGATACTAATGGAGATGGAACTGTAGACCAAGAAAATGCTACAGATTGGCAGTGGAAATTAGATACTGCTACATATCAAACAGGTATTGCTCCTGTTTCAAAAATGCCAGGTACCTACTCTCTTTCAGAAACTCAGAAAACTAATTACCATGTTAAATCATTGGTATGTAAGAATGGAGAAACTGAAATAGTTAATGAAGTAAGTGAAAGTGCAAATATAACTCTTAAATCAGGAGATAAAGTAGTTTGTACATTTACTAATGCTAGAAATCTTGGACAGTTAATTGTAAAGAAAGTTGTTGTTAATGATAATGGTGGAAATCTTGAAGCTAAGGATTTTTCTTTCCAAATTGATGGAGGTACCCCTATTCAATTTGAGGAAGATGGACAGAATGAATACACAAAATATGCAGGACTTTCATACAACATTGTAGAGGTTGAGGCAGATCAAAGAGGATATACAACTACATATCATAATTGTTCAGATGTTACAGTTCCATATAATGGTACAGCTACATGTACAATTACAAACAATGATAACAAACCATCATTGAAATTAGTTAAAGAAGTTGTGAATGACAATGGTGGTGATAAAGTTGCAACAGATTGGACATTAACAGCAACAGGTCCTGTAACAGTTACAGGCGATGGTGTTGCTACAAGTGGAGATAATTTCGAAGCAGGAACATATACATTAAGTGAAGCAGGTAAGGCAGGTGTTGATGTATCAGGATACAAAGCAGGTAGTTGGAGTTGTACAAACGATATTACAGTTAATGAAAGCAATCAGATAACTGTACCTTTAGGAAAATCAACAGTATGTACAATTGTAAATGATGATATTGCACCATCTTTAGAATTAGTTAAAGTAGTAAAAAATGATTTTGGTGGTAATGCAGTAAAAACAGATTGGAATTTGAAAGCAACAGGAGAGACTTCAATCAATGGTAATGGAGGTGTAAAGAGTGGAACAGACTTCAAAGCAGGAACATATGTATTGAGTGAAGCAGGTGTAGAAGGGAAAGATGTCTCAGGATACAGTGCAAGTTCTTGGAGTTGTACAAATGGAGTAACAGTAGATGGTAGTAATGGAATAACAATTGGAATTGGTGAGTCAACAGTATGTACAATCACAAATACAGCTCTTCCTGCAACAATCAAGATATCCAAAGATGTTGTAGATGGAAGTGAAGATATATATTCAAATGATATCTTCAAAGTAAAAATAGTTGATGGAGGTGAAGAGAAAGAGATAAGTGATACAGAAGAGAATCCATTAGTAGCAGTATTTGAAGGCTTAGATGCTGGAACATACAAGCCAGAAGAAGTAGATATCCCAGATGGATATACATCATTAGGTTGTAAAGCAGACAAGACTACTGTTGGGAATGGAGAAACATTAGAATTTACATGTACTAATGAAGTAATTGATCCAATCCTTAAAATAGAGAAATCTAACAATGCAGCAGTAA
Source organism: uncultured bacterium (assembly GCA_937899155.1). Lineage (GTDB taxonomy): Bacteria > Patescibacteriota > Dojkabacteria > SC72 > SC72 > UBA5232. Next base: position 17,667 of record CALDJM010000017.1, read on the forward strand.
CAGGTCAAAAAGCAGGAGATATTGTAGAATATACAATCACAGTAACAGCACCAGATGATGAAGCAGAAGGTACATATGTTTTGAATGATGTAGTTGTTTCAGACATCGCACCAGCAGGATTCAAATATATCTCAGGTACATTGAATGGTACTGATATTGTAATTCCTGAACAACCTACATACAACGGTACAGATAGAGCAAAATGGATGCTTGGACAGATGAAAGAAGGAGATGAGATAGTATTAACATACAAAACACAAATCTCTCTTCAAACAGATCCAGGAGTATATCCAGACATTGCATGGGTAAAGGGTGTCTCATTAAGTGGTACAAATGTATTAGGAAATGTAAGTACAGTAGCAGATACACCATTTGTAGGGACAGATGTAAAGGTAATAGAAGATGACACTCCAGAAGAAGGAGAAGTCTTAGGTGCTTCAATCACTCTACCAAATACAGGTGCAAGCACATATCTAACATTAGGTGCATTAATTATGATGATCTTAGGTCTAGTATCATTACTCTTTAAACCTTTCAAAAAGCTTAACTATGCCCTACTCGCTTCAGTTATGATGTTTGGAATGTTTGCAGCTATACTCCCAACTAAGGTATCAGCTGGATTCTTAACAGTTAGAATCGAAACACCAACATCTCCTACAAACAAAGCAAAATTTAATATCGACTTCACAGCACAAGATGTTGAGGAAAGAGGTATCACAGTAGAATGTTACAAAGATTCTGTTAAATTCGCATCATTTGATAATGTAAATGCAGGAGCATGTCCAGTAACAGTAGATGCTTCAGGAACATACAAATTCTTTGTAAAAGCAAAAGCAGGAGCAGATGTAAAACAATCAAATGAAGTAACAGTTGAGATTAATTTAGACAAACCATCTCCAGTTATCGACTACTCCAAAGCTGGAAATGTCCTAAAGTTCAAAACAGCAAATGATGGAAAAACAGCTAAGGTAGAAATACACAGATCAGACAAACCATCATATACTGCAAATGAAAGTACAAAGAAGCATACAATGCCTGTAGCTCCAAATACAGCATACTCATGGACAGATGCAACAGCAGAACCAGGTAAAACATACTACTATGCATTAAGATCTCTAGATGCTTTTGGAAATGTATCAACAATGGTATCAGATCCAGAAGTAAAAGTTACACAGGAGGCTACTACAACAACTCCTAGTGCAACAGGAACAGCAGTAGCTGGAGCAGAAACCAAAACAGAAGGTGAAGTAAAAGGAGATACTGATGAAGAAATAATGGAGATAAAGGAAGTTAAAGAAGGCAAAGAGAAGGTTCAAGATGGAAAAGAAGGAGAAGAGAAAGAAGAAGAGTTAACTCCTAACTACAAAAAATACTGGTACATCTGGGTACCTGCAATTCTTCTTGTTCTTGGTGTAGGATATATATATGTCAAAAGAAGTAAAGAAGAGTAAAAAGAAAAATAACAGAAAGTTAACAGTCCTACTAGGTTTAGCACTACTCCTAGTAGGGCTTTCTGTTTTGATATTAACATACTGGCCTGTCATTAGGGCATACTACAATCAAAGAGTCTTCCCTACCCCCTCTACAAACAATGTATCACTAGCAAGTAAAGAAGAAGATGTAACCAAAGAGGTAAAAAAAGATACTAAAGAAGTATTTGTAGATCCAAACTTCGGAGTATATATTCCAAAGATTAAATCAAATTCTAAAGTTGTAAAGGATGTAGACCCTTTCAATGAGAAAGAATATATAAATGCCCTACAAACAGGAGTAGCACACTCCAAAACCACTACTACACCAAACAAACAAGGTAATGTATTTCTTTTTGCACACTCAGCTGTAAATTTCTATGAAAGAAATATGTACTCTGTATACTTCTATCTCTTAGGAGAGTTAGAAAAGGATGATGAAATATTTGTAAGCTATGAAGGTATTATATACAAATATAGAGTACAAGAAGTAAAAATTGTAAATAGAGAAGATATACAGTATCTAAAGAGAAGTGCAGATCCAGATACACTTGTGCTTATGACCTGTTATCCAGCAGGTACAGACTGGAAAAGAACAGTAGTAATTGCACACAGAGATATTGACGAACCGATATTAAAATAATTACTCTTTTTTCTTAGCTTCCTTTTTCTTTACTATATTTTTCTTTTTAACAACTTCTTTCTCTGGTTCTTCCTGTACAACAAGCCAAAGTATTATGTAAATCAGTAATCCAGAACCCTCTCCTAGAAGCAAAAGAACAAATATTAATCTAGGAATAATTGGATCAATATCAAAATACTCAGCAATACCACCGCATACACCTGCAATATATTTCTCTTTTCTACTTCTGTACAACCTCTTCATATATATTCACTATACAATATCCATTAGTTTTTTCCAATACAATTAGGTATACTTAATCATAGGAAGTTAAATTTTTATTTTCAAAAATATGACAAAAAGACATCAAGTGTACAAATGCAATGTATGTGGGAATATTGTAGAAGTACTACATGAAGGTGCAGGTACTTTAGTATGCTGTGGACAGGACATGCAGTTATTTGAAGAGAAAAAAGAAGAGGAAGGAAATGAAAAACATCTTCCAGTTGTAAAGGTGGAAGGTAACAAGGTAATAGTAGATGTTGGTTCGGTAGAGCATCCTATGGAAGAAGCTCACTACATTGAATGGATTGAAGTAATCAATGGAGATGAGAGCAAAAAAGTATTCCTTAAAGCAGGAGAAGCTCCAAGAGCAGAATTCCTTTTCGAAAATATTGGACAATTAAGGGTAAGAGAGTACTGCAATATTCATGGACTTTGGGAAACAGTAATCTAAAGCCCTACTGAGAGCATTTTGACAAAACTTTCCATATCATTAAAGGCATGGACTCTTGAAAGATAGTACCTATTATTTTCTCTGTAATCAATATATCTACCACAAGAGAAAGCTATCTTATATCCACTACTACTTACTATCTCGAAAGCTCTCTGATCAGCCTCACAACCAGGATATGCAATAGATGTAACCTTCTTACCTGTTATTCTCTCTAAATCAGCTTTGCTTCCTGCTATCTCACTTACCAAAGATTCGCTATCAGTCTTTCTAAACATAGGATGAGTTCTAGAGTGAGATTGAATATCCATACCATTATCAGACATCTCCTTTAACTGTGTATGTGATATCTGCGATCTATTTGAAATAACAAAGAAAACTCCTGTGTGACCGTATTTTCTAAGAATAGGATAAGCCTGTGTATAATGCGAAAGAGTACTATCATCAAATGTAATCATCACACTCTTCTGTTTAGGATTCTTCCCTGAAGAAAAGATATTGTTAAACTCCTCTACATCAATACTTTTGTAATTCTTTTTTGTTAGATATGCAATCTGCTTCTCAAACATCTCAGGAGAAACAAACAACCCTTGTACAAACTTATTCGTGCTATCTGTTGTAGCTATGTGATGATACATAAGTGTAGGTAGCCTTACAGAACCTGCGGATTGTGCTAGAGGAGGAATATCATAGCTTTCTGAGAAATTCTCATCAACTATCTCTTCCAAACTCTCTGTTTCTTGAATAAATGGTGTTACAAAAAGAGTATCTATATCTTTTATTCTAATTGTTTGTAATAGGTATCTCTTTTTGGTGGAATTATAATTAATTGAAAGCAGTATATCTAAAATATCTTTATTATCCCTCTGCTCATCTTTCTCCTGTTTAGATATATACTCTTTTAAGTTTGTTAGATTCCTTTTCAAATTCTTAATTTCTTCACATTCAATTCTAGCTTCCTGTACAATATCTTCAATATATTTAACAGTTAATTCCATTCTTTCTACTAACTGCTTGTTTGTATCAACATATATAGTGCTCTCTGTTGTGATATCTTCTTTTTGTAAACTCTCGATACTTAAATTATCTAACACAGCCCTATCATTCTCTGTAATTGTATTACTATCCCAAATCTTTTTCCTAATATCTTGCTCTTCTATTCCACTTAGAATACTCTTCAATCCTAAAACTACATTTAAGCTATCTAATTTTGCAATGTCTTTACCTATTGCGGATGAAAGGATATCCTTCTGCTTACTGTCTAAAGCAGTTAATTCATTTATACATTCTTTGTACTTATTCTCTTCTAAATGTGCGATACAAGATGTTAAGGTCGTCCTCAAATTATTGCTGTTAGAAAATGAGAGAATACTCTTTAACTCTATTTTCAATCTATTTCTCCTTAATACTTTTAGAAGATTACTACTCAAATCATTGTCAATTATTTCCTTTTCAATTTTATTTAAACTGTTCTGGAAATATATGGAGAGTATTTGATCATTTAGTATTACTGGTGTATTTGTTGAGAGTAATTGTTTAATTGATGTGTTAAAGTCATCCTCTTTTTTATCTTCTACGAATGTTTTAGCATATCTTAATAACTCTACCCTATTCTTTTGAGTGAGTTCTATATTGTTCTTTTCAACAATCTGGTTATAGTTGGATGGAAATATATCTATTGTTGAAGGAAAATTTTTATCTAAACCTTGCTCTTCTGTAGTTGTTGGTAGTGATAGTTTTTTATATTGAATATTTTCTATCCCTATGTTGTAGGTATTGGTATAGAGAATGTAGCAAAGAGGTATGGCTACGACGAGGACTATGACTATTAAAGCAATTACTAACTTCTTATTACCTTTCTTTTCAACCTTCTCACTTATGTATTATTTTACCATTAAGAGTGAGGAAAAAGGAAGAAATTTTGCTAAAATTTTTTCTAGTTGTTATCTAGAGAAAACTACTGCACTGTAACAGAGAATGAAACTTTTGCCTTCTCACTAGCTGAGAAAGTACCTTTATCTTCAAATTCCTTTAATACAGTTGTACACATTGTATCTTGATCAGGTGGAGTAATTTTGAGTATAACAGATACCTGCTCCGGATATGATTCAAGCACAAGTGCTTGAACAGAAGCTGTATGACATGGACTTGGCAATTCTCCCTCTATTTCATACTCCCAAGTATTCTCATTTATACTCTTTGCTTCAAACTCAAATCCCTCTTTTTCATCTTCAATCTTTACTCTTTCACTACCCCTCTTTCTCTCCTTTTGATCATCATTTAGACCAACAGTGAAGACTTGGTATAAAATACCACCAATTACAATCAAAAGTACAATTAACACTCCAGCACCAATGACTCCTTTTTTATTCATATTATTTCTTTTTAATATTAGTTTTTCTTTTCTTAACAGAATATATCAAAAGAGCCCAAAGACTACCTAGCATCATTATACACCCAGAAACTATCATGATGACATCAAAATGGGTTTGTCCTAAGCTGGCAAGAGTACCTACTAATACACTAATTAAAGCAGTAGTAAAGCTAATCATTGTTTCGTAGAATGCATATTGGAATCCCTCTATTCCACTATCTACATTCATAGCAAAAAGTTTTCTCCAGTTTGTAACATTAAAACAAGCACCAAGACCAAATATAAACTGAAGAATGTAGTAATGAGAAGGCTGTGAAATCAAAGGATACATAGTATAAGGAAGTCCCATTAGTATAATACCTGTAGCAAGAAGTAGAATCTCATCTTTATCTCCTTTTATCTTATCTGTGATAACACCCATTGGAATTTGAAAAATAGCCCTAGTAGAAAAATATATAGCAGTACCAATTCCAACAAATTTAATAGCATCAACACCTAGCCTAGATGAAAGATATATGCCTGAAAGTGCTGAGATAATTAAGAAAGGTCCCCAAGTAAACATATCTGCAAGGGTTAAAAGCATAACTATTTTGTTTTTTCCTTTTGTTAATCTTTTCATATTTATACTCTACATTATTGGAAAAGAGTTATCAATGTGATACATTAGAGTATGAATCTGCTCAAATCTGAATATCTAAATATTACCTTGATTGCAATATCTTCTGTTATACTCTTTCTTTTTGCTATTGAGATACTAAGTACACAATTACAAAAAATAGCATCTGAGGGGTTAGGAAGGAAGATCTCTGGGTTGATAAGAAACAGGTTCTCCGGTGCTTTGGTAGGTGCTTTATTCACAGCATTTGTACAATCAAGCTCTGCTGTAACAGCAATTGCAATATCTTTAGTTAATTTGGGTGTAATATCTTTTAGGAGTAGTTTAGGTGTTATATTTGGAAGCAGTATAGGTACTACCATTACAGCACAACTAGCTCTTTTTTCAACAACATCTATAGGAGCTATAATCTTAATAGTTGGCTTTCTACTAAGATTTTTAGGACCTAAATTTAAAGATGTTAGTAAATCAATATTCTTTTTAGGTTTTGTTCTTGTTGCATTAAATATCCTTACTCAAAGTCTAGAACCCTTAAAAAGTACTCCTGAGTTTATCCGACTCTTTAGTTATCTCTCGAACCCTCTCATCTCTTACTCAGTATCATGTCTTTTTACAATGCTTGTTCAATCAAGCTCTATTACATCTGGTCTCTTGGTTGTATTGGTTACACAGGGGATTATTCCTGTTGAAATTGCAATCCCTATGATACTTGGAGCGAACTTAGGTACGGGTATTTCAAACTTTATGTTAACTAGCAACCTAAATCTCTTTGGAAAGAGAGCTGGGTATGCCAACCTAGTCTTTCGTGTTATAGGGACACTCCTTTT
>CALDJM010000018.1 GCA_937899155.1 uncultured bacterium
CTTGCATCATAATCACATTGTACATCATTTAAATCTGCCTCGCTTATTTTACTGTTACCATTCTTGTTGAATCGTAACATGAACATTTCACTACTTTTTTTAGCGGCTTCATCATATTCTGGGGAGTTTATTATTAATGGTACTTCACTTGTTCCACATAATTCTTTTATGGCTTCCATGTAACTTGTTACTGCTAAAAGTGAATCGTTACTGTAACCATCAAAGTCTGCTCCCTCTACTCCTATTCCTATTTCATGGAGGGTGTGTCTTATTTCTAAGTCTTTTAATCTACTTGCACAGTTGATAGTGATTGTTTTCATATCAACATCAGTACTGATAGAGGAAATGTATCCACCGAATATTTGTATTAAGTCTTTGTATGTTCCATTTGTACCGTATTGTGTTTCAAATTTATTATCCCCATTTTCAGGTTCAGTATTTGGTTCAACATAAAGGTTTACTTCATCTCGGTAATCGAAAATATAACCTGATGGGTTATAAATTAATTGTGTTCTATCATCAGGTATTTCTTCTCTGAACCATTCCTCGTATAATAAGTTGAATGAGAACTCATCTACTGTTGCTCCACCTGTTGTTTTATAATTACCTGATAGAAAAGTTAATTCATGATTGTTTTGAGTGTCACCGAGGTAAAGTTTCATGTGTCTACAAATAGCCCCTAGAAATATCATCATATCCCCTAGTTCGTATCGGATATGATGTTTTCCTTTTTTAAGGTTTAATTGGTGTACTGTACGATTCATTATGGTTTTATGGATTGTTGCTTTACTACTTATATCAGTTTCTTCCCCATCAATACTAATGTAAATTTCACCTTGTTTATCTTCGGATCTAGTACTTCCATGAATTAATTCTATTCGGTATTGTCCATCTTCTGGGGCTATATAATCGAATTCTATATAGAAATTGATTGTGGCACTTGTTCCTTCTATACTATCCCATGCTTTCCATGTTGTTTTTTTAGCATTTGAATAGGTGACATTGTTGGATAAGTACCGTGTTTCATCTTTCTTAATACTAGTCAGTATGGAAACCCTAGCATTCAACTTCGGCACATGTTTTCTTGAAATATCTGTACTTGAGTAGTACCTTTCAATGTGTTTAGCATCCATGGTTATTCAATCCTGTTGATTATTGTTTGTTGTTCGTAGAATGTCATGTATTCGATTGCTACCATTTCAGGTTGGTCATATTTCTGACTAGCTTTAATGTAGGGTGCGAATACTGTTCTATTGCTTGCTGGAATGTAACCTAGTTTGATGAAGTCTTTTTCAGGTTTTATAACACATAATCCGAATTTTGATGATTTGTCGTAGAGTTTACAGTAGTAATTGTTTTCGAAGTAAACTTTTGTTCTATCATAGTATTTGCCTGGGTAGACTAGTGTGAATTCTGGTTTTGCATTATAACCATCATAGAGCATGAAATCACCGAGTGTGACTGATGCTTTTGTTCCTGCTGTTTTTGTGAAGGTTAAGGTGAAGTTTACAGTTTTAATATTATCATATTCTGTGTTTACTAGGTTGAAGATTTTATTTATTTTATTTCCTGTGAGGTCATCACTATTGAGGTTGTAAACTATTTTTAATGGTTCTTTTCCTGCTACTTTTCCTGAAGCATCGTAACAGTTACAGGTTAGTTTTATCCCCATGTTTGTACTTGGTTTTACTTTACCAATGTAAAGGCTAAAGTTTCTTGATGGTAAATTACTTAATGTAGTATTTGGGAATGTTATGTTAACTTCGGTTTCTTTTTCATCGAAATTGAATGTGAATATTTTTCTATCCCCATTATCAGTTACTTCAGGGTATGTTCCTTTTTCTGCTTGGATTGTTGGTATACTTACTGTTTCTCCTTGTCCTGTTAAAGTACAAGTTGATGAATTGATACTTGTTGTGTTTAAGGCTGCCTTGGTTGGTAAGTATTTGTTTGTTCCAATGTAGGTTAGGATACTGGAGAAAATGTAACAGTATTTATCGAATCGTACTTTTCCACAATCCTTGGGATTATCCCATATTGGTAATCGTTTCTTGGTTATTATGAATTCTTTTATTCTACTTGCCATGTTCACTATGTTTGTCCATGTGAGTGTTCCTGTTGTAGTAGTGATTTCATAGTTACCAGTTGGGATATTAACACTCA
>CALDJM010000019.1 GCA_937899155.1 uncultured bacterium
ATAAGAAAAGAGAAGGGTGACACTTTAGAGAGAAGTCTTGTTAGACATGATAGTGAGAAGTTAGCGAAAGTCCTTTACGATATTTTTGTCTCAGATAAATGGACCATTGAAAAATGGCTTACTACATTTCTTTCTTACTACAAAGATTAGAGAAACTACATTGCCATTACATTCATCACACCTTGGACTTTGTTTCCCCAGACTTCTGCATTTGGAGGACAGTACCATCTAGATATCAGTTTTGGTGTTTTAAGACCTCTTGAGTAATATTTGCTAATTCCTGCAGAAACACTCCATATTCCTTCAGTCCAATCATTAAACCCTCCTTTACCCCAACCCCATGCATTGTGTGGTCTGAAATTCTTCTTACCACCACCAGATTCAATTATTGATATAGCAGCAACGATTCTATAGTCAATAGAGTAATGATCAGCAGCCTTTACAAATTCATGGGCATACTCAGCTAAAGGAGCTCTTCTTCTTGCAAAATAGTTTCGAATTTTTGTTACTCTAACATCTTCAGGTATATCTATACTCTCTTCTGGAACAATGATAATCTCCTCAATCTCGATTGAATCCATAATATCCTCTGCACTTAATCTCGCATATGCAGAACCTGTGTTTTCTGTTAAATCTCCATATAGCTTTGTCACAGGCACTCTTTCAGAAGCTGCGGAAAATAGTACACCTAGGAATATTACAGCACTAATTATACTTAGTAATTTTCTACTTTTTAACCACATGGAACTCATTTGCAGTTTTAAATAATTTTAGGCAGTTCCTACTTACATTATACCATTTTTCACCCCATAGTTGCAATCTTATGAGAAATGTATTCTTTTGTGGTAATATCAAGATATGATCAATCATGATTTTTCAAGATCCATAGTAGCATTTAAAGAGTCAGAGAGAAAGAAGATAAAAGAGCAGAAAAGAGAAAGACCTAGGAAGAAAGATGTAGTTAAGTCGGATAATAGTAAAGTTACAATATTTAGTAAGAGAGTTATTTTAGTAATTTTACTACTTTCTGTTTTTTATATTACTGTATTCTTATTCTTTTCTGATAAAGAGGGTTTTAAAAGTGCTACTAAATATATCTTTAGTGTAAAAAGGAGAGCTTATATCTATAACACATACTCTATTTCTTTTGAGGATAATGTTCCAGAGGAATTAAGGAATATGTTTAATGAAGGGTTGAGTAATATAGAGTTTAATAAAAAGAAGAGGTTTCAATTTCAAAAGAAGGGTGGTGATTTAAATATTTCTTTAGATGGAGGGGTTGGGAAAGAGATTGTTTATAGTAAGGATTTTATACCAGTAGGGCATTTGTATTCTTTAACGACAAGTCTTAAAGATGGTGATTTGCGATTTAAGCATGTTTATATGTTAGATGGTAAATTTAAGGATTTTCTAGATAAGCAGTATTCTATTTCTGTTAATGTCTTGGGTAGTAGGGAAGAGTTGGTAGCAAAACTTGCAGAGAGTGATGAGAATGTTGGTTTGGTTGATTTCACTTCTTTGGGTTATGATTTGAAGGTTCTTTCTTTTGAGGATAAGTATTACTTAGATGATATGTCAGGGGGTATTGGTTTGAGATTTTATTCAACTGTGAAAGATGAGGATGCTTTTATTTTATCAGTGCTTGCTAAGCATATGAATTTTTCTGTTGGTTCTTTTAGTAAGGAGAAGCTGGCAAAAGTTAATATGGGTGGTGTGGTTGCTATTGCAAGGAATTTGGCATTTAAGATGGAGGCAGTAAAGGATAATGCATATGCTGCTGAACATATTGGTGAGTTTTTAGCTGATGCTGATTTGACACATGTTTCTAATGAGGCTTCTTTTGTTCCTGGTTGCTCTCCTACTAGAAGTATGGCTTTTTGTTCTAGTCCTAATTATATCGAGACTTTGAAAAAGAGTGGTGTGGATATTGTTGAGTTGACGGGGAATCATAATAATGATTACGGTGCGAAGTATAGTGCTAGTACTATTGAGATGTACAAGGGTTTGGGTTGGAGGTATTTTGGTGGTGGTTTGAATAGTGCTGATGCTAGTAAGATTTTGTATGAGAGTGTTAAGGGTAGTAAGGTGGCTTTCTTAGGTTATAATTATTATGATGCTATGCTTAATAATCATGGTCCTTTGGCTGGAGAGAATAAGTCTGGTGCGAATGCATATAGTGAGGAGAAGTTGAAGAAGGATATTGCAGAAGCAAAGAAGAATGCTGATGTTGTTATAGTTAGTTTTCAGTTTCAAGAGTGTTACTGTTATCCTGAGGGTGATGTGATTTATCCTATTTGTTATAAGCCTCTTAGTTCTCCGGATCAGAAAGGTGTGTTTAGGAAAGCTATTGACCTTGGGGCGAATATTGTAGTGGGTACACAGGCTCATCAGCCTCAGACTTATGAGATGTATAATAATGGAATGATTTTTTATGGTTTAGGTAATCTGTTTTTTGATCAGTATCTTTGGATTGGTACGAGACAGGGATTGGTATTAACTCATTATTTTTATGAGGGTAAGTATATTCAGACTAAGGTTACTCCAATATATATGGAGAAGGATTTTAAGGTGAATATAGCTACTAAACAGCAAGGGGATCAGTTATTGAAATTACTAAAGGATGCAAGATAACTAGATTCTATTTCTCTTTAATTCTAATGAAGACTCCTTCACTATCAGTTATTTTAATATCATCACCAAAGATATTGTTGTTACTATCTTTGATTGTATAGAGGAAGTGACTTTTAGGTATACTCCATTGAGCTATTTGATGTAGAGCATTGTATTTAATATTCCCTAATATCTCTTTAGCATAATTACTGTCTTTAGATATTGTCTGAGAAGGTACTAGATTCCATCCAACTAACTTCTTAATATCGACAGTAGAAATACTTGCTCCAACGGCAGTAAATTCCACAGGGTGGTTAGATATAATCATATATGTTTTTCCACTTTCTAGAGGGAAATCAGTTCCATATATCTTTCCTTCTTTTACTTCAACAACCTTAGTCCATTGATTTTTCTCAAACAGACCTACAGTTATAATTCTTTTATCAGAGAGATTAATTAAATCATGGGCAGTTTTTGGAGCATACTCTTGTTCTCCAATTAGGAATATAGGACTGATAAAGCTGTATCCTTGTTTAATATTGTATTTCTTTGTTTCAATTCTGCAGTTTTCTGTAGGAATCTGTTCATATATAGACCCTTCACAAGCATACGGCATTTGTACAGAGAGTCTATTGTTGTTATAACAGCATATTTTTTCTGTTTTAATAACTTCTTTATTAACAGTACAAGTTTGGTCTTTTTCAGCTTCTTTTTTTACAGCTTTGTTATCCCAGTAACATATACAACCAATACGGTTTGAGCAGTGTAGGTCTTGGTCTTTGACCTCAAGTACTTCTTTTCCGTACTCTGTTTTTAGAACAAGTGTTTTATCAACCATACAGACATATTCGTCAGTAGTTTCTTTTCTAATAGTTCTTTTATCCCAGTAACATACACAACCATTCTCATCGTTACAGTGTATATCTCTGTCTTTTATCTTTAGTACAGTTTTACCTTTGTCAGGGTTTGGTACAACAGTACCATCTACTTTACAGAGTTCGTCATATTGAGCTTCAACTCTTGTTCCATTAGGATATATACACACACATCCATTTTTATTTTCACAGAGTTGATCTTCATCAGTTACATTGATTTCTTTTTTAGCTTCTTCTTTACATATTTCTCCACAAGGTACCTCTTTTATCAGGGGGTTATTTGTACAATCAGCATTTTTGCAACACTCACACCCACTTTTGTCTTTACATCTGTCTCCTATACCGATATCAGTCTTACCAGGAGGATCAGAAGTACA
>CALDJM010000020.1 GCA_937899155.1 uncultured bacterium
CATGGCATTCATTAAAAAATACAACCTAATCTCTGAAGAGAAGAGGGGAGGAGCTAGAAAAGTTTTGAATGCAGCAGCTCTAACATACTTCGCTGGACTTTTTGCTTCAATTTTGAATCTTATGTACTACGCAAGCATGTTAAACAGCCGAAGAAGGGATTAGTTTTCTACTTTCCCATACTGAGATACTTTTTTCTTTCTGGCTCTTCAAGCCTCTCGATGGCATACCTTAACATTGTTCTTGGCATTTCAGTTGCATAACTATCTAAAAACTTTCTCAATTCATTAATATCTTTCTTTCCCATATTCCTTAACATCCACCCAACAGCTTTATGAATCAAATCATGCTCGTGTGTTAAGAGCTTCTTTGCAAAACTTAATATCTCCTTAAAATCCCCATTCCTTATGAAAGCATAGGTTGAAATAACAGCAACTCTCTGTTTCCATAAATTATCACTCTCCACAAGTTCATATATATCTTTCCTATCCTTATCAATCAAATACTGCCCAACTATCTCATGTGCTGTTAGGTCAACAATATCCCAGTTATTAACAAACTCTAAATTCTTTAGGTAATATTCATATATTTCTTTTCTTTCTGCTTCTGTAGCTTTCTTAAATTTATATGTCAATATCAAAAAAGCAAACAACCTATATTCATGAACCTTGTTTTCTGTAAAGAAATTCAATTCTTCAAAAGATATATCTCTGTAATACTTCTTGCAAATACTCCTCAAACTAGGAATCTTAATACCAACAAAAACATCTCCATAACCATACTCTCCTTTACCTGTCTTAAAAAATTTCTGCAAGGTAGAAGCATACTCTTTAGATGATACTTTCTCTAAATCTCTCAAAATTTCCTTTTTCATTAAAACATTTTACTCTTTCTTGACCTTAATTCATAAACCTGTAATATATGTAAAGGGATATTTAACATAAAAGCGTATGGGTAGCCGTAAGGAAGCTACTACGAGGTGGAGGATAATCGAGTAATCAGCGGACTCCTTCAGGCCATACTGTTGGCCTAAAAGTTACTACAATTCCAAAAAGTAACTAACAGTTCCCATCAATTAAAATCATTATGTAAAGATATGTGTGGCATATTTGGATATTCTGGAACTAAAGAGTGTAACGACTTAATATTTCAAGGTTTAAAAAGATTAGAGTACAGAGGGTATGACTCTTGGGGTATGGCAGTATTGCAAGGGAAGAAAATACATCAATACAAAGATGTTGGAGAGATACAGGGAAGTGCTAAGCTAGAAAAGCTTCCCAAAGGTAATATTGGTATTGGACATACTAGATGGGCAACTCATGGTGGTGTTACAAAAACAAATACACATCCACATATTTCTACATCTGGAGATTTCACATTAGCACAGAATGGTATTGTTGAAAATTTTGATGAATTAAAACAGAAGTTAATTAAAGAAGGTGTTAAGTTCATATCCCAAACCGACACTGAAGTTATTGTTCGATTGATAGAGAGAGAGTTAAAGAAACGATCTCTTAAAGATGCAATCATTCATGTTTTCAAAAAGCTAAAAGGGAGAAATACTGTTGTAGTGTTGAGTAACAATGATGGAAAGATATATGCTGTACGAAATGGCTCTCCTTTAGTAATTGGAGTTGCGAAAGATGGTACATATCTTGCTTCTGATACACTTTCTTTTTCTCTAGCAACAAACAAAGCCATACTGTTAGAAAATTACGATATGGTTGAGATAGATGGGAAGAGTATTGAAATTTTCAATATTTTAGAAAACAGAAAGAAGAATGTTAATACTAAAGAATTGAAGCATCAATTTACACAGATAGAGAAGGGGAAGTTTGAACACTTTATGCTTAAAGAAATTGTTGATCAGAAAGAGACTCTTCTTTTTGCAACAGAATATACAGAAAAAGATTTAGAGCCATTGATTAAAGAGATTAAGAAAGGAAAAAGAGTGTATTTAATAGGGGCTGGTACAGCTGGGTTTTCTGCAGGACAGGTTGCATATTTTCTTAGAAATATTGCTCATATTGATGCTCAAGAGATTAGGAGTTATGAATTTAAGGCATATCTTCCAATTGTTAAAAAGGGGGATATTGTCATTGCATTTTCTCAAAGTGGTGAGACAGCTGATACCATTGAGGCTATTGAGCATATGAAGGAGAAGGGGTGCAAGGTTGCAAGTTTGGTGAATATGTATGGTACAGCTATGAGTAGGTTGTCTGATTATGAATACTATACTAATTCAGGTCCTGAGATATGTGTAGCTTCTACAAAGGTTTTTACAGCACAGTGTGCATGGGGTTATCTTCTCTCAATGAGTATTGCAGGAAAGTATCGCAAAGCGAGAATGAATATTAAGGAGCTTTCAAAAGATATTGCTAAGCTTTTTACAAAGAAGAGTTTTGATGAGATAAAAAGGGTTGCTGAGTATATGGCTAAAAGAGAGAGTGCTTTCATATTGGGTAAAGGTGAGAATGCATATATTGCTTTTGAGGGAGCTTTGAAGATTAAAGAGATTTCATACAAGCATGTTGAGGGTTTTGCAGCAGGAGAGTTAAAACATGGTGTGATTGCACTGATAGAGAAGGGTAGTGTTGTATTTGGAATTATTCCTTCTAGTGAGAGTGAGGATAGTTCTGATTTGATTAGTGCAATGGAACAGGTTAAAACGAGAGGTGCTTTTACAGTTGGTATCGGGAGTAAGGAGTTTAGTAAGATGGATTTGTTTGATAGATATATTGTGACAGAGCAGGTTGATAATGTTTCTAGTATTAGTAATGCTATTCCATTTCAATTGATTTCATATTTTCTTTCGGTTAGGTTAGGGAATAATGTTGATAAGCCTAGGAATTTAGCAAAGTCTGTTACAGTTAAGTAAGGATTTAAAGAGGGTAAGTGTCTTTTACATAGTGTTTTACATATGTTTATTAAGACACTTACCTCTTTGGGTTGTTAGGTTGTTATTATTAGGATTACTTCCAGCCGCTTGCTACATAAAGAATGTAATCTTCATCTACATCAGAATCTGTTTCGTAATCAATATCGTTTTTTGAGTCATTTACTCTATATATTTCAGGTAGTAACAAATCCTTCCTTAAGGGGTTTTGTCTATAAATATCTTCATGTACTATGAATAGGACATTCCTTTTTGGAGGTGGTAACTGACCAGTTAGGTTTATTTCGTGACATTCCTCTATATCTGCAACAGGGAAAAACTGAGTCCTTTGACCTTTTCTCTCAAGAGATAAATCTCTCTTCAAAAGATTGATGTAAATTTTCCCATCATGTTTTATGGCCAGCAAAGGACCTAAATAGTTCGGTAAATATCTCATCTTTACTCCTTTATTGGTGAAAGAATCAATCCTTGATGGCATATGCTGTATCCACCAAAGTCCAATTTGACAGATGTACAAAGATCTTCCCTGTGAGAAACTTCGAAAACCTCTTGTTCAACAATATATATGAAGTTTTCTTTCTCAGGAGGGAGTTCTTTGACATCTCCATCACAATATCTTGATGGTTCTAGAACAAAACTTCCAAACTCACTACTTACATACAGTGGTTTAGATGTAAGGTTAAAGAATATATTGTTATCATGACTGATAAAACCAATGTATTCTAAACCTAATAAAAAAAACTTTAGAATTGGTATTTCCTTTTTGATAATCACCTCTTTCTCTCTATATTCTTAACGAGCTAACAACCTATAGTATTATACCATTCTTAATAATAAATATCTATGTATATTACTGTTAACAAAAATAATCGAATATGTAGTATAATTAAATATGGTTGTGGTGGGTATAGCTCAACTGGTTAGAGCGCTGGTTTGTGGCACCAGAGGTTGTGGGTTCAACTCCCATTACTCACCCCAGATGGTAATCCCCCCACTTTTGCATACCCTTTGAAGGGCTGATTTCGTTGATAGGATACGACTTTCTTGTCACCTAAAGTAAGGTTGTAAAACAACATTTTGACTACTCTGTCTAATACATGTCATTAATCATTTTCACTATAAATCCCAAAAACCTTCTTTATTCTCTCATCAAATTCCTCTTGACTATATTGCCATCGCTCACCTCTACCATTATAGAAATCCCAATCAGAAACACTATCTAAAAACTCTCTCATCTCAAGAGAAAATTCTCTTTTAATAGACTTCTCATACAAATAAAGTTGATAATATATATAATCAGCTAAAAGAGATATCTCTGTAATATTCCAATCTCCCATGAGCAAACCAAACTTATAAACAATCTCCTTCTCAGAATCCTTATCTAAATCAATATTGGAAAGTTTTAATAACTCCTTCCTATCTTTAATCGGTTTACGTGTACTCATATATAGATAGAAGTATATTAAGAGACAAAGAGAATGTCTAGATAAAAATTGTATACTTAAGCAAAATACACCATAAGCTGAACAATTCATGTATAATACCAACATTCGCCAATATATTAAAAAAAATGAAAAACATAGAACTAGACTACAACATAGAAAAACCATTCGTACCTACATATACAGAAAATATGTATCCAACCTTTCAAGAAGCTGCCAAAGAAATCTACTTAGACAACAATACCCCAAGAATCGTACTACTTGATATAGATGGTGTACTCCTAGACCATCTAGACAAACTCCCAGCATATGCACTTTTAAACAAATCTAAAATAGAGGAGGAAAAACAAGGCTATGTATCTGCCCTCTACTACAAATACGGTGATAATCTAATGGTTGTAACAAACAGAGACCCCAATATTAATATGTTCCTCAGTTCTAAATATGTTGTTGAACAAGCAAAACAAAGTACAGAAGATATATATAAACACATAGGAGATGGCAAAGAAATGAAAATATTTGATGGACTCTTCAAACAATTTCCGTTTTTTTCTAAAAAGAAGAAAGAACACCTTGTCGAATATATTTCAACTCTAATACCCGAAGGAGAAAGTCCTGTACTAACTATGATAGAAGATTGGTGTATAGCTTCATTAAATAGAAGAACTTTCCCTATGTACATAGCAAATACACTAAGCAAGAAATACAACATAAGGTGCAATGTAGAAAATTATGTAATAAAGAACGAACCTGGTTGGTGAGTTTATCCTTTCGCAGTACATACTTAACAAGCAAAATGACAGTTTGTTAATCATTCTATGGGCAAAGAAAAATTTAGTAAGTAAATATACTTAGATTTTCCTACTATGTTTCTCACTTTCTCTCTTACCTATAGAATGATTAACTTCCTTACAAAAACATACCTTAAGCATTACAGTATAAAAGAAAACTCACCAACCAGGTCTGTGGATGATATAATCAAGATATATGACAAAGAGTACAATCATAGGATTAAGTGGAGGAGTGGATAGCTCAACTGCAGCCTATCTCCTTAAAAAAGAAGGCTACAGTGTAGTAGGGTTAAACATTGATTTCTGGGTCAACATGAAAGACACCTCCTCAAAAAAAGATGCCAGAGAGGTTGCAAAAAAGCTCAATATTCCACTACACACAATCAATGTTAAAGAACAATTTCAAAAGAATGTCATTGAATACTTCGTAAAAGAATATAAAGAGGGCAAAACACCAAATCCGTGTGTAATATGCAACAGATGTGTGAAATTTCAGACATTAATAGACTCTTGTAAAACATCAAACACCCAATATATTGCAACTGGACACTATGCAAATATTGAGAAGAAAAATAATAGATATCTGCTCAAGAAGGGAAAAGATAAGACTAAAGATCAAAGCTACATGCTATACAACCTAACCCAAGAGCAACTTTCCAAACTTCTCCTACCATTAGGTAAATATACCAAAGAAGAGGTTAGGGATATTGCGAAAAAAGCAGGATTACTCACAGCTCATAAGAAGGATAGTCAAGAAATATGCTTTATCAACGATAATGACCATCACAGATTCATAACCGAATATAGTAAAGAGAAACCCATACAAGGATATTTTGTAGATAGAGAAGGAAATATCCTAGGCAAACATAAAGGTATTACCAAATATACCATTGGACAAAGAAAAGGCATAGGAATTTCAGCAAATAAACCTATCTTTGTAATCGAAATTAATCCTACAACAAACGAAATAACCCTAGGTGATGAGAAAGAACTTTTTAAAAAAGAAATCTATATTAAAGACTTAAATTGGATAGCTTTTGAGAAATTAGAACAAGAAATTATTGTTAATGCAAAGATTAGATATGCTGCTAGGGAAGAAAGGGCAAAATTAATACCCCTCGCTGAGGGGAAAATAAAAGCTGTATTTGAAAAAGCTCAAAGGGCTCCTACACCTGGACAAGCAATTGTCTTTTACTCAAAAGAGTATGTTTTAGGTGGAGGTATCATTGAGAGGGTAAAATGATATAATTTCAGATGAAGTCTAAACAAACAGACTTTTTTATACTAATATCCCTACTTGGCTTGTTTTTTGGTGTTTTTGTATTTTCACTTCATATAAAATTCATACTTAATCCAATCGAAAAAGAGATAGAGATTCCTGAGATTGTAGTAGATATTAAAGAAGAAGAAAGGATAAAGAAAGAGAGAGAGAATGATGTAGTACCTCTTGAGAAGAGGATTTTCGATCAAATGAGTGTTCAAGAGAGAGTAGGGCAACTTTTTATGTTCGGCATTGAAGGTAACGATGTGTTACATCCAGAGAACAAAAGGTTTTTGGAAGAGGTTAAACCTGGTGCTATATTGTTGTTTTCAAAGAATATTTCAAGCAAAGATCAATTAGAGTCATTGACTAATCAAATAAGTGGCACAAATGGGCAAATTCCACCATTTATTGCTGTTGACCAGGAAGGAGGGGTTGTGTCTAGAATTCGATGGGATAGAGTGCATACAGAGCCTCAAGAGAGCATTGGAAACAACCAGCAGGCATATGAGATAGCAAAAAGTAGAGGAGAGTTATTAAGAGAGTTAGGAGTTAATATGAACTTAGCTCCTGTTGTTGAATATATTCAGAATAGGAAATCATTCATATACAATCGAACATACCGAGGAGTTCTAGAAGAGGTTGTACAGAAATCTATCTTTACAATTAGTGGATACAAGAATGCATTAGTCATGCCTGTCATTAAACATTATCCTGGACATGGGGATTCTTCACCTGACCCTCATTTAGTCCTTCCAAATGTTAATATTTCAACAGAGGAGTGGGATAGATATATAGAACCATTTAGCAAGATTGTTGGACAGATTGATATTGATGCCGTTATGGTAGGACATATTCTTTTTAGTAATATTGATTCTAATCCAGCTACACTTTCCAGTGAAATCATTACAAAAAGATTGTTGGAGGATCAAGGATATGAGGGATTAGTCATTTCAGATGATATGGAGATGATGGCATTAAAAGATATTGGTAGCAAGGAGGAGATTGCACAAAAAGCATTGCAAGCTGGTAATGATATCCTTATATATAGCAAGTACGGGGAACATCAAAAAGGTTCTCAAAGAAGTATATACAATCATATTTTAGAAAAAGTCAGAAATGGGGAGATGGATATTGATAATAAGGTGTTAAAAATATTAAGAATGAAAATTAAGTATGGAATTTTAGAAGAAAGGGCGATAGAAAACTAATGCTATAGTATAGTATGCAAAAATCAAAAGAATCGTACAAGCAAGGACTATATTAAAAGAATACAAGAAAATTTACAAATCCCTTAGTATGTCCACCTTGACATTTTTTAGACACATCTTTAGTATTAATTATTAGCACATTTAAAGCCTATCAGTCTTGGTACCAGTCTAGGTGTAGAACCAATTATTCTATGCCGATGATTGCTGAGGTTTTGAAGGATATGTTAATGATTCGAACATTAACAGCTTAGTAGCAGTAATTGGGCAAAACCCTTTTGCTTGTTGCTAAGTCCAATATGTATGTCGTAAGGCATGCTCTGCTAGTATTGGATGGGGTTTATTGGGACTACCATCCTTTTTTTTCGTACCTACATAAAAATTTTCAATTTTAAAAAGGCTTTAGAACAGTCTTTTTTTTTGTAATTTCAATTAGAAACATATATAATACAGGTGTTCTGTGGTTCTTTTACAAACCATAAAAAACACCTTAAAGGAGGTATACATGTTTGATTTAAATAATTTTTCACCATTCAAATTTTGCGAATGGATAGAACATTTAAAGAAAGAACACAAAAGAAGGAGTCCTTCTTTTTCTAGTAAAAATACAAGAAAGGATTCCAAGAAGAATCAGAATAGAAGACAAAAGCATACTTTTAGAGTTGGTGGCAAACCAGGCTACTAACATTATAAATCTAAACTAATAATGTCATTATCACCACAGAACAGAAAAGTGAGCCTTTTCAATATGACTGGCATCATGATTAGGCTCGCTCTTTTCCTTAATGAATAGGTATTTAACTACTCATTAACCTTTTCAGAAAATGCTTCATCCTCTTCATCAGCCATAGCATCCTCCTTAGTTGCATGCACAACACCATCAATATGGTTTGCTGGTGTATATATGGTATAAAGCTTCATTTCCTCATTACCTGTGTTAAACACATTATGCTTTACACCTGATGGTACAACAATTGCAAAACCATCTTCAAATTCTGTTTCTACTCCATCCATGACAACTTTTCCTTGACCTTCCTCAACTCTAAAGAATTGATCTACCTTTGGATGAACCTCTTCACCAATATCTTCCCCAGGTTTTAATGACATAACAACTAGCTGAAGATGATTTCCTGTATATACAACCTTTCTAAAGTTTGTATTCTCTTCTGAGATTTTCTCAATATTATCAACATATCCTGCCATATATTTGTATTATATTAATTTAATTAAGTACAATCCCATTCTACCATCTTAACTTTTAAGTTCCAAACTTGTAGAATGGATGTATGGATATACACCAAAACACCTCATTAAAAGAACACAATACATTTAGAGTTGATGTTAAAGCTAAATATCTAGCCCTTCCTGAAAGCATAGAGGAGATTAAAGAAGTAGTAGAGGAATATAGAGATGAAAAAATCCTCATTCTTGGTAAAGGAAGTAATATTCTTTTCACAAAAGATTGGAATGGACTTGTCATCATTCCTAATATAAAAGGAATTAATATAATCAAAGAAGATACTAAACATATATATCTTGAAGTAGGTGCAGGAGAAAGTTGGGATGAGTTTGTAAGATGGGCTGTTAAGAATAACTATGCTGGAATTGAAAACATGGTAATGATTCCGGGTTCAGTAGGGGGAAGTGTATCTCAAAATATTGGAGCATACGGACAAGGAATTACATCTGTACTGAGTAAGATAAATATATTAGATATTGATACTCTTGAAGAGAAAATACTTAAACCTAAAGATTGTGGATATGGATATAGAAAAAGCAATTTCAAGAGTATATGGATGAATAAATATTTAATAACATCTGCAGTATTCAAACTTACAAAACACACAAAAGAATTTGAACTAAGCTATCACGAAAGAGCTGGTAGATACGGATCACTAAAAGAAGAATTAGATGCTTTTGCAAAAGAACCATACAGTATTCAAGATGTAATGGAGGCTGTTGTAAGACAGAGGTCAAAAAGATTACCTAGTATCGATGAGTACGGTACAGCTGGCAGTTTCTTTGCTAATCCAATTGTATCTATGGAGAAGTTTAATGACCTTTCTAAAATTATCTCAGACCTTCAATCATATCCTGCAGAGGGATACACATCAGAGTACATAAAAATACCTGCAGGAAGATTACTTGAAGAGCTAGGTTGGAAAGGAAAAAGAGTAGGGGATGTCGGAACATTTGAAAGGCATGCTCTTTGTGTTGTAACGAACATGAATGCTTCAGGAGAGGATATATACAAATTCATCAAAGAGATGCAAAAAAGTGTAAAGGATAATTACGAAATTGATTTACAACCAGAAGTAAATATTTTCTAACTACTTTCTACTCCTTACATGTTTAAGTAGCAGTTTTCTAATATCTCTCAATTTAGAAACTGAGGACTCCAATACAGAAACTGCATCCACAAAGATATTTCCGTGATATTTACTATCCTCCTGCAATTTCTTAACATGTATATCAAACTCATCACTCACCATTGCATATATTTCCTCTTCATAATCCTTAATTTTAATTAATCCACTCTCAACAGGAGAAAGAATCTGTTCTTGGATTAAGTCAATTAATTTCATTAGCTTGTTAAACATCTCCGTTAACTTCTCTATCTGCACCTCCTCCTTGGGCAAACCAGCTTCATGCAACCTATCAAAAATACCTTCAAAATCTAGACCTAAATCACCTAATTGCTCTATGGTATTTGAAATCTTAACAAGGATAACACTCTCTTTGGCCTGATCTTTATCCAATTTATACTTAGAAAGAGAAAGTAGAGCTTTAGTTATCTCATCATCCAAAAAATCATTTAATGTTTCAAGCTTATCTACTTCAATTGCGATAATGTCTGAACAGGAGTAATACTTACTCAACGACTTTTTAAATATCTTCTGAGTATTCTCCAATGAATATACTATCTCATTTTTAACATCTAATATTTTCTCCTCCAAAGAAGCTTCTTTCTTCTCATCAATATACTTTGTTTCAAACAGAACCT
>CALDJM010000021.1 GCA_937899155.1 uncultured bacterium
CAGCTATTGCTTGAAATATTGCTGGGTCTGGGGCCTCAGGTTCTACTATTTCAGACTGTGGTTGTGGGGTAGGTTGCTGTACAGGAGGTTCAGTTGGTATTTGAGGAGTTTCCTGTATTGTTGGTTTGGTTGTTTTTGTTTCAATCTCTTGTGTATGTACGATTGGTTTGAATACAGGCTCTGCTTTAGGTTCTGGTTGTACAGAAGGTGCTATTTCTTCTGTCTTTGTGTCAGTTTTAACAGCAATATCTACTTTAGGAGTATCTTGTATATGTACAACAGGTTTAAATACAGGTTCTTCGTTAAGTTCGGGTTGTGCAGGAGGTGCTATTTCTTCTCTCTTTGTGTCAGTTTTAACAGCAATATCTACTTTAGGAGTATCTTGTATATGTACAACAGGTTTAAATACAGGTTCTTCGTTAAGTTCGGGTTGTGCAGGAGGTGCTATTTCTTCTCTCTTTGTGTCAGTTTTAACAGCAATATCTACTTTAGGAGTATCTTGTATATGTACGACAGGTTTAAATACAGGCTCCTCTTTAACTTCAACCTCTTCAAGTACTGTTGGTTGTGGTGTTGAAAGCTCTGGTATTGGTACTTCTACTTTAGTAGTATCCTCTTCTATTGGTTTGTTCTCTTCTTGCTCAACAAAAATATCTTTAGGAGCAGTATAGTTATCGTAATATCTTGTTTCTTCCTCTTTTGGTTTAACTGTATTAACTTTCTTGAAAACCTCTTCATTTTTCGCAGGAGGGATATATCTCTCCTCTTCAAACTCATCTACAGCTGGTACATTTCGTGAAGAGTATGTTGTGGTTTCAACCTCTTTCTTACTACCACCACCCCAAATCAAAGATATTAGTATGGGGACACATATAGCGACCATTATTAACAAGAAGCCTATTCCTATTATGAACAGTGTCTTTTTACTAATCTCTTTCCCAAAAATTCTGTATATATCATCACCTTTTTCTGCACCAGAATCTATGGTAAATTCCCATGATTTCTTAACTTCTTTTTCTGAAGAATCAGTAAATATGATTTCAGCTTTATGTACACCATCTTCTAAATCTTTGTCAGGTTGATATATTAATGTATATTCTCTTTCAGAGAGTTTGTTTATTTTTATATTTTCTGTGACATCTTGGTCATCTACTTTAAACTGTATTGATTTCTCATCAATCTTTGTATTTTCACTTCCTACAATAGTACCTTTGATTGTGACTCTTCGGTTTGTGATTTCATCTGTAGAAGAGGGGGACATGTTTGTAACTTGTGGTTCAGAGAGAATGACAGTATCTTCTGTTGGAGGGATTACATCTGATGGCTTTGAAATAACAATTTCAGGAGATACACCTATACCTGATTTTGGAGGTTTTTGATTATCTGTTGCTTTGACAATTAGTTTGTATGTACCAGAAGGAATTCCTTCTGTAGAGATGTTCTTAGCATTTACATTATACTGGAGAGGTTCTCCTATTTTTATCCATGTTTTTTCATCTGTTGGATTTTTTGACATAAAGACATCAAATGTTGGTATGTGATTTAGATCTGATACACTCCACGAAGCTTTGAATTCTTCTCCCCTGTCTAGTCTGATTGAGGATATAGGGTCTATTATTTTTACAATAGGGATGTCGTTTTTAGATTGCCCAACATTTATGACCCATGATTGACTTCTTACATTCTTACTGTACCCATCATGAATTACAACATTGGCAAGATAACTTGCAGGAGTGTTAGGTGTTCCTTTAAATGTTACTTTTAGCTTTCCATCTGATCCGTCTTCTAATACGATATCTTTTAACCAAGAAGCTTTAGGTGTAAAAGAGTAGAAGTAGTTAATTCTGTCTTTATCTATATCTTTTGCTATTAGAGTATATTCATACTGTACTCCTGTTTGGATGTCTTGGCTAGGCTTGGATGATGCGGCAGGTTCAGAAGTAAATTCTGGAGAAGAGTTGTTCTGTATGGCTCTTACACCTTTGATATCAAAAGGACTACTAATTTTACATCCGTGTCCTCCTCCTGATATTGTTTCTATATTACCAAGTAGGTCAATGGTTCCCGTCTTTTTAGGTGTCATTGTAAAGGATGTACCTATTTGTAGTGGGGCACCTTCGAAATCTTCTGTGTATATCTCTTCCCCAGTAGAATCTGTAATGTTTAGTTTCTTAATTCCCTCTCCTTTAAGTTTTGCATCTACCTGAATCCTAACCTTTTTATCAACTTCTAAAGTATATGGGTTAACATTTGGAAGGGAGATAATGCAGGGATTGTTTTCACTAAGTTCTAGCTTTTCAAAAGCCTTGCTTCTTGTATCAAGAGATTTCTGTACTACACCAAACAAAACAAAGGGTAGGGACAGTACAAAGAAAAGTGTTGTAATTAAAACAAACTTCTGTTTTGCATCTTTTGTTTTATGTGTTCTCTTAGGCATTAGATATATAATACTGCTTATTTGTTAATATCTGCAAGTTTTGAATTTATTGTTGTCTCCGTACTTTTAAGGGTCTGTCCAACATCTCGATTTCTTTCTAATATCTCGGTAATAGCATCCTCTATTGAAGCCCTTACAAACTTCTCATCTCCCCACTGCCAAGATTTCATATGAGGAGCCATTTTTGCAATAGTATCAAGATATGCTTTGCCTTCCATCTGAGAGCCTAGCTCTACTAATGAGTACGGTTCACCGAAAGCTCTTTGTCCAATTTCTACAGAATTAGAGAACATCTTAAGTTGTTGTTCTTTCTGTGTCATGAAGTCTATGAATTTCCATGCTAAAGAGACATTGCCTGCCTTCTTGCTCACAGCTTCACCCCAATATGTTGCATAGTATACCTCCTCCTCATTTGCCTCTAGCTGAGGTAGTGGTGCTGTACCAAACTCAATGTTAGGGGCAGCAATCATGATGTCAAAAACTCTCCAGCTTGGAGCAATCATCATTGCTAATTTCCCCTGGAAGAACATTTCTAAATCTTGAGGTAGGGTAGTATCCCATGTTCCGTTCTCGCCTTTAGCGAGACTTGTATATGTCTCAAAAATACCGATAGCTTTGTCATTATTCAAAGAAACAGTAGTTCTTGTTTCATCCATCAATTCTGCACCTTCTAGAAGTAGTAGGAAGGCAATAATCTCTGATGAGTGTTTAACATTTCTAGATGCTCCCATAGCTAATCCAGATTGCACGATTTTCTTACTTTGATCTCTTTTCGTAAGTTCTTTTGCCAAATCCATAAAAGAATCCCAATCAGAAGGTGGTTTTTGAACATTAGCTTTTCTAAGTAATTGCTTGTTGTAATAAACCATTAATCCATCAATACCAACAGGTATGGCATAAATGTTTCCATCTTTTCCAGTAAAGTCAGCAAGTGATGTTGGATAGAATTTCTCAGAATAATCCTCCTTGCTCATTATGCTTGAAGGTAGTGGGGATAAGTACTTTTGGTATTTTGGTAACCATGTGTTGTGAATCTTAAATATGTCAGGTGCAGGTTCTGAACCAGATACAGTTTGTTGTAATCTGGTGTATAACATTGAATCATAGTTTGAGATACTTTGTTTTGAATAGTTGATTTTTACACCAGGGTTTTGTTCTTCAAATTCGTCGATGATAGGCTGTATTGTTTTAGGTTCTTCTCAAAGACCCCAGTAAGTTAAAGTGTTTGATGTCCCAGAAGGAGCTTCGCTGCTTCCTACGGGTTGCTTTCCTGATGTACCACTACTAGGTTGTTTCTCTTTAGGTTTTTTTGTTAGCAAAAGTATTATAAGAATAATAAAAAGAAGTAGGGCAACACCACCTGCAATTATCAAAGGAAGTTTCTTTTTGTCTTTTAAGATTTCTTTAATATCCATCTTGTTCTTTTGAGATTTAAGTTAATTCTTTCTTTCAGCTGTAACAATTAACCTCTTTGTACCAATACCAAGAGGCCAACAAGTCATCAAAGTTACAGTCTCTTTACTTCTGGAAGGTCTTAGGACTGAAAAATCTGTTGGGTCTACAATCTTTTTACTCCTAACTATATATTTAAGGTCGGAATTATCTTTGTTAATAACAACTTCCTGTCCTACATCTACACCATCTAGTCTAGAAAAAATAGTCTCAGGATAATCTTTATGTCTGCTAAAGAAAGCCTCTACAGCACTGTGACCGTAGATAAAAGAGTTTCCACCATCTCCTGGAACAGGAGTTCCCTTAAAATGAGCTACACCACCTTTGAGGAATTTGTTGTACACTTTCTCATCAGAGCTTTCTACATTTGGAGATATTTTAATATTTCTAATACCTATACTACTAATAGTAATAAACATATCTCTGTTATATCTCTCATCAACCTTAATAGATTCCTGTCTTCTTGTTTGAGTATTGTATGTGGTTGCAGCTCCTAGAATACCTAATTGTTCCGAAAGGTTTGCAAAATAGCTCCTTCCAGGATCGTAATATGCAAATTCATCTTCTATGAATTTTTTGTATGCCTCTGGTACTGGCTCTGCTTTTACCTCAACTCTTTTTTGTGCGACAACACCATCTAGGTATGAGCCTAACAAAGGTATGACCTGGCTAGCAATAACAGCAAGTCCTGAGAATGCAAGTATTAGTGACACTGCAAGCTTTGTATTTTTTACTTTCTTTGTATTTTCGGTGTCAATATTCCACCCATTATTATCCATACTTCCATATTAACAAATTTTTTCATACTGGGAAACTTTTTAAAAATCTTGAACAAGAAGGTAGCAATTGTTTGGGTTGTCTGCTAAAATATTTGGGCTATGGAAAAAAGAGACTACTATGAAGTTTTGGGAGTGGAAAAAAGTGCTTCTGCTTCTGAGATTAAAAAAGCATATAGAAAATTAGTGAAAAAATATCATCCAGATACTAATAAAGAATCTGATGCTGAAGAGAAATTTAAAGAAGTTCAGGAGGCATACGAAATACTTTCGGATGATTCTAAAAGAAGTGCATATGATGACTACGGTCATGCAGGTACAGCAGGTTTCAGCTCTGGTTCTTCTGGAGGGTATTCAGATTTTGGTGCTGGAGGAGCCCCATTTGATATGGGAGATATCTTCAGTACGTTCTTTGGTGGAGATACAGGTTCGGGGTTTGGTTTTGATTTTGGTGCAGGGAGTGGTTCTGCGAGTAATGCAGGTTCGAACATTAGATACAGGATTAGGTTGAAATTTGAAGAAGCCATGAAGGGTGGGGAATATAAGATTAAAATTACTCGAGAGCAGGCTTGTGAGAAGTGTGATGGTAGTGGTAGTAAAGATGGGAAACAGAAAGTCTGTCCTGTTTGTGGGGGTAGTGGTCAAGAGCAGCAGGTTCGAAATACATTCTTAGGTCAGATGGCTGTGATGAGTAGGTGTTCAAAGTGTTACGGCAAAGGTTCAATTGTTGATGACCCGTGTGGAGAGTGTAAAGGGTCTGGAATTGGGACAAAGGAGGAAGAGATGGATATTAAAGTTCCTGCAGGAGCATATGATGGTATGGTTTTAAGGTTTAGAGGGGGTGGGAATGTTGGAAGGAATGGGGGAACCACAGGAGATCTCTATGTTGAGATAGAGGTTGAATCTTCATATGAATTTGAAAGAAGAGGTAATGATATTTACTCAGAAACTTCGATACCTGTATATACTGGGGTTCTAGGAGGTGTAATAACTATCTCTACAATATTTGAAGATGTGAAATTAAAAATTCCTAAAGGTACACAATCTGGGACAATATTCAAAATTAAATCTAAGGGAGCACATATATTAGGCTCGGAAAAGGGTAGAGGAGACCATTATGTTAGGGTGAATATTGATATTCCGGTAAGGTTAAGTAGAAAAGAGAAGAAGCTTTGGGAGGAATTAGCTAATTCTTAGCAACAGACTTGGTTGGTCAAAAAATTCTCTTTGGACAGTGTTTGAGGTGTTATTTTGTAAGAAAGTTAATCATTTTATGGGACAAAACACCTATAGAGAGATTAACTTCCTTACAAAAACAGAAGCTTGTTCTAATAGCTTGAATGTTTTTTGACCAACCAGGTCTGTTATGGTATACTAATATCGGAAAGTTATACAAAGGAAAGGGTGAGGATAAAACTCACCTTTTTTTCAATATATTAATTTTCAGGATATTAATTTCCTTTAAGAAGATAGAATAAATTTTTAATAAAATAAATTATGTCAATGACATCAGAATTCATTACAGCAATTAATCAAATAGCAGCTGAAAGAGGTATTGATAAAGAGGAGATCTTTCAGGCTTTAGAAGAAGCTATTTTAGTTGCATATAAAAAAGAAAAGTACGGTTTAGATATGCCAGAGGAGGAGCTTGCCAATTGGTCTGTAGAGCTTAGTAGAGAAAGTGGAGAATTTAAGCTAATTGCAACCAAGGAGGTTGTTAAGAAAGTTAAGAATGCAGAGGCAGAGATTGCTATTTCTGAGGCAGAGTTAATCTCTCCCAATATTGAGGTTGGAGATTCTGTGCAGATAGAGATGCCTTCTGAAGATTTTGGCAGAATTGCAGCACAGACAGCAAAGCAAGTGATATTACAGAAGATAAGGGAGTCTGAGAAAGAAGCTGTTATCAGTGAGTATAGTGATAAGGTTGGTGAAATCTTCACAGCTCTTATGCAAAGAATGCAAAGAGGTCAAGTTATCTTCGAAGTGGGTAAGGCTACAGCATATATGCCACAGGAGGAGCAGATATCAAATGAATTCTACAGACTAGGTGATAGATATAAGGTTTTGCTTAAAGATATCGTAGATTCTCAGATGGTTGTTTCTAGAGCAGATTCAGATTTCTTGCTTGGACTTTTCAAGCTTGAAGTTCCCGAAATTGAAAATGGTGTGATTGAGGTAAAAGCAATAGCTCGTGAAGCTGGTTCAAGAAGTAAAGTTGCTGTGAGTTCAAATCAAGATGGTATAGACCCAATAGGTTCATGTGTTGGTCAAAGAGGTGTAAGGATTGCAAATGTCATGAATGAGCTTGGTGAGGAAAAAATTGATATAATCGAATGGAGTGAAGAACCAGAGAAGTTTGTTGCTAATTCATTAAGCCCAGCAAAGATAGATGATGTAAAAATTGAGGAAGATACAGCAACAGTAACAGTACCTAACGATCAGCTTTCTCTAGCAATAGGAAGAGAGGGTCAGAATGTAAGATTGGCATGGAAATTGACAGGTATTAAGATAGATATCGTTCCTGCAGATCCAGATGCTTTAGAAGAGGAAAAGAAAGAAGAAGATGTAAAAGAAAAGGAAGAAGTAGAGGAGATTGAAGAGAAAAAAGATGAGAAAGCAAAAGAGGAGTAATTTAAAACATTTTAATAATACATGGCAAGAAGTGATAAAAACACACAACAGCAAGGTAAAGCAAGGACACCAATTGTTACAATTCTTGGTCATGTTGATCATGGGAAAACCTCAATCCTTGATAAAATAAGAGAGGCTAATGTCCAAAGTTCTGAAGCGGGAGGTATCACACAGAAAGTCTCTATTTTTACAGTAAATATTCCTAACACAGAGCAGGAAATAACTTTCGTAGATACTCCAGGTCATGAAGCTTTTGATTTAATGAGATCAAGAGGGGGGAGTATTGCAGATATTGTACTCTTAATTGTTGCTGCAAATGATGGTGTACAACCACAAACTAAAGAATCCATAGAGATAATCAAAGAGTCAACAGCAAAACCAATTGTTGTAATTAACAAAATTGATTTGCCTGATGTAGATTTGGAA
>CALDJM010000022.1 GCA_937899155.1 uncultured bacterium
TTTTAGTAACAAAAAATGTTAATAACGAAGAAAGCGGTTTTGTACTCAACAACACTAATTTCTTTCTTGGTAGGGCTGGAGCAAATACAGTATATGAAATGGGAGTACTCCAAATTCCTTCAATATTGATTCCAATACCTTGGGTTACACATAATGAACAGAATGCAAATGCACAGGTATTAAAAAGTGTCGGTCTTGCAACAATTATCAATGAAGCAGAACTAACTCCCGAAAAACTTCAGATGACTGTAAATGTATTTTCTAGAAAAAATCTAGATATTGATAAAGAAAAAGCGAAAGATATTTTCTTGCTAAATGCACAGAAAAAAATAATAGATAACATTAGTTTCAATTAGAATATGGCAAGTCTTTTAGTTAAAGGTGGAAATGTTTTACATGGAGAAATTACTCCTGCTGGAAATAAAAATTCTGCTCTCCCAATCTTGTGTGCCTCTCTATTAACCGATGGGGATGTAACTATTAGAAATTTTCCTGATTTGACAGATGTTGAGAAATTAATAGATATTCTAAAACAACTAGGTTCTAAAATTGATTGGAACAAAGAAGAGAAAGTGTTAAAGATAAATAATAAGAATTTTAAGAAAGAATTTGGCGAAGAGGGTTTCCCAATGGGCATGAGAGGTTCAATACTTCTTCTTGGTCCTCTTGCTACAAGAATGAAGAATATTGAAGTTAGAAAAGAGATAGGTGGATGTACATTAGGTATTAGAGAGCTTGATCCTCATTTGGAAATATTAGAAGGGCTAGGAGCTAAGATTAGAAATGAGAAACATTTAACTATTGATACATCTGCAGGACTAAAGGAAGCCAATCTTTGGCAAGATTATATGAGTGTAACAACAACAGAGAACTTTGCTATGGCAGCAAGTAAGGCAAAAGGAGTATCGGTAATGACCAATGCAGCATCAGAACCACATGTCCAAGACCTATGTAATTTCCTAATTAGTATGGGAGCAAAAATAGAGGGAACTGGAACTTCTACACTGAAAATTACAGGAGTCAACGAACTGCATGGGACTGACTTTACAATCTCATCTGATCATCATGAGATAACGACACTTCTTGCTCTTGGAGCTATGACTGGTGGTAGTATAAGAGTGAAAAATGCAGAGCCTGAACACTTTCCTTTAATAGTTAAAACTTTTAAGAAATTTGGTGTGAATGTTAAATACGAAGGAGAAGATGCCATTGTTGAGGCTGGAGGACAATTACAAATTCTAGAGCCTTATACTAAAAATCTTCTTCAGAAAGTTGAAGCTGCTCCATGGCCGTATTTCCCAACAGACCTTTTACCTTTAATGATTGCACTGGCTGTTAAATCTGAAGGTAATATTATGTTCTGGAACAAATTATATGAAGGTGGACTCTTCTGGATTACAGAAATGATAAAGTTTGGGGCACATATAGTCATGTGTGACCCACACAGAATCATTGTATTCGGAAACAAACCACTGCAAGCTGCGACTGTTGATAGTCCCAATATTATCCGAGCAACTGTAGCTTTAATGATGGTCGCTCTAACAATAGAAGGGGAGAGTGTTATCAAAAATGCAGACTCAATCAAGAGAGCTCATCCTAATTTTGTAGAAAACCTACAAAAACTTGGAGCTGATATTGCATGGATTGATTAATTAAACTGCACCCAACTTTTTCAGAAAATCTGGGACTTGATACAACCCAAAAGAGTGGCTTCCTTTTAGTAAGATAGCTACTTTCTTACCTCCCAAGCCTTCTAGTTTTGTATTTAACATGGCTGCAACCTCATCTGCTGACTCTAGTAATCTTGCATCTTGAAACTTCTCAACATGTTCGCCCAAGTAATATAACTCATTAAACTTTTTACTTGCTACCAATTGAGCAATCTCCGTATGCCTTTCATCTGAGACATCTCCTAATTCTTTCATATCTGCCAATACTGCAATTGTGTAATACTTATCAGCATACAGCTTTGCGAAGGTTTCTACTGCCATCTTCATGGATGTTGGATTTGCATTATACCCATCATTGATTATTGTAATATCTCCATACTCCAATTTTTCAAATCTTGCACTACTAGACTCAAACTCTGCAATATCTTTAACACAATTATCAATACTCACTCCCAAATCATTCGCCACTATTATCGCTGCCATGGCATCATATACATACCCTTCACCGTAAACAGCCAAAGAGACATCTACAACATTATCATTGTAGTATCTAAACTTAAAATGTGTACCCTTTTGATCTACAGAGATATCCTCGATCTGAAAAGTTGCACTCGAATCTTTACCAAATGTTATCAATTCAGCATCTTTGTTGTAGTTTTCAGCCAAATGTCTAAGTCTAGGGTCATCAATATTTAGAACTAAGGGCTTACCTGTCCTCTCCATATAGTCAGCAAGATCTTTTTTCTCTTGAAAAATATCATCTATCGAACCAACCTTCTCTGCATGCACATCTCCTATATTTAGGAGCACACCGTAATCTGGATCAACAGACATCACATGCCAAGCAATCTCTCCCTTTCTATCCATTCCACACTCTAAAACAATCACATCTTCTCCATCATAATTACCTAAAAGTACAGAGTTTCCCCATACAGTATTATACCTATCAGCTGAAAGGACTCTCATATGTTTTTGCAGTATGGAAACTAACATCCTCTTAGTTGTTGTCTTCCCAGTACTACCAGTAATTGCTACAACAGGTTTTTTGATATACCCAATTGAATAGTTTAAAACCTTCTTTAACCCTTCCTCAACAGAATCAACCAAAATAATTGGTTTAGTAACATCTTCAAGATAGGAAACTTTTGATTTCTCACAAAGAGCAACTGCTCCACCTTCCGCAAGAGCATCCGCTATAAATGCATGACCATCAAATCTTTCTCCAACAATAGGAATATATAAGTCTCCTTCATTTATCTCTCTAGAATCATATGAGAAACCAGTAAAAAAAGCCTTCTCACTATCATTTCTTATCTCAAACTCGGGGAATCTCTCCTTTAGTTCACTTAAAAAGATTTTCATAGAAGCAGTACTAATCTTAATTTAAATACAATATATGCATTATCGTAATATTTTTCAAGCTGATACTAAATCGCAAGTAAAGAATACAGCCTAGAGAATTATATCTAAGCCTGTAATGTTTTTCTCTTGACTACTCCAAAGGGCACAGGTATATTGGTGGCAGGAAGTGGCAGAAAGTGGTGAAAGATGTTAGAATAAAAATATGCTAATTGGAGAATACAAAAGTAAAGTTGGAGAGAAGAAAAGAGTTTCACTTCCTGCAAAGTTTAGAGAGGAAATAGGTGAGGATTTAATTCTCACAAGAGGATATGAAGATGCCCTCATACTCGTAAACAAGAGAATGTGGGAAAAGGTAGCAAAAGATATAGTGGGTGGCTCTTTTACAGATAAAAATATTAGAGATACAAGCAGATTCTTAGTAGGAAGTGCAAAAGAAATCCAAATGGATACACAGGGAAGGTTCGTTATCCCAGAAGCACTCTTTGAACATGCAAAACTAGGCAAAGACATTATCTTCATTGGTTTAATTAACTGGATAGAGATATGGGATGCTAACAAATGGCAAGAGAGAGTAGAGTATCTACAAAAGCATGGTGATGAGATTGCACAAGAAATTAGTAAAATGTCATCAACTAACAATGCATAAGATACATATCCCAGTATTACTCAAAGAAGCAATCGACTCATTAGACATCCAAAAAGAAGGTTTCTACATAGACGGAACACTTGGAGATGGTGGTCATAGTTTTGAGATTTTAAAACAACTCTCAGAAAAAGGATTGTTAATTAGTATTGATCAAGACCAACATGCTATTGATTTTGTCAAAGAATACTACAAAGACTCTCTGTGTGAAAATTGGATAATTGTTAGATCAAATTTCTCCAAAATCCAGAGTGTTGTAAAAGAATTTGCACAAGAGAGAAAACCAGATGGAATCCTTCTTGATATTGGTCTTTCCTCGAGACAGTTAGAACTTTCTCACAACAGAGGTTTTAGCTATCAAGAGTTAGAAGAACCTTTAGATATGAGAATGGATAGCTCTCTAGGAGTTAGTGCTAAAGATATCTTAAATGTCTTCTCCGAGAAAGAACTCTCTACAATCTTTTTTAAATATGGAGAAGAAAGATATGCTAGA
>CALDJM010000023.1 GCA_937899155.1 uncultured bacterium
TATAATCAAAAATAATAGAAGAGTTTGTATACAAGGGCTTGCATTGCGACTGACTTTTTGATAATATTCATCGCAGGTTCTCAATTAGAGCCTGAAAGTACTCAAAAGATATTAAAATAAATAATTAAATTTTTAACAATATATTTATGGCAGGCGAATTTACTAGAACAAAGCCACACATGAATATCGGTACCCTAGGTCATATCGATCACGGTAAGACTACATTGGTTAAAGGTATTCTAAACACATTCTCCCCTGACAAGGCGGATGCAGCTAAAATGATTGACAAATTGGACAAAGATCCAGAGGCAAGAGCAAAGTCAATTACAATTGCTCCAGCTCATGTTGAGTTTGAGACAGAGGAAAGACACTATGCATTAGTTGACTGTCCAGGTCACAAAGACTACATCAAAAATATGATTACCGGTGCAGCACAGATGGATGGTGCAATCTTGGTCATCTCGTCTAGTGATGGTGCTATGCCTCAGACAAAGGAGCATATCCTTCTTGCAAAGCAGGTAGGTGTTCCAAAGATGGTTGTCTTCATCAACAAGTTTAAAGATGCAGACCCAGAGCTTTTGGACCTAATTAAGGCAGATGTTCAAGACCTCCTAAAGAAATATGGATTTGATGAGAATTGTCCGATTATTGAGGGAGATGCACTTAAAGCAGAGCAGGGTGAAGAAGAGGGTGCAAATGGAGTCAAAGAACTCATGAAAGCAGTCGAAGAATATATTCCAGTACCAGAAAGAGATGTTGACAAACCATTCTTGATGCCAATTGAGGATGTATTCTCAATTGAGGGTAGAGGTACAGTTGTAACAGGAAGAATTGAAAGAGGTAGGGTTAAGGTTGGAGAATAGGTGGATGTCTTAGGGATGGGTAAAAAGCTACAGAAGACAGCAGTAACAGGTGTCGAAATGTTCAACAAAGCACTCAGTGATGGTCAAGCAGGTGATAATGTAGGAATTCTCTTAAGAGGTTTCAAGAGAGAAGATGTACAAAGAGGTCAGGCATTGGCAGCACCAGGAAGTGTAAGTACTCATACAGACTTCAAAGCAGAGGTTTATGTGTTAAGTAAAGAAGAGGGTGGAAGACACACACCATTTGTGTCTGGATACAAGCCACAGTTCTACATCAAAACCGCTGATGTAACGGGTGAAGTTATCCTTCCTGAAGGAACAGAAATGGTTGCACCAGGAGACAACACCGAGTTTACAGTAAAGCTAGTATCACCAGTTGCAATTGAGAAAGGATTCTCATTCGCAATTAGAGAAGGTGGTCAGACTGTAG
This sequence comes from uncultured bacterium, assembly GCA_937899155.1. Classification (GTDB taxonomy): domain Bacteria; phylum Patescibacteriota; class Dojkabacteria; order SC72; family SC72; genus UBA5232. The sequence continues at coordinate 1,294 of CALDJM010000023.1, forward strand.
GTCAAGGTATTGTTACTGAGATATTGAAGTAAGATATTAACTGTAAGAGGGCAGGGAGCTGCCCTCTACAGAATAAATTAATTTAGCTCTTTTAAGTAGAATGGCAAATGAAAGTCCAAGAATCAGAGTGAAACTAAGAGGTTATGACTCCTCTGTAGTTGACAGATCTGCAAAAAGTATAATTGAGACAGCAATCAGCACAGGTGCTAAAGTTGCTGGCCCAGTTCCTCTTCCAACTAAAAAAAGGAAGATTGCAGTAAACAGATCGCCATTTATTTACAAGAGCTCAATTGAGCATTTTGAAATAAATACTCATAAAAGAGTTATAGATATAATTGATCCAACTCCTAAGACAATCGATGCCCTACAGCATTTAGAAATGCCTGCAGGTGTTGATATAGGAATACAATAATAATTAATTAAATAGTATGAAAGCATTAATAGGAATAAAAAAAGGAATGACAAGAATTTTCTCCGAAGAGGAGGGAGTGATTCCTGTAACAGTAATAGATGTCTCTAGTTGTATGCTTTCATTCCTAGAGCCAGAAGGTTTCGAATTAGGAATTGGTGAAAAGAAAAACCCAACAAAAGCAATGAAAGGTAGATATGCTGTTTCTAAAAGGGTCCCAGAAAAAACATTCTACTTTAAAGGTGCTTTAGCAGGAGATGTGAGGATAGGGGACGAATTAAAAACAGAAGATTTTAATGCAGGAGATAAAGTTGTTGTAACTGGTATCTCAAAAGGAAAAGGTTTTGCAGGTGTAGTTAAAAGATGGGGCTTTGCAGGAGGACCAAAAACACATGGACAATCAGACAGACATAGAGCACCAGGTTCAATTGGAGCAGGAACAACACCAGGAAGAGTTTTGAAGGGGAAGAAAATGGCAGGAAGAATGGGAAGTGATACCATAACTTTGGCAGACAGGAAAATAGTTGATATTAAAGATACACTACTTCTTTTGAAAGGACCAATTCCAGGTGCAAAAGGAGATTTAGTAGCAATATATACAAAATAAAATGGCAGAAATTAAGAAAAAAACAACTAAAGAAGTAAAAAAAGTAGAAACCAAATTAAATCCAAAAGTATGGGAAGTAGCATACAATGAAGATTTGGTAGCTCAAGTTCTCTATGTCTACAACAGCAATGCTAGAAAAGGTACAGCAGTAGTAAAGGACAGAAGTGAAGTGTCTGGAGGTGGTAGAAAACCTTGGAAGCAGAAGGGAACAGGTAGAGCAAGAGTTGGATCTTCAAGATCCCCTATCTGGATTGGAGGTGGTGTAACATTTGGTAATGTAGGTGAGAAAAACTGGAGTAAAAAAGTTAACAAGAAGATGGCAAGAAAAGCAACATGTATAATGCTTTCTGCAAGATTACGAAACAAAGCTTTAGAGTTCTTTAATGAAACAAGTAAGGAAGCAAAGAAGGTAAGAGAAGATATTTCTAAACTAGGATCTTCCGTACTAGTCATTTCAGACAGCGAAGAACTCCAAAAGACAGTTAGAAATGTAAAGGGAATATCTTTCGTAACCTCACAGAAGGTAAATGCAAAACACTTGGTCTCTAACCAAGCAGTGTATGTAGATAACAAAATAGTTGAAACATTAGAAAAAAGATTAACAAATGACAAATAAGAAAATAGAACTACAACCTATGATCTCTGAAAAAAGCTATGAAATGGCTAATTCAAGTAATAAGTATACATTCTTGCTTCCAAGAGGGTATAACAAAATTGAAGTAGCAAAAGCAGTAGAGAAGAAATACAAGGTCAAAGTTGAAGATGTAAATACAATTGTTAAACCAGGAAAAATTAAAAGAGACTTTAGAACATACAAGCAGAGGAGACAGTCAGATAAAATAAAAGTAATCGTAACCCTAAAAAAGGGAGATAAAATAGATGAATTTTTGAAGAGCTAAAATGGCAGTAAAGAAATTTAAACCTACAACATCAACACTTAGAGGAACAAACCTAGCTGATAGGTCTATGTTAAGCAAGCAGAGTGGTCCTAAAAAACTTTCTTATCCAAAAAAGAAAACAGGTGGTAGGAACAATCAAGGTAGAATAACAGTAAGACATAGAGGTGGTGGTTTTAAGAGAAGAGTTAGGATAGTAGATCTTAAAAGAGATAAGTTTGATATCCCAGCAAGGGTCGAAGGTCTTTACTTTGACCCAAACAGAACTGCATATCTAGCACTTCTAACATATGCAGATGGAGAAAAAAGATATATCTTAGCTCCTAAAGGTTTGAAAGTTGGAAATACAGTAATCTCAGGAGAGAAGGTAGATGCTCTCCCAGGTAATGCCATGAAGATAAAGAATATTCCATCAGGTACAGAAGTACATGCAGTAGAGAATGTTCCAGGAAAAGGTGCTGTATTTGGTAGGTCAGCAGGACAGGTAATTGTAGTACAAGGTATTGACCCAACAGGAAAATATGTACAGATTAAGATGCCATCGGGAGAAATTAGATTGGTATATGAAGATTGTATAGCAACAATAGGACAAGTTGGAAATGAAGAAAATTTTAATGTTAAATTAGGAAAAGCTGGAAGAAAAAGAAATCTAGGTTGGAGACCAGTTGTAAGAGGAATGGCAATGCACCCAGCAGAACACCCACACGGTGGTGGAGAAGGTAAAGGTGTAATTGGTGGACCAGCAAAAGATAAGTGGGGTAATTTAGTAGGAACCAGAACAAGAAGAAATAAGAGAACGGAAAGATTCATAGTAAAGAGAAGAAGGACTAAAACAAGACCATTCGCTAAGAAATAATTTATATTTAAAAAGATATGTCTAGATCGCTTAAAAAAGGACCATACACAGATGAAAAGCTAATGCAGAAAGTTGCAAAAGCAAAAGAAAGTGGAAACATGTCACCAATTAAAACATGGGCAAGAGCTTCCACAATCACACCAGAGATGGTAGGCATGAAATTCTTGGTACACAACGGAAAAAAGCATGAAGAAGTTTTAGTTATGGAATCAATGATAGGTCAGAAACTAGGTGAATTTGCAATGACAAGAAAGTTTAAAGGTCATGCAAAGAAAGGAAAACTAGCTAAAGTCTACGGAAGTAGTGGTAGATTTGAAGAGTAAAAATTAGATATAAAAATATGGAAGACAAAATAGTAAAAGTAAAAGTTAGAAATATTGCACAATCTCCTCTCAAATTGAGGTTGGTTGCTGATTTAGTAAGAGGAAAAAATGCTCAGGAAGCATTGGAAATGCTAGCATTGTTAAACAAGAAGGGAGCTTTAATAGTTAAGAAAGCCATTCTTTCTGGAGTTGCAAATGCTAAAGAACTACACTCAGTAGATGCTGAAGCTTTAGAAATTAGTAAAATTACAGTAGATGAAGCAAAAGTATTGAAAAGAACAAGATTTGAATCGAGAGGAAGAGTCTCAAGGATTCTCAAGAGACAATCACATATTAATTTAGAGTTAAGAGTTAAATAGTTATGGGAAGAAAAGTACATCCAAAAGCTATAAGAATAGGAATAAATAAAGAATGGGATTCTATGTGGTATGCACATAAAACAAAATTCTCTAAAGTCTTAGAGCAAGACCTTAAGATAAAAGAGATGATTAAGAAATCTATGAAAGATGCAGGAATTGATAGAATTAGAATCAAAAGATCTGCAAATAAAATAGAGGTAGTAGTGTATGTTGCAAGACCAGGAGTAGCAATTGGAAGAGGTGGAGAAGGTATTGATCTCTTGCAAAAAGAATTGAGAAGAATGACAAAATCAGATGCAGAATTAAAGATTAGGGAAATTAGAAAAGCAGACCTTTCTGCAAGAATAGTTGCAAGAACGATTGCAGATGGTATAGAGAGAAGACAACCATCTAAACTACTAGTAGCAAGTGCAATTGAAAAGATAATGGCAGCAGGAGCAAAAGGAACAAAGATATGGATTTCTGGAAGAATAAATAATGCAAGTCAGGCAAGAACAGTAAAAGCAACTTCAGGATCTGTACCTGCTCAAACATTAAGAGCAGATGTAGACTATGCATTTGAAGCAGCAGAAACATTGGATGCAGGTTTAATGGGTGTAAAGGTATGGATTCATAGAGGAGAATCAAATAATTCAAAAGAGAACGAAGAATAATATTTTAATATAGACATATGTTGCAACCGAAGAAAAGAAAATACACAAAAGAATTTAGAGGAAAAATGGGAGGAGTTGCTACAGTCAACAATAAAGTAGCTTTTGGTGAATACGGTTTGAAAGCAACTGAGAGAGGTTGGATAAATGCAAGAGAAATAGAAGCTGCTAGAAGAGCTGTCGCAGGTTTTACAAAAAGAAAAGGAAAAGTATGGATAAAGATTTTCCCTCACAAACCTTATACAAAAAGATCTATAAACAGTAAAATGTTGGGAGGAAAAGGAGCAGTAGAAGGCTATGTAGCAGTCGTATTACCAGGTACAATCCTACTCGAGATTGCAGGTGTAGATGAGCAAACAGCAAAAGAAGCAATGACATTAGCAGGTCATAAGTTCTCAGTAAAAAGTAAATTTGTAACAAAAAGAGAAATATAGCTTGAGAATACAATAAAAAATTGATAGAATACAAGGCGAACTCAAATAAAAATATGGAAAACAAAACAAAAAAGACAGACAACAGAAGAAGAATCGAAGGAGTTGTAACTGGAAACAGTATGGAAAAAACTGTGAAAGTTAGAGTTGATACTTTGGAGAGTCATCCTGTTTATAAAAAGAGAATTAGAAGGAAAAAAGTTTACTTTGCACATACAGAGAAGGAGCTTGAGATAGGAGATAAGGTTATTATCAAAGAAGCAAGTCCATATTCAAAGAGAAAGAGATGGGTTGTAGAGGGCAAAGTAGGAGAGGAGGAGAAATAGTATGGTACAGAAAGAATCCTTACTAAAAGTAGCAGACAACAGTGGAGCAAGAGTAGTAAAGTTAATAGGAATACCTGGTTCTTCAAAAACTAGATATGCAAGACTTGGTGATATCGTTACGGTTTCAATCCGAAAAGTGATTCCTAATACAGCAATTAAGGCACATGAATTACACAAAGCTGTTGTAGTAAGGACGAAAAAAGAGGAAGGAAGAAAAGATGGTACATATATAAGATTCGATGATAATGCAGTTGTATTGATAGATGCTAAAAACAAAACACCTAAAGGGACTAGAATATTTGGTCCAATAGCAAGAGAGCTAAAAGAGGGAGGTTTTGATAAAATTCTTTCTTTAGCGCCAGAAGTATTGTAATTAAATATATTAAGAAAATGAAGA
>CALDJM010000024.1 GCA_937899155.1 uncultured bacterium
ATTCAGGCAAAACTCCTACTGCGACAATTAGAAGATTTTGAGATTTTTAATACACATAGAAAAGATATTACGAATATATATAACAGTAAGTTGTCAGAGAAGATGAGATATAAGGGTGCTAATCATAATACTTGCTTGCTTCGATATCCCATTCTTTCTTCCCAAAGAGGTCTCTTCAAAAACTCTTTGAGAGAAAACAGAGTTATCTCAGGTAATTGGTATAATTCACCTATCTTTCCTCTTGCATGGAATGAACTTTCTTCTGTTGGATATGTTCTGGGTAGTTGTGCAATAGCAGAGAGTTGTTGTAGGAGAATTTTTAATCTTCCAACAGGTATTAATGTGAGTAAAGAGCATGCAGAGAAAATTGCTGATATACTAAACAGGAGTTTAGAGAGTTAATTTTTAATATTGATTTTAATGAGCTTAATATTTAAAGCTATTGAGAGTGATAAGGAGTGGGAGAGTTATGTACTCCAGATGCCAAATTATTCTTTTTTGAATAGTAGTGCACGGTATGAATACAATAGAAGTGTTGGTATTAAAGCTTTCAGAATAGCTGTTTTTGACAAAGAACAGTTAAGAGGAATAATTTCTTGTAATATTGGTACATCTAAGCTTTTTGGTAATTTTTTAGATTGTAAACACTCTCCGATTCTAAATAATGGTACTACTGATGAGTGGAGAGAGGTTATGTCTTTTTGTAAGGATTTAGCAAAAGAGAATAATTGTTTTATGTTTAGATTTTCACCTCTTTTTGAAGATGATGAGATTCTAAAAGATTTTTATAAAAACAACGGTTTTGTTTTAGCACCTATTCATAATGTTGATGCTTTGATTTCTCAGCATATTAATCTCCAGAGAAGTGAGGAGGAGCTTAATAGAGATATGAATAAGACAAGGAGGAATTTGCTTAGGAGGTCTTTGGAAGATGATAGTATTGAGATTAAGATTGTAGATAGTGATGAGTTTTTTGATGATTTTGCCAGATTTCATGATGAGACAGTAAAATTTAAGGGATATGTAGATAAACCAACTAAATTATTAGTAGAGGAGTTAAAGGAACAGCAGAAAAGAGGTATGTGTTATATGGTTGTAGCTTTGCATAATGGTAAGCCTTTCTCTATTTGGCAAAATAGTGTGTATGGAAAGCATATGCATCTATATCAGGCAGGAGCTTCTACAAAATTTAGAAAAGATAATTTTATGGTAACAACACTGTTGTTTTGGAAGAGTGTTTTGCTAGGTAAGGAGTTGGGTCTAGAGCTTTATGATTTGTTTGGTGGTGTTGTACCAAAGGAGTATGAGAATAAGAAGCATCCTTGGAGAGGTGTAGGGGAGTTTAAGAGAAGCTTGGGAGGTAGTAAGACAACATATATGCACAGTATGGATTTTCCTCTCTGCAAGATGAAATATTGGGTATATTACATATACTCAACCATTAGAACAAGGATAAAAGGGCATACAACAAAGTGGTAGATTACCAACTTCCACCACCACCACCTCCTCCGCCACCGCCACTAAATCCACCTCCACCAAAACCGCTAGAGCCATCACTAAACCCTCCACCAGTAGAGTGATTTGTAGCTTTAATAATGCTACTGCTAATTCCAGAAACAGAATTTGCTAAGTGATATGCACTGAATGTACTCATATCACCAGCATACCAATCAGGCTGTGTTGTATATATATCTTCAAACTCTTTAATCCACTTCTTCTCTAAACCAAACAGTATTGCATAAGGTAGAAGTTTTTCAAAAACACCTCTGTATTTCTCAGGGTCATTATGGAATTCAATCCTATGCTTTTCAGCAGTGGCTATATATCTCTTTAGACCTAGAAGTGAGTAGTAGGCTTTGTTTCCCAACTCTGTTCTATAATCCGTATATAGAGAAGATATTAGTAAAAACAGAGAAACAATAAAAGCAGCAAGACCAATTACAAACATTCCGTAGTTAAGAAGATATATCATTGCAAAAAATGATCCTACACAAAGGAGAATTGAAGCAACAGACAGAGTAGTGTTAATTTTAATCTTGTTTTCATCTATATACCCATATCCCTCCCCCTGTGTATCTTTTTTAATCTGTGAGTTTATAGTTCCTAAATTTTCAACTATTTGACTATTTTCATCTTTAGTATTTATTTCAGAAGAGTTTGCAAACAGTGCATTATAAAGCTCTCTTGTAGAGCTCATCTTTATCTCCTTATTATTTTCTTTTTTCCTTAAAATATACTCTTTCTTTTTAACCTGTTCTATTTCCAAAAAACCTTCTGTTGCAAGATATATAATCTCTCCTGTAAGAGCTTTGGGATTTAGCATAAATTTTGAGAGTAGATGTCCACCGATTAGTACACTCATATCTCTATCTGGCTTAAAGTTGGGCATAATGGTTAACTTAGGGCTTCTTAACTTCCATTTTTTAAATATTAAGAAAGCAAATATGGGGATTAAGAGTAAAGAAGAACCTGCTATCATGTTAATTCTTCGTAGCTCTTGCCTTTCTTTCTCCCTTACATCATCTATAGACCCCTTAGGCATAGAAACAGCTAAAGTTAAAGCATTCTCAGTAGCCAAGGGAGAATTATTTGTGACAAGAAGAGTTTTTTCTGTTTTCTTCTCTACGGTACAGTTTGAGCCTCTAACTCCATACACCCCTGTATAACAAACAGTTTCTTGAACTATTCCTGGAAGATTTACTCTTGCCTGTACTTTTTCAATAGGGACTTTCCAACCAGTACCTATTATATTCCAATAAAATTCGTCATGGTCTTCAAAGTAGTTAATACCATTCTTTACAATATAATCAATCTCATACACATAAGCTCCTTGAATTTCTTCATCCTCTTCTCCTATCTGAAATATTACATTCTTACCAAATTTAATCTCTTTTTCATAACTTGTTTTAATCAAAGAAGGTTGATTTGCAGGATAATATCTCAAAGAGAGAAGGTCAACTCTTGTTGGTCTTCTCAAAGCATTTCCTTTCTCTCTTTTATTAATAGGAATATACCTATATATCCCATGTTTAGCAAAAGGAAAGTAATAATGTATCTTCTCTTTTATCCTAATATCTGTATTCTTCTCCAGTGTAACATCCATCTCAAAAAGAGAGATATGTTCATGCTGGATACCCTGAGCGTTAACTGGTCGACAAATAAAAAGGCTTAGCAGAAGAAAGAAACAAAGTTTAAGGATATTTGCTTTCTTCATTATTCTTCCTTTAGAATTTTACCTCAACATTCTTCTTCTCTTCCTCAGTGGCTTCAAAGAAAGGCTCCTCCTTAAATCCAAATATTCCTGCTAACAAACTTGCTGGGAATACAACAATAGCTGTATTGTAATCTCTAGCAGTTGCATTGTAGTATCTTCTTGATTTCTGTATACCCTCTTCTAATGATGAGAGATTTGTTTGTAGCTCTAAGAAGCTTGTATCTGCCTTTAGTTCTGGATAGTTTTCAGCTACAGCGAAGAGCTTTGTAATCATACCACTCATCTTATTATCAATATCCAATTTCTCAGATAGTGAATCTGCAGACATAGCTTTAGCTCTCATCTCTGTGACTCCCTTCAAAGTTTCGCTCTCATGTTTTGTATATCCCTTAACAATCTCTACAAGATTTGGAATCATATCAAATCTCTGTTTAAGGAATGTTTCAATATCTGAAGCAGCCTCTTTTACAAGCATTCTTTGCTTTACAAGTTTGTTGTAGATACCTATTACAAAAACTACCAATAGAAGAATTATCACTCCTACGATTATTCCTGTTTGCATAATTAAAAATATAAAAAATTATTTAAAAACTTAGGATTTTCATATCCCTATACATATATGATATCTCATCAAAAACCTCTTTTCAATATTTTAAGAAGAATTTTTCTTAACTAATACAACTGTATGATATCTATTTTAGGAGGTATACCAAACCTAAAAGGTAATCCTGTCATACCCAAGCCAGAGGTGACAAAAACTTTGTGATTTTTTTTAATATAGAAACCTTGATTGAAC
>CALDJM010000025.1 GCA_937899155.1 uncultured bacterium
AATCCTACAAAAGAATTGAGTAGAGGGCAGTTAAAGAAGAAGATAGCTGTAGTGTTACAAGATTTTATAGATTATCATTTTAGTCTGAAGGAGAATGTTGTGATTTCAGGACAGAGAAAGAATGTAGATACACAGCTGTATAAAAAGGTGTCTAAAATTGCACAGATAGATGATTTTAAAAAGAGTGTACATTTGGAAGATTCTTCACTAGTTGGTAAAACATTTGCTTCTGGTAAGGAGTTGTCTCCAGGGTATTGGCAAAGATTGGCTATTAGTAGAATGCTTTATAGAAACAAACAGATTTTTATCATGGATGAACCCTTTACATATATAGATGATGTTTCTGCAGAGAAGATATTGGATTCAACTTTGAAATTTTTAGGAAAAGAAAGGTCTTTAATATATATTACAAGAAGTGTTAGATTATTAAGGAAATTTGACAGAATATACTACTTGGATAAAGGGAGAATTGTTGAATCTGGGAACTTGGAAGAATTGAGTAAGAATAAAGGTTGTTTGTACAAGGAGTTTTTACTACAAGATGAATCTGGTAAGTAATTGGAATATAATTAGAGTATGGAGATATTAAATGGAAAAGAGATTGCCCGAAATATACTTAATGATATAGCTTTAAAAATTCGAGCTTTAGGTGAGCAAGGAAAAAGAATTCCTAGAATAGATATGATTTTAGTGGGTAATGATTATGCTAGTCAGAAGTATGTAAGGTTAAAACAGGTTGTTGCCAAAGAGATAGGGGTGATGGGTTGGGTTCATCGTATGCCAGAGAGTGTGAGTACATTAGATGTTGTGAATTTGGTTGATACCTTGAATAAAGATGAAACAGTAGATGGCTTTATGATTCAACTGCCTCTTCCTTCACATATTGATAGGGCATTGGTTTTAAAATCAATAGATCCTAAGAAAGATGTTGATGGTCTAACACCGACTAACTTAGGGAAGCTTTTTCAGAAAGATAGTACAGCAATACCTTCAGCAACACCTTTGGGTATAATAACTCTCTTAGATGCATACAATATTAAGCTTTTGGGTAAAAGGGTAGTGGTTTTAGGTTCGAGTGCAATTGTTGGTAAGCCACTTACAGCTATGATGCTCGAAAGGAGTGCTACCGTGACGATATGTAACTCTAAAACTGTTGAAATAGCAGATGTTGCTAGGGAGGCAGATATCTTAGTAAGTGCTGTGGGTAAGCCACTTTTCGTTAAGGAGAATTTTGTTAAGAAAGGTTCTGTCCTTGTAGATGTTGGTTCGAATAAACATCCAGAGAGTGGGAAATTGGTAGGGGATGTTGATATGGATTCTGTCCAAGGTATCCCTGCATATATAACACCAGTTCCAGGGGGTGTTGGTCCTATGACTTTGGCCTCTCTTATGCTTAATTTAATGCATTGTTATGAAAATGGAAGGAGATAATTTAGTTAAGAGTTTAATTTCTCAAGAGAAGAAAAGACAGTTTGAGGGGTTGGAGTTAATAGCTTCAGAGAACTATGTTTCTAAAGATGTTTTGGAGTGTATGGGTTCTATTTTGACAAATAAGTATTCAGAAGGATATCCTAAAAAAAGGTATTATAACGGTAATGAATATATTGATCAGATAGAAGAGTTGGCAATATCTAGGGCTAAGGAGATTTTCAAAGCAGAGCATGTGAATGTTCAACCTTATTCAGGTTCTCCTGCTAATCTAGCTGTTCATTTTGCACTTCTGGATGCTGGAGATAGGACACTGGGAATGTCTTTGGATGCTGGTGGTCATTTGACTCATGGTTTTAAGGTTTCTATTTCAGGTAAATATTACAATTCTGCTAGTTATTCTGTTGATAGTAATGGGTATATTGATTATGATGAGGTTTTGAAAATAGCAAAGGAGCATAAACCTAAACTAATTTGGGCAGGCTTTTCTGCATACTCTCGCATTATTGATTGGAGAAGATTTAGAGAGATAGCTGATGAAGTTGGAGCATTTTTTGTTGCTGATATTGCTCATGTGGCAGGTTTGATTGCTGGAGGTGTATATCCTTCTCCTGTTCCTTTTGCAGATGTTGTAACTACTACTACACATAAGACTCTTAGAGGTCCTAGAGGTGCTATGATTTTGTGTAAAGAGGAATTTGCAGAGAGGATAGATAAGGCTGTATTCCCAGGTCTTCAAGGAGGTCCACATAATCATACAATAGCTGGCATAGCAACTGCTCTTGGAGAAGCGAGTGGAGATGATTTCAAGGAGTATGCAAAACAGGTTGTTTTAAATGCTCAGGTTCTAGCACAGGAGTTAAAGGATTTAGGGTATAACATAGTGTCTGGTGGTACAGATAATCATCTTTTCTTGATGGATGTAACATCAGCGAATATTACAGGTAAACAGGCAGGTGATAAGTTGGAGAAAGCAAATATTACTGTAAATAAGAATAGTATACCGAATGATACTCTTAAACCTTGGGATCCGTCTGGTATTAGGATAGGAACACCAGCATTGACAACTAGAGGTATGAAAGAGGGAGAGATGAAAAAGGTGGCAGAATATATAGATAGGGTTCTAAGATCTGATGAGGAAGAGATTAAAAACATAAAAGAAGAGATTAAAATCTTCACTGCTAAATTTAAAATTCCAGGTATATATTAAACTATGAAGATAGTCTTTCATAAAAATTTGAATATTGCGACTATTAGGTCTGATTCTGCATGGAATCAGTTTGTAGTGCATACTCTTTTACAAAATCCTTCTGTTAAACAGCCAGCAATAAATGCATATTTAGGAGCTAGATATAGTAGGTCTTCTGATTCAATTATAGATATCGCCTCAGAAGTTATGGGTAAGGGTATTGATCCTGCAGAGAGGTTAGAGAAGATTTTTTCAGGCTACGGACATAAGTCTGTTGGAGATATGGCTGATTTGTTTGTTTGTATTGAGAATGTTCCTATGTATACAGCCATGAGACTTTTTTATATGAATGCTGTTGTTGCGGGGCAGGAGAGGTCTACTAGATATCAAGATTTTTCTAATCCTTTGTTTGTTAAGATTCCAAAAGAGGTTTGTGAGGATATAAATGTTAGGAGGGAGTATGAGAGTTTGATATTAAAACAGATGAATGATTATAGAGAGTTGAGGAATGTAACCAAGGAGGCTTTGGCTAAGACTTTTAAGATAAATGAGGATAGTCCACAGGAGGTTTCGGCTCTTAAGTCTAGGAGTTTTGATGTTTTAAGATATTTAATTCCTTTTGGTTTGAATACTAGTTCTGCATATTTGATGTCTGCAAGGAATTGGTCTGAGAATATTAGTTATCTTTGTTCTAGCTCTAGTATTGTTGAGGATGAGGTTTCTTCTTTGCTTCTTAATTTGCTAGGTGATTCTGATGTTGAGGTTAATGGGTATGTGAAAGAGGCTGATGGGTTGATAAGGCATACACAGGCGAACTGTAGTAGGTCTACATCGATATCAGAGGTTCTTAATTTTATGGAGAAGAGGTTGGATAGGAGACAGAGTTTTGATATTGGTTTGAATGATATGGAGACAGTTAAGGTTAGTTATGCTCCTGAGTTTTCTGAGTGTTTGGTTTCTCATTATGAAGCTTTGTTGAATCCTTTAGGTTCGGTTTCAGAGTTTGAATTTTCAGAAGAAGATGAGGCTGAGATAGGGGAGATTTTGTTTGAGAGTCATAATCGTCATAATTTGTTAGGGAATATTGGGCAGAGTGGTGCAGTGAAAATAGAGGGTTTTAGTTCTCTTGGTGTGCTAAAGGATTTGAATAGGCATAGGAGTTTAGAGAGATTTATTCCACTTTTCCATGATGAGATAGATATGGATCAGGAGTTGGATAGGAGGAGTGATGAGTGTTTCTATCTTTGTAACTATCTTGATCTTCCACAGTTGAAGAGATTGAGAGCAGAGTATGTTAAGAGATTGTCTGATACATATGACAAGATTAAGGAGTGGAGGGAGAAAGCTAAGAGTTTTATGTCTTTGGAGGTGTGTGATGAGTATACAAAATATTTACTGCCTCATGCTCATGCTACTAAGTATATTTTTTATGGTTCTTTTGATGATTTGCAGTATACAATCGATCTTAGGGTGAGAAATGGTGGTCATATTGCATACAGAACTTTAGTGTATGAATGGCTTAGAAAGTTGTACGAGAAAGATTCTATATGGGGAGGCTTGTTAAAGAGAACTATCACTCCCAAAGCTGATGATAAAGGTCAGTTTGTAGATAGGTCTTAGAATTAAGACCTATCTTTTCTACCGTATTTCTTTTGATATTACATCATTGGTGGTTGTGTAGGAGGAGGTGTGAATGATGTGTTAGGATTCTCTGCAGGAGGGGTTGGGGATATAGGCATACTATCTATTTCTTGATTAACCATATTTTGTAAATCATTGTTTTGAGGAAGTACTTCTGGAGTTTCAAGTGTTGGGGCTAAGTTGTCGATAGGATGTGAAATTGGTGTGTCTTGTTGTACTGGTTCTACCTGAGGCTGAGTCGTTTCCTCCATTGGGAATGGTGTTGGTTGGATAGGTTCATTTACAACCATAGGTTCTACTTGTGGTTGTATAACTTCTTCTGTAGGAAATTGTGTAGGTTGTATAAATTCATTTGTAATCATAGGCTCTGTCTGTACTGTTTCCTCTATAGGGAATTGTGTAGGTTGTGCAAATTGATTTACCTGATCTGTCATAGATACTTCTTGAACAGGCTCTGTTTGAGGAACACTCTCTTGAACAGGAGCATTAAACTCTCCAGCGATTATAGTGTTTGGTGTTTCTGTCTGTGTAAGGACATTTGTTTCAAAATTTTGAGGGGCACTACCATTATCAATAGGTGAGGTTGAACCAATATTTGGTAGAGTATCCTCTGAAACATTGGCTTGATAATTATCTTCTATTTCAGATGTAAAGTTAGAAGGAGCTTCCATTGTATCTGTAGCTGATAAATCAGCCTGTACAGGTGTATTCTCACTTGCTAAAAGTTCTTGAAGGTCAGAATTCTCTGGTACGGTATTTTCTTGAGTACCCATCTCTTCGGGTAGTGACATATCAACAGGTTTAATAATGTCCTCTAATTTAGGTTTTTGTTCTGGCCCTGGAATAACCTCTTGAGGAGTTTCTGCTTCCGAAGTTGCCTCAGCATTAACAAGTGCTGTTGAAGCTGGGACATCAGCTAAAACAACATCATCTTTCTTTTTCGTAACTAAGAGTACAATTATACTAACAAGAAAAATTCCAGCTCCTCCAAGAAGAACATATGGTAAAAATTTCTTTATAGAATTCTCTTTCTGAGGTTGTCCAACGACTGCACCTCCAGGAGTTGTAGTTGTAGCTGGTGTAGGGGTTGTTTCCACTTCTTCGTTTGTATCTTTCGGGACATTACTTTCTTCTTCATTACCCTCTTCTAAAGTATCTAGCTCATTACTTGCTGTCGCTACATCTTCTCCTCCGAT
>CALDJM010000026.1 GCA_937899155.1 uncultured bacterium
ACAGTATTATATCTTTCAAAATCCTCATCTGTATCAGACCTCTTCATATATGGAGGAATTGGTGTATGGCCAATCTTTTCAAACAACTCTTCACTACTAAGGTCCGAGAGTAAGTTAACTAAAACCCCTTTTTGCCCCTTTTTGACAATCTGCAACTGGATTTTCTTGCCGACCAGGTCGGTGAGAAGTTCGTTTTCGTGCAGTTGTTTGCTTTTTTTAATTAAGCAGAACCAGTTTCCATCTTGTTGTTGGTTTAGAAAAAGGACTTCATGAACCCTGTCTTTAGAATCTAGAAAGTATGTTCTTCTTTTTTGAACTTTTGTTTCATTGAGTACAATGACATCACCCTTTTTCATATATTCAACACAGTCAGAGTATTTTCTGTGATTAATATCTCCGTTTTCTCTATCTAGAACAAGTAGCTTGGTTGTTCCTCTTTCTTTAGGAGGGAATTTAGCTATTTTCTCTTCTGGTAGATTGTATGTAAATTCTGACATTTTCATATTCTCTGTATTATAGTAAAATATCGAGTATGGATAAAGTAAAAGCTGTATTTTTGGGAACAAGTTGGGAGTCTGTTGCTAGTTTAGAGGTATTACACAAGAGTGATGTTTTTGATGTTGTATGTGTAATTACAATGCCTGACAGACCTGTTGGGAGGAAGAAGACTCTAACACCAACAGCTGTTAAGGAGTACTGTTTGGTTAATGATATCCCTGTTGTGCATACAGAGAATCAAAAGGAGAGATATATGGAAGTTGCTAATATATATGAGCCTGATATTGTTGTTTGTAAAGCTTTTGGAGAGATTGTTCCAAAAGAATTTTTAGAATATCCTAAGTATGGTTGTATTAATATCCATTTTTCAATTCTTCCTAAATATAGGGGGGCTGTTCCAATACAGAAGGCTATTTTAGATGGGGAGAAAGAGACAGGTATTTCAATTATGTTAATGAGTGAAGGTCTTGATGAGGGAGATGTTTTAGCAATATACAAAGAGAATATTCATGAAGATGATACTAATATTTCATTAAGAGAAAGGTTGGTTAAGAAGAGTGAAGAGATATTAATCCCAACTTTAAGAGATTGGATTGATGGAAAGATTGTTGCAAAAAAGCAAAATGATGCAGAGGCTACATACTGTTGGCAGAGTGATATTTCAAAGGAGAAAGCAGAAATTAAATGGGAAGAGTATGAGCCTGAGTATATTGAGAGAATGGTTAGAGCTTTTCTTCCTTGGCCTGTTGCTTGGACAAGATTAGAAAAGAGTCAAAACAGGAGTCTTTCGAACAAGATTATGAAGATTTTTAAGGCTGAGTTAGTAGATATGCCGAATGAAAAAGATGCTGGTGTATTGTGGTCTAATGGAGATGATGTGTTCTTTTCTACAAAAGATAAACATACTTGTTTGAAAGTAACTGAATTGCAAATAGAAGGAAAGAACAGAACAGATGCTAAAGACTTTCTAAATGGTATTGGATTCTCTCTTAAGAATTAATTCTTAAGAGAGAATCCAATACCCTCGCAAGTATCTTATTTTTAACTATTAACATCTCTATTTCGTTTGAACAATCAAAAAAAATAAAAATCATTTGTTCAAGAGAGGTAAGATTATTAAACTTAGAAGGGTTGTCATCTGTTACCCTCTCTCTCAAAACACTCTTGGCAAGTTTACTTATCAATTTCTTAGATTCTTTTTCTATTTCAGATAGATCATAAATTGGTTCTATAACACAATCTGTGCCTCCTTTCTCAAGGTTTTCATATCTTTCTTGAAAAAGATTTACTATGTCTAAAGAAAAACTGCGATATTCGCTTTCCTCAACATCACCCAATTGAAACAGTACCACCTGCTTAAAAGTATCCATACCATTGATTGGGGAAGGATTGTCCAGGGTGATATAACCATCCAACATACCGCTCACAATTCTATTTATAGAATCTTCCCTATCTTCCTCATACTTCTTCTCACAATCTTTTAGGAAATTATCGAAGATGTCATCAGACATATTATTAAAATCAAAATACAAAAAAAAGTATAAGCACATAATAAGCCGGATTCTGTATAACGATAGTTATCTATCTATGCGGTTTAACCTTGCTTCAAGTGGGGGTTACAATGCAATAATGTATTACTACATTACCCGGTAGTCTCTTACACTACCTTTTCACCCTTACCAGTAAACTGGCGGTATACTTTCTGTTGCCCTTTTCTCCGAAAGATCACTCCCTCCCAACTCTCGTTGGCACTTATCTTGATGTGTTCAAGACGGACATGAAGTCCGGACTTTCCTCATTTGTTAAATAACAAATGCAACTATCTAATAGTACTTATACATCTATATTATACCATTTTATAGGTCCTACACTCAAATCCTTAATTCTCTTGCTTACTTGCCTTAATCTTTCTAACAATATACCTGACAATATAAACTATTATTGCTACTGGTATTCCAAACACTGCTAACCATATAAATAAGGAACCAAAGAATTTAGCAACATTAACAAATGCTCTCAAGGCATCCATGAAAATACCTTTTGGTCTCCATTTCTGATCTTCTATACTTGCTCCTACACTACTTTGAGATATAGAAATAGAAATTGTTGAGTAATTAGTTCTGCTTGCATAATATTTCAATTGAGATTCTGTTCTCTCTATATTTTGTCTAATACTTGTTAATTCTCTGTATACTGTAATTGTATCTGCAACTGTCTTTGCTGTTTTCTGAATCTCTAATAGTTGTGCTTCTGTATTTCTATCTGTGACAAGCCTAGCCCTCAAATCTATTACTTGTTCTGTAACATCTGTGGCATTTGATTTAGAATGAAGCTTCTCTATATCAAGATTTTCTAGCTTCTCAAAAAGTTCTTCATATTTATCTTGTGGAACTTTAACTGTTAGACTTGCTGACCTTTCTTTCCCTGTACCTCCATCATATGAATTAGTTATTTCTCCATTATATTTCGATATTACATCCTTTAGAGAAGATAATGCCTTATCCATATCATCAGCTCTAAACCTGATAGAGCCTTCTTTCATGATATTTTTTTCTTTAGGAGCTGGAGGTTCAGAAGTTACTGTAGGTGAGGAAGAGGCACTGTCGGAAACACTTCTGCTTACTGTTTTAGCGGATCCTGAGCTTCTAGAGAGTAATGCTGGAGAATCAGAATCAAACAAACCATTACCTGCAGGATCAATACCAGAAATACTACCTCCTGTCGATTCATCTACGAATTCCTCACTATATGAGTCATAATATACTCCGTTACTAGGTATATTTTTAAATGCATATACACCTACAACTATAAGTGCAAATATTACCCCTAAAACAGAAATAATAATTACCTTCGCCTTCTTAGAGACCTTTTTCTTCTCCATATTTATTTGTATGTAAAAACTTATACAAATAAATGATATGAGATTCACAACAGAAAAACAATAGATACTATCTACCTTGAAGCTTAGAAGAAATAAATTTTACAATAATGTAAAGAATTAATATTCCTACCAATATAATAAGTGGTAAAAATGCCTTTGTTCTTTTATCCATAAGTGAAGTATACAAGAAAACTATCTCTTTGAGAACTGTGGTTTCTTTCTTGCTTTGACATGGTCGTATTTCTTTCTTTCGACCTCTCTTGGATCTCTTGTGACCAATTTCTCTTTTCTTAAAGCAGGTTTAAGTTCTGGATCCATTTTGTATATAGCTCTTGCTAATCCTAATCTTACAGCTTCCTTCTGGCCTGTCATACCACCTCCACCTACTTTTGCTGTAAAGTAGTATTTCTTAGCCAAATCAACAACTAGTAATGGTTTTTTTATAAATTTCTCAATCTCTTTCTCTCCTAAGAAATACTCGTCTAAAGCTTTACCATTTACAGTAGATGCTTTATCACCAGAGTATATTCTTACTCTTGCTACTGCTCTTTTTCTTCTTCCGATTCCTTCAAAATATTTCTCCACTGTTTAAGTATTTAAAATTTAATCTCTTTTGGATTCTGTCCTTCATGCTTGTGAACAGAATTAGTATAAACATAGAGTCTCTTCAATCTACTATCTCTTAGTTTGTTATTTGGTAACATATTCTTTACTGCATCTATTATTATTTTTCTTGAGTCTTTCTCCATCTGTCTTTCAAAAGTAATTGTTTTAGCCCCACCTGGATATCCTGAGTGTCTATGATATCTCTTCTTTAACTCTTTTCCTCTTGTTAGTTTAACATTGTCGCTATTGATAATGATTACATAGTCTCCACAATCTACATCTGGTACTATTTCAGGTTTCTCTTTACCTATCAATAGAGAAGCTATTTTAGTTGCAATTCTACCCAGAATTTGGTCTTTTACATCAACTATATACCATTCTCTTTTAATATTTTCTTTTGTTGTCCAAACTGTTTTATATTTCATTTTCAAAAAGTTTTAATTAAAGTCCAGACCTTGTTCTAGATCTTTCGGAATGCTTCATTACAGCAGTTGTGTCAACTTTTTTACCCTGCCCAAAGACTCCTGTTTTCTTAGGCTTTTCACTAGCTGTAGTTTTTTTCACATCTTCTTTGTCATCTTTCTTACCCTGTACCTTCTTCCCTGTTTTCTTAACAAGACCCATTAGAGAAACTTTAGACATTTCTGCATTATCTCCATCTCTGAATCTAATTTTAAGAATACTGACACCTGTTTTCTCATTTTTAGAATACTCTACTAATTTTTTGACTAATTCTTTCTTCCCTAATATTGTTTCAATCTCTCTTCTAATCATAATTTCGTCTGCTCTTTTTGCTTTCTGCACTAAAGAGTCTGCATCTTTTTTCAAGACTTTTGCTTTAGGTGTTGTTGTCTCAACAGAACCTCTTTGTAGAAGAGACCTTAAGAGATTTCTTCTTAGAGAAACTCTGTGAGATCTTTTCATTCCTAATTTTGCTTTTTTAACTCCTTTATACATTCCAATTAGCCGTTAATGTTAATAGAATACTCACTTAAAAGTTCTAATACTTCATTTAAAGATTTGTTTCCAAATCCTGGTAGATTCAAAAGTTCTGTTGCTGTTGTTTCTTTTAAGTCTGCTACTGTTTTGAAACCTCCTGCAAGAAGTCCTGTTTTTGATCTTTTAGATATTGGTAAATCTTCTACTTTCCAATTTCCAACTTCATCATTTTCCATTACCTCTACCTGCTCTGTTTCTTCTGGTGTGTTAACTTCTTCTTGAATTTTCTCTACTTCTTTCTCTGCCATACCCATTGCAATCATAACTTTTCCTGAGAATTCCTGAAGTATTTTTGCTGATTCTAATAGTGCATCTTTTGGTGTGATGCTTCCATCTGTTGTTACTCCAATCAAAACAGCATCTAAGTCTGTTTCTTGTCCTTTTCTTGCCTGTTCTATATTAAGACTGATTCTTTCAATTGGTGCGAAATCACAGTCTAGAGGAATTACTCCTATTTGTTTTCGAACTGTTACCACTGGTTTGTATCCAACTCCAGATTCTACTGTTATTTCCATATCTAATGTTGAAGATGCATCTGTGAGTGTTGCAATATGAATATCTTTTGTTACAACTTCTAAATCTCCAGATGTTTTAAAATCTTTTGCTGTGACAACTTTTTTACCTTTAATATTTAATGAGCATGTCTGAGCCTCATCAGATTTTGTACTGAATTTGATTTTCTTAAGGTTCATGATTACATCAACCATGTTTTCCTTTATACCATCTAATGTTGCATACTCATGGTCTACACCTTTGATACTTACACTTGTGATTCCACTTCCTCTTAAACTAGAGTAAAGGATTCTTCTTAGAGCATTTCCCAATGTATGACCGTATCCTCTTGGTAGTGGAGAAATTTCAAAAAGTCCGTAGTTTTCTTTCTCTTCCTTGATTGTAACTTTGATATCTTTAAAAACTTCCATTTGTTATTAATATAAAATTATCTAGAGTAGAACTCTATAATTAGATTCTCTTTGATTCCTTCATCTATATCATCTCTGATAGGTAGTCTTGCAACTTTGCATGACCCTCCTTTTACCTCTATCCAAGCTGGTGTTGCAAATAGTTTGCTTGCAGGTGCTAGTGTAGCTTTCTTTAATTCAATACTGTCACCTTCAGAAACTTCATATGAAGGGATTGTCTTTTTCTTTCCATTTACCTTTACATGACCGTGAGTTACATACTGTCTTGCTGCTGCTCTTGAAGGTGCTAACCCTGCAAGATATACAATATTATCTAATCGTAATTCTAAGAGTCTTAAGAATTCTAAACCTTTGTCTGTATTGTTATTCTTAGATCTTCTACCTGACTCTTTGTATACAGAAACCATATTCTTTTCTCTAAGACCATACATTCTTTTAACCTTTTGCTTCTCTCTTAACTGCAATCCATATCCTGAGAGTCTTGTTCTTCTCTTGTTTCCATGCTGACCTGGAGGAAAAGGTTTCCTCTTTAATCCAGCTTTTTCTGAAAATGATCTGGTTCCCTTTAGAAAGAGCTCTACTCCTTCTCTTCTACTTAATTTGTCTTTTGGTCCTGTATATCTACCCATGTAATCTTAAAATAGAAATAAAAATTATCTTCTTGGCATTTTTCTTGGTCTACAACCGTTATAAGGGATAGGTGTCTTATCTACCAACATTGTAATTCTCAATCCAGCTGAATCTAATCCTTTGACTGCTGCATTTCTTCCAGAGCCAGGTCCTTTGATAAAGACCTTAACTTCCTTAAGACCATACTTTTTAATTACTTTCTCAGCAACATCCAAAGCTGCTTTGGTTGCTGCATATGCTGTACTTCTTTTTGCTCCTTTAAAACCAACAACTGCTGGACTTCCTTGTCCTAAAACTTCACCCTTTTCATCTGCAAGAGTTATGATTGTATTGTTAAATGTAGAGAGAATAGTTGCAATACCACTCTGTACATTTCCCTTTGTCGATTTTTTGCTTTTCTTTACTTCTGCCATTTTTAGTATTAAGTCTTATCTAAAGTTCTCTTTAGTCCTCCGACAGCTCTGCCCCTACCCTTTCGAGTCCTAGCATTATGTCTAGTCCTTTGACCTCTCACTGGAAGACCCAATTTATGTCTTATTCCTCTATATGACCTTGTATCTTTCAATCTCTTAATATCTCTGAAATTTCCCTGTCTTAACTCTCCTTCTACCTTATAGTTTTCTTCAATATATTTTCTTATTCTATCTAATTGCTCCTCTGTCAAATCTTTTACAAATTATCTTTTCTCATTTGGTATTTCAATTCCTGCGACTCTTGCCATTTTTAATTAAATATCATTAAAAATATATTAAATAACTAACCCTGTCTCTGCTTATGTTTAGGATCTTTCTTACAGTAGACATAGACCCTTGACTTCCTTTTGACTACATAGCAATCAGGACATCTTTTTTTTACAGAAGCTTTGACTTTCATTTTAATTCATATATCTATATGTTATTCTTCCCCTTTCTTTATCATATGGGGTCATTTCAATTTTCACCTTATCTCCTTCTAGAATTCGGATATAGTGCATCCTCATCTTTCCAGACAGATAACCGACAACTTCATGCTTAGAACCATTCACCTCTATCTCAACTATAAATTGAGTGTTAGGTAAAGATTCTTTCACAATACCATCGAATTCAAAAACTTTTTTACTATCTTTCATACTATTCATTTAATTCCATTATGTGGAATCCCTTGAATTATACCAAAGGAAGACTAGTATTTCAACAAAATAGTACAATCTTCTATCTTTGAACGAGACTAAGTGAGCATATCAAATATTAAAAGGTTTTACAAGCATTTTAATCATTCTTCTTTTATGAACTCTACTAAATCATTTTTGTTTTCCATTGAAACATAGTGACCACTAACATAGGATTTAAAAGAAACATTTGCTCCAAGTGCCTTAAAATAGTCCCTACTAGCTTCACCCCACTGAAAAGGTACAACTGTATCATCAATACCATGAGATATGAAAATTTTTAAATGCTTAACTGACTTTTTTGCATATCCCCTTTCTTTAAAAACACTTGGTATACAGCCACTTAGTGCAACAACTTTATTTATATCTTTACCCATAATCAATGCAATACTCTGTACAAGCATTGCCCCTTGGCTAAAACCTAATAATACGACATTCTGAGAATCAAGGTTATACTCTTTAATGGCCTGCTTTATGAAATTTTGAACAGATTGTATTGCATCATTAAACTCTGCAGAGATATTTGTATCATCATCTTCTATATACCAATATGCATATCCTGAAGGAAGTGTTATGGAACCTCGCAAACTAAAGATGTGGTGAGTTTCTGTAAGATCTTCAACAAGAGGCAATAAATCTTCCTCATCACTTCCATAACCATGGAACAAAAAAATTGCTGGTTTTTGCTCATTAAACTCTTTGGGAGAAAAATGTTTATATATAAAATTGGATCTCATATTTTTTAATGTGTATATGTCACTGATTTTTCAACCCTAATACCTCAACTACTTTCTTATGGATTTCCTCAATAGACGGAGCTGCATCCACTTCAATCAAAACTCCTCTTTTTTTATACACTTCTAGTATTGGATCTATTGTTCTTGCATATTCTTCTAACCTTTTTCTAATTTTCTCAGGCTTGTCATCATCTCTTTGAACCAATTTTGCATTACATTCTGTGCAAAAACCCTCTGTTTGCTCAGGTTTAAATTTCGGATGGAATGTCGCTGCACATTCTGGACAGTATTTTCGAGTAGACATCCGTTCAACTGCCACTTCTGGTTTAAGAGTAAAGTGTATAAACAGGTCCAATTTACGACCTTTCTCTTCTAACAGTTTATCTAAAAGCTCAATCTGTCCAACCTCCCTTACAACAGAAACGAATGCCCAATTCTTGCTATTATCGTATCTCTCCAGCCATTTAGGAAACATTTCTTTGTATATTATCTCATTCGGAACAAACTTACCTTCAGTTGTGTACTCCGTTGCCAATATAGCATTCTCATCACCCTCCGAGAAAAGCTTTCGGATCATCTCTCCAGTTCCAATATTCTGGAACTCATAATCCTTCACTAAAAGCTCCACCTGTGTATCTTTTCCACAACCAGAAGGACCATGGAAAAGAACTGTCTTCACACCAACCTGGTTCATATGTTTTATCTTACCACATAACGATTATTTTAGACAATTGTAAGGAAGTTAATATGTTTATAGGTTGGTTTAATCTAGATTTAATCTTTAAATGCGATAATCTGTGATGGAGGCTAAAATTTACCATATTTACAACAGAGGAAATCATAAGGAACATATCTGTTTTAAGTTAAAGGATTACTATGTTTTGAAGAAAATAATCACCAAAAGACTCAAAGATAGTTGTATAGACTTGCTTCTACTTTGCATCATGCCTAATCATTTTCACTTTGTTATTGGAACTTATAAACCTGAACATATTCCTACTGCAATGAGAGATATTGGTAGAAACTATACTGTATACATGAATCGTAAATATAATCTTGTTGGGCACCTTTTTCAAGGACCATATAAACGTAAGAGTGTTAATAACTTGGTATATTTCCGAGTATTAGTTGAATACATTAGAAAGAACCCTCAAGATATTTCATCTGTAATGGGAGGAATATGTAAAAGCTTCGAAAACGAAGAGTTAGTCCAATATTATGAACTTCTATTAGGAAGAAAGGTTTTACACCTATAGAATGATTAACTTCCTTACAAAACAACCCTTTAAACCAGACCACATAAGGAGAAACTAACCAACCAGGTTGGTTTTATTGGTTTTATAAATACTTGTCGTAGCTTCTTGTTGTTACCATTGATTCGACTTGGCTTTTGATTTCAAGGATTACACCAACAATGATTAATAGCCCTGTTCCTGAGAATACAGCTCCTGGTACTAGACCTACCCTCACAAAGATATCTGGGAGAATGGAAAGTATAGCCAAGAACAATGCTCCGACAACTGCTAACCTTAGACTGATATTTTTGAGATATTTGGATGTGTTTTCTCCTGGTCTTATTCCCTGTATAAAAGCACCCTGTTTTTGGAGATTTTCAGCTAATTCATCTGTTTTAAATACGACTGAGAGGTAAAAGAGCGAGAATCCAACAACTAGTGCAAATGTTAGACCGTCTTTGACGTATGGATTTTCCAAAATCTCTAGGAGTTTTTGGAAGAAATTGGTTAATCCAGGATTGTAGTTTTTACTAATAAGGAATTTGCCTACTAACTGAGGGAATGATAGAAAAGCCATAGCGAAAATTACGGGCATAACTCCTGATTGAGTTAACTTTATGGGAATAAAGCTTTCTAATGCTCCTCCTGTCCTAACTCTTCTGGAATATTGTACTTTGACTCTTCTTTCTGCAGTTGTAACAATAATTACAGCTATTATCATCAGTAATGATATTGCAATGAATATTCCTTTTTGTAAGCCATCCATAGTTACGAAGTTTGATCGTAGTGTTCCAGGAATTCCTGAGAGAATTCCTAACATAATAAGAAATGATGTTCCACCACCTAAGCCACTTTCAGATATTAGTTCGCCAAACCACATCATAGTGACTGCTCCACCTGTGAATGTTGCAACCATTGTTGCTAATTCCAAAGGAGGTAGTTTTGTGATTAAACCGAATCCTAGTAGTGTTGAGTAGATAACAAATGACTGTAGTATGGCTAATGGTACTGTAATGAGTCTTGTATACATTGAGATTTTCCTTCTGCCCTCTGCTCCTTCTTTTCTTGTTTCATCGAGTGCAGGTATTACTGTCCCTAGTAATTGGAATATAATAGATGCATTGATGTAAGGTGTTAGTCCAATTGCTACAATTGATGCACTTTCTAGTACACCTCCTGAGACTGCTGTTAGTACATCGCCCATACTTGTTCCTTCAAAGAGCTTTTTTATAGCATCTGCAGGAATGCCAGCTACAGGGATTGATGATAACACCCTAAATATTACAAGTATCAATAAAGAAAAAAGAATTTTATTTCTTATTTCTTTTGTTTTAAAGATGTGCTTAATTCGTTCTATTATTTTTTGCATTCTGTAAGGGGCTTATTTTATTTCACCACCTGCTTTGACGATTTTCTCTTTGGCTGATTCTGAAGTTCCAAGTCCTTCTATCTTCAATTTCTTTTTAAGTTCACCCTTTCCAAGAATTTTTACTGCTTTAGAATTCTTCTTAACTATTCCTTTTTTGAGAAGTACTTCTAGATTCACTGTATCGCCATCTTTGAACTCTTTTTCTAATGTTGCTAGGTTAACAGCTTGTGTTTCAATTTTGAATTTTCTGTTAAAACCTTTGTACTTAGGCATTCTTCTAAAGAAAGGGACATTCCCACCTTCAAAGAAAAGCATTGACTTGTGCCCTGCTCTAGACTTCTGTCCTTTTGTTCCCCTTCCTACTGTATGACCACCACTTCCAGATCCATACCCTCGACCTAGTCTTTTAGCTTTCATTATTCTCTTTTTTCTTTTTGGTATACTTTCTAGTTTCATTACTTTTCTTCGCTTACATTATCTTTCTTAACTTCTTTTTTCTCTGTCTTCTTTACTGTCTTGACAGGTTTTTTCTCTTTTCTCTCTGGCCTTGCTGCCTGTCTTGCTCTTTTCTTTTCTGCCATCTCTTTTTTTCTTCTTTTTTCTTCTTTAATCTTCCTTTCCTTGTCTGTTTCTTCTTTCATAGCAACTCTTTCTCTCATTTTGCTCATTCTTTGCAATACTCGACCTTTTCTCAAGAGTTTTAATGCTTCGAATGTACAGTATGCATTACTATTTGCATCTGAGCTTCCTAAGATTTTTCCGTATACATTCTCAACACCTGCTAATTCCAAAACTACTCTTACAGAAGATCCTGCGATTACACCTGTACCTGGTCTGGCTGGTCTAAGAAGAACCTTAGATGCTCCGTATTTGTGAACGATCTCATGTGGGATTGTATCACCGATTAATTCTACCTTTACAACAGATCTTTCTGCTAATCTTTCACCCTGCTGTACAGATGTCCTAACATCAGCACCTCTTCCTAATGCAACACCTACTTTTCCATTTCTGTCTCCAACTACAACAACAGTACTAAATCTCAACTTCTTTCCCCCTTTTGTTACTTTTGCAACCCTTCTAACTGGAAGAGTTCTTTTCTCGTAGGTTCTTTTTTCTCTGTTTTGCTTAAAATCTCTCTGTTTCATTGTTTACTTTCTAAATTTTAACTCCTTCTTTTCTTAATTCTTCAACAAAAGCTTTCACTAATCCATGATATTTGTATCCACTTCTGTCAAATACAGCTGAGTCATATTTCTTAGCTAATGCTGAGAACTTCTTTGCCATTATTAAGATATCTTTTTCATTTTTGTCTGACATCATAGATTTAATGACTATACTTTTATCATCATCTGCAATTCCTGCATAGAAATATCTGTTGCTTTTAAAAACAAATATTCTTGGCTTTAAAGAAGTACCATGTACTTTCTTTCTGATGTGAGCCTTTCTTCTTATTCTTCTTTGGTTCTTACTTTTAATTGCCATTTGTTTTCTACTTTATTTTATCACCTACACTTGATTTAGAACTCTTTCTTCTAACATACTCTCCTTCATATCTTACACCTTTACCTTTATAAGGTTCAGGCTTTCTACACTCTCTAATCTTTGCTGCAAACTCACCTACTTTCTGCTTGTCAAATCCTTTTACTGTTATTTTTGTTTCTTCTGGTACTTCTACTTGAAGACCTTCTGGTGTTACAAGCTTGATTGGATGATTCCAACCTAGACTCATAACTAAGTCTGCACCTTCCATTCTTGCTCTGTAACCAACTCCTACTAACTCTAATTTCTTCTCGTATCCGTTTTTCACTCCGTACACTGCATTTGCAATCAACATTCTATATGTACCGTGATCTGATTTAGCCTGTTTATCTTCTTTTATTCTTTTGATATTGATTACTCCTTCTTTGCTTTCTATCTCTAAACTTTCAGGAAGATTAATTTTCATTTCTCCCTTTGGTCCAGTTACAGTAATCTCTCTATCATTTACTGATACTTCTACTCCTTCTTCTATTTTGATCTCTGTTAATCCTATTCTAGACATAATAATTACCAAATTTTACATATAAATTCACCACCTAAGTCCTGCCCTTTTGCAGCAGACCCTGTCATTACACCTTTTGATGTACTGATAATGGAGATTCCTCTACCATTCATAATAGGTACTATCTCTTTCTTTGTTACATATATTCTTTGACCAGACTTGCTAACTTTCTGTAATCTCGTAATTACTGGCTCTTTTTCGTTATATGCAAGCTTTACAATAATATCTTTATCATTGACGGTATATTCATCAATCATACCTTCTTCTTTTACAACTTTAAGAATAGATTCATTCATCTTTGTATTGATGACTGAAACCTCATCTTTTCTTCTCATTATTGCATTTTGTATTCTTGTTAGCATATCTGCTACTAAGTCGTTCATTTTTTTATATTCTTAAATTACCAAATAGATTTTTTAACTCCTGGGATTTTACCCTCACTAGCTAATTTTTTAAAGCAAATTCTACAAAGTCCGTAATGTCTGATGTATCCTCTTGCTCTACCACAAACCTTACATCTATTGTAGACCCTGCTACTGTATTTAGATTTATTCTTTAATGCTTTTGCTTTGTATTCTTTAGCGGCTGTTGACATTCTTTATGAAAGGGAAACCAAATTTATCTAAAAGAGCTTTTCCATCTTTGTCATTTACTGATGTTGTAACAATTACAACCTGTAAACTTCTAATTTTTGTTACATTGTTAGGATCTATTTCTACAAAAACTGTATGATCTTCAATTCCAAGAGAGAAGTTTCCTGCTCCATCAAAAGATTTAGGGTTTAAACCTCTGAAGTCTTTTGTTCTTGGTAGTACAATATTTATCAATTTGTCAAAAAACTGCCACATCCTATCACCTCTTAATGTTACAGATACTCCTACATCCATCCCTTCTCTAATCTTAAAAGATGAAATTGCTTTCTTTGCTTTATTTACAACTGGTTTTTGTCCAGAAATTTTTGTAAGCATTTCAACAATTTCTTCTAATGCTGCCTTGTTTTCAACTGCTTCTCCTGCACCAACATTTATAATAATCTTCTTGAGTGTTGGTACTTCCATTGCATTTGAGTACTCCTGTTCTTTCATTAACTCTCCTGCTATTCTTTTTTTGTATTCTTCTTGTAATCTGTTCATTTTTATTTTTTACTTGTTTTTGTTACTTTCTTTTCTTCTTTTTTATCTTCT
>CALDJM010000027.1 GCA_937899155.1 uncultured bacterium
AAGACAAAAAGCATTGGACTTAAGACATTGAAGTGGTTAAAGGGTAAGGATCATCTTGCATACATTAGATTTGCCTCTGTATATAAAGAATTTGATAATTTAGAAGATATTAAAAAAGAAATTAAGAAATTAGAAGATTAATTTTTAGATAGTAAAAACATGCCCGATAAAAAAAGTATTCCTGTAAGTAGAAAAAAGACTCCTTCTGTTAAGAAAAGAGATGGTAGAGTTGTGAGATTTAGTAAAGAGAGGATAGTTAGAGGTATATTTAAGGCTGCTGAGAGTGTTGGTGGGAAAGATAGGCAGAGAGCTGAGGAGATAGCGGATGAGGTTGTTAAAAGAATTAAGGAGAAGTATGGGAATAAGGATGTGATTAAGACAGGAAAGATTGCAGAGATTGTTTCTGAGACTTTGAAGGATATGGGACATGGGAAGACCTCTATTGCTTTTGATCTTTTTGTTAGCTTAAAGAATGAGATTAAGAATATTAAGTCGTTAATTGATGCTAATACTTTAGTTAAGGATTATATTGATAAGCTGGATTGGCAGGTTAATGAAAATAGTAATATGGCCTACTCTTGGCAAGGGCTGAATAATTACATTTCATCTTCTGTACAAGCAAACTATTGGTTGCATAGTATATATCCAAAGGAGATTTCTAATGGGAATATAAATAAGGATTTCCATATTCATGATTTGGGAATGTTAGCAACATACTGTTGTGGTTGGAGTTTAGAGGATTTGCTTCTAAAGGGCTTTACAGGTGTTTCGGGTAAGATTTCTTCTGCTCCTGCTAAGCATTTTAGTACTGCACTAGGACAGTGTGTGAATTTCTTGTATACATTGCAACATGAGGCTGCAGGGGCTCAAGCTTTTTCGAGTTTTGATACATTTCTTGCACCTTTTGTAAGGTATGACAAGCTTACCTACAAAGAGGTTAAACAGAAGATGCAAGAGTTTATCTACAATATGAATGTCCCAACAAGGGTTGGTTGTCAAATACCCTTTACAAACATCACAATGGATTTGATTCCTTCAGGTCAACTAGCAGAGCAAGGGGTAATAATTGGTGGACAGGTGCAGAAAGAGAAGTATAAGGATTTTCAGAAAGAGATGGGGATGATTAATAAGGCATTTTGTGAAATTATGATGGAGGGAGATGCACAGGGGAGACTTTTCTCTTTCCCAATACCAACATATAACTTAACTAAAGATTTTGATTGGGATAATCCAGACTACAAACCAATTTGGGAGATGACTGCTAAGTACGGTATTCCATATTTTTCTAACTTCATTAATTCGGATATGAGTCCTGATGATGCTAGAAGTATGTGTTGTAGGTTGAGGTTGGATAATAGGGAGTTGAGAAAGAGAGGTGGTGGTTTGTTTGGTGCAAACCCTCTAACAGGAAGTATTGGTGTTGTGACAATAAACTTGCCTAGGATAGGATATGTTGCAAAGAATAAAAGAGAGTATTTTAAGATACTGAATAAGCAGATGGATTTGGCAAAGAAGAGTTTGATGATTAAGCGAAAGTTTGTTGAAGGATATATGGAGAAAGGTCTTTATCCATACTCTCGATACTATTTGGCAGATATTAAGAAAAGGTTTGGTGAGTATTACAAAAATCATTTTAATACGATTGGAATAATTGGGCTTAATGAATCATTGATGAATTTCTTTAAGAGTAAGGAGAAAGGTATTACCTCTGTGGAAGGAAGGGAGTTTGGTGTTGAGATTATGCAACATATGAGGGAGAGATTAATGACATATCAACAGAAAACAGATCAGCTGTTTAATCTTGAGGCTACTCCTGGTGAGGGTGCTACATACAAGTTTGCTAAGGCAGATAAGAAGAAGTTTGGAGATGACATTATTACAGCATCGGATGTAGCTATTCATGAGTGCGAGGATGCAGTCCCCTACTATACTAATAGTTCTCAGATTCCTGTTGGTTACACAGAGGATATTTTTGAGGCATTGGATCTTCAAGATGATTTTCAATGTTTGTATACAGGTGGAACTGTTCAACATGTGTATATTGGTGAGAGAGTGAGTTCTGTTAATGCTACAAAGAATCTTGTTAGAAAGATTGCTGAGAATTACAGACTCCCCTATTTCTCTATTACTCCGACATTTAGTGTTTGTCCAAAGCATGGATATATTGCAGGTGAGCATCAGTACTGTCCTAAGTGTGATTGTGAGGTTGGGTATAGGGAGGGAATGCTGTTTGAAGCTAAATAGTATCTTAATATTAAATTAATTAATTCAAAATATATGAAGAAGGTAAAAAGACAAAAATGTGAGGTGTATTCAAGAGTGGTTGGGTATATTAGGCCGATTTCTCAATGGAATGTTGGTAAGCAGGCTGAGTGGAAGGATAGAAAGATGTTTAAAGTTTCAGCTTAGCTATGGTAAAGATTGCTGGGCTTGAGAGGGTTTCTTTAATAGATTATCCTGAGAAAATATCTGCCATTATTTTTACACACGGTTGTAATTTGAGGTGTTCTTTTTGTCATAATCCAGAGCTTGTTTTGGTTGATTTTGATAGTAATTTGGCTGTTAAAGAGAGTGAGCTTTTTGAGTATTTAGAGGGAAGGAAGGGGAAGATTGATGCTGTTGTTATTACAGGAGGAGAACCTTTGTTGCATAAAGATATTGGGAAGTTAATTAAGAAGATTAAGGATATTGGATATTTGGTTAAGCTTGATAGTAATGGGTTTTTTCCTAAAGAGTTAAAGAGATTGATATCTAAGGGGTTGATTGATTATATAGCAATGGATGTGAAGTGGCCTGAGGATAGTTATGTTAAGTATAGTGGTGATGTTAAGGCTGTAGAGAAGATTAAGAATAGTATTTCTATTATTGAAAATAGTGGTATTGCTCATGAGTTTAGAACTACTGTTGTGAAGGGAATTCATGGTATTGAGGATATTGGAGAAATTGTTAAAATGCTACCAAAGGATTCTCTCTTTTATATTCAAAATTTCAGGGCTGGTAAAACAATTAATCCTTCACTCAACAACTCTAACTCTTTTACAGAGAAGGAGTTAAAAGATATTCTTAAAGTAGCTAGAAAATATCTTAAGAATTCCCATGTTAGATAGATGGATTTTCTAGTACTTTTATGACCTTTCCGTTTATTAGGCCTTCTGTGTTTCTATCCATATATATAGGCATGTTTGCAGGGTTGGAAGAGTCAGGATAGAGCAAAATTACATCTTTGGATTTCTTAAATCTTTTTACTGTTGCACTATCATCAATTATTGCTACAACTATGTCACCATCTTCAAAATCGGCATCTTTTTGGATTATTATGTATTTCCCATTGGAAAGGTCTTGGTTGTCTATTTTTGCAAGGTCCATAGAGTCTCCTTTGATGATTAGAGCGAAAAGATTTTCTTTGTTTCCTAAGATATTTTTATCTATTTTTAATACTCCTAGGTTTTCTTCCTCTGCACTTACCATTGGAATTCCTGCATTTGCATATCCTAAAATTGGTACACCTATTAAATAGTCGTATACTATTTCTTCATCGTTTTCAGCCATATGTATACCCCTGGGTTGGCTGGTTCTGAAAATATATCCTTTTCGTTCGAGGGCATCTAGGTGTACAACCACTCCTCTCTTTGTAGATATGCCTAATTGGTCCTTTAGCTCGTTGAGTGAAGGAGCAAAACCTTTTTCCAGATAGTACTGTTTTATTATCCTTAAGACAGCCTCTTGCTTCTTTGTGAGTATACCATCCATATGTGTAGAATATTAAATTAGATATATACCTAGTATACCCCTATCCTGAAATTTTGCAACTACCCATAGTGTCGCATCAGGCCAGGCCTAGGCCTGGCCTCAGTTAAGA
>CALDJM010000028.1 GCA_937899155.1 uncultured bacterium
TGATTAATGTTGTTTCATTAGTAGTTCATTTGGATGTTTCTAGTAGTAGTGGTGATAATATGGCTGAGTTGATGGATTAAGATTTAATTTAAACATTTGAATATATGGGGAAAGATTTAGCATTGGTAATAATGGCAGCTGGAATGGGTAGTAGATTTGGTGGATTAAAACAGATAGAACCAGTAGGTCCAGGAGGAGAGTTTATTATAGATTATTCTATTTATGATGCTATACAATCAGGTTTTACTAAAATAGTTTTCATAATAAAAAAAGAAAACTATGAAATATTCAAAGATACTGTTGGTAAGAGAATAGAATCACATAGTAAAGTTGAGTATGTATTTCAAGAGATGGATGACCTTCCTGAGGGATATACTCTTCCTAAAGATAGAGTCAGACCGTGGGGTACATCACATGCAATACTAAGTGCAAGAAATGTAGTAGATGGTAATTTTGGTGTAATTAACTCTGATGATTTCTATGGTAAAGAATCTTTTGTTGTTCTAGCAAATCATCTAAGAGGAGCAAGAGATGGAGAGTTTGGTCTTGTTGGGTATGAATGTGCAAATACACTTGCCAAGAGTGGAGCTGTTAAAAGAGGTGTCTGTGATATAGAGAATGGTTCTTTGCTAAAAATAGTGGAAAGTAAATGTGAGATAGTTAATGGTAAAATTGTTGCAACTCCTCTGTCAGGAGATGAATCCTTTGAAGTATCTAGAAATCAATTAGTATCAATGAATATGTTTGGCTTTACTCTTAAACTGTTTAAATATCTAGAGTTAAAATTTCCTGAGTTTTTGGAGAAGAACAAGGACAATATTCAAGAGTGTGAGTATCTAATACCTCAATCAATATATGAAGGTATTGTTGAAAAGGAGTGGAGTGTAAATGTTCTTCCAACAACTGCTAAATGGTATGGTATTACATATAAAGAGGATAAAGAAGGTGTGGTAGAAGCCATAGAGCAAATGATATCAAAAGGAGAGTATCCAAAAGAGCTTTGGAATTAAAACATGTATAGGAGTAGTTCTACTCAAATAAAATCGATTGCTTTGAGTGTGGTTGTTGTATCATGATTATATCATGGCATTTTTTAGCTTATTGCTTTTAAGGAGTTATTTCACAAATCTCCATACAAAATATATAATGAAGTATGGATGATAATGAAAAAAACACATCAATACTCTCCGTTA
Organism: uncultured bacterium; assembly: GCA_937899155.1. GTDB lineage: Bacteria > Patescibacteriota > Dojkabacteria > SC72 > SC72 > UBA5232. The sequence goes on from CALDJM010000028.1 coordinate 1,194, forward strand.
TCTTAAAAACCGTAGGATTCCTCTTTGGGGCATTCTTAATATTCAAATTGATAAATGAGGGGAATAACAATGATGAAGTTAAAAAGGTAGAAAAAATTAAGAAAAAAATATATCCCATTAACGAAAGACAGTACCAAATATTGGCTAAGATTAAGGAGAAGGGACAATTAGAACCATCAGAGATATACACACTCCAACCAAATGTATCCACAAGAACATTAAGAAGAGATATGGATGTATTGGTAGCACAAGGTGTTGTTAAACAGGAAGGAAATACCAAGTCAACTAAATATACATATATTGGTTAATATGAAATTCAATGAGGTAGCTAACATATTCGAACAGATAGAGAAAACAAGCTCTAGGAATGAGATAACTACATTGTTATCTAACTTTTACAAATCTCTCACCAAGGAAGAAGGACAAATACTCTCATACATGGTATTGGGTAGGGTAGCACCATTTTTTGTAAATAGTGAATTCAACTACTCTGAGAAAAGTCTTCTCACTCTTCTTTCCAACTATGAAAAAGTAAATATGGGGAAAGAAGAAATCAAAGACAAGAGAATAGAATTAGGAGACATAGGAGATACAACAAAGTTCTTTTCCCAAGAAGCAAAGTTCAGGTCTCAATCGTTAAGTGTTAAGGAAATATATGAAATTCTGTGGAGTATTGTAAATATTCAAGGAAGTGGTTCTGTGGAGAAGAAAAACACAACTATTCTAGAGACATTAAAAAAACTTTCACCATTAGAGGCTAAATATTTTGTAAGGATAATATGTGGACAATTAAGATTTGGTATAAGTTTTAAAACTTTGTTAGATGTCTTCTCTTTCCTAATATCAGGAAGTAAAGATATTAGAGAAGAATTGGACAGAGCATACGGTGTTACTGCCGATATTGGATATATATACTCAATAATCGCTAAGAAGGGTTTAGAAAAAGCAGTAGTTGGTTTAAATAGTGTAAAACTTCAACCAGGTATACCTGTTTTGCCAAGATTGGTAGAGAGAGTAGGGAAATTCGAAGAAACATTCGAAAGAACAGGTGTTCCTGCTCTAGTTCAATCTAAATATGATGGTTTAAGATGTCAAATTCATAAATATGAAAGTAAAAATTATGAAGATAGAGAGTATATTTGGGCAAAATATATAAAGAAAAAAGATATTGGTCTTTTTGATATGTCTTCTTCAGGAGTAGAGGTAAAACTTTTTACTAGAAATCTTGAAGATATAACAGCAATGTTCCCTGAGATTGTTGAATCAGCCAAATCAGTTGATGAAAAATCTTTCATACTAGATTCTGAAGTTTTAGGATTTAAAGATGGTAAGTTTTTGTCATTCCAAGAAACTATGCAAAGAAGAAGAAAGTATGGGGTTACTGATACATCTAAAGATATTCCTGTAAAAGGTATGGTTTTTGATATTCTTTTTCTTAATGGTGAAGATATTCTGTCAAAAGATACAGTAGATAGGGTAGAGATACTTGAGAAAGTAGATTTAGAAAACAGTTTAGAAAGATGTAAGACAGAGAGAGTTCAGACTTTAGAAGAATTAATGGAGATATTTAACAAGAATGTTGAGCAAGGATATGAAGGTGTTATCGTGAAGATGAAAACAGGTGGATATTTACCCGGAGTTCGAAACTACGATTGGATAAAACTAAAGAAAAGTATGATGAATGCCCTTGTTGATACTGTAGACCTTGTTTGTGTCGGATACTACTATGGTTCTGGGAGAAGGTCAGATTTAGGTGTAGGTGCAGTACTGGGTGCTTTGTATAATGAGGATATGGATGTGTATGAAGCCATTTGTAAGGTGGGAACTGGAATTACGGATGAACAGTTAAAAGATATTAGAAAACAACTTGATAGTAAAGTAAAAGAAGAGAAACCAAAGAGTGTGCTTTGTCCTGAGTATCTCAAACCAGATGTTTGGGTGTATCCTGAGGTTGTTTTCTCTGTAGAGGCAGATGAAATTACAAGTAGATTAGGAGAGGAAGAGATAGGGGGAGGGCTTTCTTTAAGGTTTCCTAGATTAATAGAATGGGATAGGGATAAGAGTGCTACTGATGCTACTAGAGTTACAGAACTGGAGGAGATGTTTAAGATGGTAAAATAATTAAATTTTTATATTAATACCATGATAGAGAATCAATTTGTATCATCAGAACCTGAAAAGAAGAAGGAGTCCGTTGGTAGAGGTTTAACAAGGCAAGAAATGATTGATTTAGGGAGAGACCCAGAATTTATAACTGTTTTTGTTGATACGATTAGTAGGGAGTCAAAAATTCTTGAAGCTTTAACAGATGCCATAATTCATTCTGATTATTATAAAGAGAAGTTTAATGATGATGTAAGAGATATCATCTCTATGGAAGTAGAGTAAAAAGAATGGAGAAACAAGAAAAATATAGAAAGAAATATAAGGAAATAAACCCTAAATGGGAAGATAGTGGTAAAATCTTTAGGAAGATGGTTTTAGAGACTGTAGATAAAGATACTAGAATATTAGATGTTGGGTGTGGTCATAGTAATTTGTTACAAGAGTCATATGAAAAAACTCCTCATACATACGGTATTGATCCAGAAACAGATGTAATACACAGAAATCCTTTCATAAAAGATATTAGAACGGAATTTGTTGAAAAGATGTCTTTTGAAGATAACTTTTTTGATGTGGTTGTATCTGCATGGGCATTAGAACATTTAGCAAATCCTCATGAAGCATTCTCAGAGATATATAGAGTGCTTAAACCAGGAGGTGTAGTAATATTTCTAACACCTAATGTATGGAATTACAATGTTTGGTTAATTAGGTTAATCCCTGAGAGATTTCATAGCTTCTTTACAAAAAAATTGTATGGTAGGCAAGATAATGATACATTTCCTAAGGAGTATAAGATAAATTCTTTAGGTAAGATAAGGAAAGTTTTAAGTAGTATTGGCTTTGAGGAGGAAGAGCTTTTGACTAATGGAGACCCTAGTTATATTAGTTTTAATACTTTTACATTTAAGATTGCTGTTTTTCTAGAAAAAATTCTTAATATGTGTGTATTTAATAATTCTAAAGTACATATTATTGGGAAGTTTAAGAAAAAGTAGTAGTATATAATATTAATAATAAAATAATTAAAATATTATGAAAAGATTTTTAATAACAATTTTTGCAATACTTTCAATTTCTGTACTTAATATCGGAAATATATATTCAAAAGAGACATATACAGAAATATATACCTCTGTAATAGAGGAGAGTATAAAAGGAGCAAGAGAACAAGGTATAGAATCTCTAGAGGGTGTTGATGATTATACGGTAACTCCACCATCTCCTGAGAGTATAGATACCTTTATGGGAAGGGTAGGTAAGGGAATTAGATTGGTTTTTAGGTTCATAGGATCATTCTTTAAGGAAATAGCATCTATCTTTATAAAAGGATCTTCTTCTTAGATATAGTCATACTAGGAAATCTTTTTAAAAACGAATCTCATCTGTGTGTCGACTCCTTTCTTTAGGTCTTCTATATTATCTTCAATAATAAAATTTGGTTTGAATACATCTCCTAGCTTATATCCCTCAAACTCAAAAAGTTTAGTTGAAGTTTGTACTCTTATCTTTGAATTTTTTAATTCGAATTTATATGTTTCTCCGAAATGAGTAGGAGTACCATGTGGTATTTCTCCGACAGTAGTTGTTCTTGGAATAGATGAAAACTCCATTAGATTTACAATTCCTGAAGAGTATGTATCTTTTCCAGTCAGCACAAAAATTTGACTCTGACTATTAGTTAGGTAATCAATTAAATCTTTTACAACATACGAATCACCTCCTTTATTTCTTCTTAAATCTATAACGAATATATCCATAGAAGACTTTTTGTAATTTTGAATGACATTTTTAATAGGATAATCTTTATTCTCTGAACACTCATTATATTTAAAAAAGAATAGATTGTTTCTAGGATATATCATATCCCAATACTTATCTTTATATTTTAGAGTCTCTTCTAACTCTCCATTCTCAGGAACTTCCATAAGCTCTATGTCCCCATCTTCTATCAACACTATATGTTCTGTCTTTCTTCCTTTCACATCAACATTTACTTTCATACTTCTGTTTTTGGTAATTTTTGAAAAATTAAGAAAAACAGGGTCTACCATGATAGATGGAGTGTAGTATTTTAATGATGTAACATTCTCCTGAGAAACGAATGGTTTAAGAGTGTTTTCGACATTAGAAATACCAATATCATTTATGCTGAGTAACTTTCCACCCAGAAGTTCCTTATGTTTTTTGCTTGTTCCAACGATATAGTAGCCATCTTTTATATATTTAACTTTTAATGGGTAACTATCTATACCAAAAATTTCTGAAGAATAGTTTATGCATGTGTGTGAATCTCGAATTTTAGCAAGAAGTCTTTTTACTATAATCCCAAGTTTCTGAGAATCATTTGTAGTCTTCTGAATTTCGGAGATTTTATCATCAAAGGTTTTCTCAGAAATAAATAGAAATGGTTTGGGATGTTTATCAACCAAAGTTTTTTTGAGTTGTTTTAGATCCTCTTCTACCTGTGATTTGGCTAATAGCATAATGAAAATTATATCATACTTAACTATTTACAGATTTAAACTTTAACTTAATGTTATGAGATATTAAGGACTATTTGACTTCATACTGTGTAAAATATACACTTACTTAATATGGACAACTACACTAACAATCCTGCAACAACAAATGTTCTAGATGATAGCTTAGCTGAAATTACAAAGTTAGAAGGTAAGCTAGATGTATCATCAGCACCAGTAGAGTTAAAAGAAGAAGCCATGCATTCCATTCAGAGGTTAAAGAGAATGGTAAGAATGGGTGGATATAGTAACGAGTTTGAGAATGTAAGCAAGTATATAGATTGGGTGGTAAGAATACCTTGGAATAATGTTTCTCAGGACAGCTTAAATATAGCCAAGGCTAAAGAAATTATGGATAGTACTCACCATGGAATGGATTCTGTTAAGAATCTAATACTTGATTACTTAGCTTCTATGCAGTTAAAGTCAGGTAATATGGTAAGTGCTACATCAAATGTTCCTACCCAAATACCTATGGGAGAACCTGCTAGGGAAGCTAGACCAGTACCTCAATTTAATAGCTATGAAGTCCGTTCTCCTGTCTTTATGTTTGTAGGTTTGCAAGGTGTTGGTAAAACCTCTGTTGCAAAATCAATTGCAACTTCCATGGACAGAAAGTTTGTCAGGATATCTTTAGGTGCAATTGGTGATGTCAGAACATTAAGAGGTACTCCTAGGTACTCAATTGATGGTGAACCTGGACAAATCATAAAGGCATTGGTTAGATCTGGAACAATGAATCCTGTAATACTTCTTGATGAAATTGAAAAGGCTAGTGGTAATGCAGGTCTGTTAAGTGATGTTATGGCAACTCTGTTAGAAATCTTAGACCCTGAACAGAATAGTTCTTTTGTGGACCACTATATAGACTATCCAGTAGATCTTTCGAAAGTTATGTTCATTTGTACAGCAAATAACTTAGGAGGACTATCTGCTGCATTACTAGATAGGGTAGAGATTATTCGTTTTACGAGTTACTCTGATGATGAGAAAGAGGTGATTGCAAAAAGATATATTCTTCCTAATGTTCTGAAAGAATTAAATCTAACAGAACAACAGGTTCAGATAAGTGATGATATATGGCTTTCTGTCATAAGGCCAGTAGGTTTTGATGCTGGTATTAGGCAGTTAGAAAGAAATATTGGGACAATGATCAGAGGTGCTGCAAGGAGAATAGTAGATGGTCATCCTCTTCCAATTGTAATAAACAAGGATAATTTAGGAGAGTTCCTAAATGTGGATCAAGGGCCACTAAGTTAGACACCTTTAAAAGGGTTTCTCATTTGTAGTGCAGTAGCAGCTCTGGAAATTGAAGGGTTTGCAATAGATCTGGCGATATTTGATTTGTATTCCTTTTTGCTTTCAGCTCCTGCGAGTTCTTCAAGATCTTCCAATTTCTGTTCTTTGGCTAGAGATTTTGTATCAACAGCTTTGGTGACTAAATAAATATCTTCATTTAATGGAGCAGGGGGGGTATTGTCTTGTTTCTTAAATATACTAAACATTTCCGCTATCCTCCTCTTCATCAGGGTAGCTCTGAACAACACCTTGAGGTGTTAAGTGTTTTCGTCCTTTTAGAGCCTCTTTTCTCGCATTAACAACCTGTCCTGTTAATGTACTTTCATTTAACTCTTCTAAGAAGGTTTTCTGTCCTTCAAATTTTTGAGGATTAAGCATCTTTTCTTGTTCAAGAAGTTTTCTTTCTAGCTCTTTTTGGTATCTTTCTCTTTCTTTCTCTAACATACTCTTCTGTTTTTCTTTCTTCTCAATTGCTTCAGTTATGAGTTCTTCTTCTCTCCCGGCTCTTGATTCTTGAACAGGTTGCTGTGCTGCTGGAGGGTTAAATATTCTTGCAAGTTCCTCGATTGTTCTAGTATCTGTTTGTCCTGCTTTTGCTTTTAGTTCCTCTAAATCTCTAGGATCAGAAGTAATTAGTTCGTGTTCTGCAACACTAGAAATTACCTGTATTCCAACATGGTTAGAACCTGCAAAGAAAAGTCCCTGTCCTTTGTCACAACTGAGAAGATATCCTTTTTCACCATCTGAGAGGTTAAAGACTTTCTGTAGTAGTTCGACAGCCGAAGGACTCTGCTTCATGAGCATTTGAATGGAGGAGTTGGAGATGATAGCTCTTCCCATTTCAT
>CALDJM010000029.1 GCA_937899155.1 uncultured bacterium
GGATTACACCCAGAGGCTCTAAACAAGATAATTACATATTTCATTGATGAAAATGCTGATGGACATGCACAACTAATCTTCTCCTCACTCTCACTTGCTAGTATGAACAAGCTAGATATGCACCAAATCTATCTAACAGAAAAAAACAATGATGGAGAAAGCATTGTTAAAAGATTAAACAAAATAGATGGAGTAAGAAGTGATGACAATTTTTTAAATAAATATCTAGCTGGAAAATATGGAGCATTCCCAAACATCAAAATCTAGTACAGGGCATCCATATACAGGACTGCTCTTTGGTGAAGGAAGGAAAGATAAAACCTTCATAAAGAATCTCTCTTCTCTCAAGAAGTTTAAGTATCATACATCAAAATGGACTTTTCTTTTAGATAATGCATCAGGTGGTAGTCCTGAAACAATACTACAAAAATGCTGTCAAACATCTTCCAACAGAGACTTTGACATAGTTATTTGTTTCATTGACCTAGATAAACTAAAAGAGGATTTCCCTAAAAATTGGGAAAAAGAGAAGGAGAAGATAGAAAAACAATTTCCTAATATACATATATTCTGGCATGAGGATTGTCTAGAAGATGAAATGAAGAAGGTAATTGGTAAAAAGGATGTAGGAAAGAAAGAGATAAATAGGATTGCAAATAAAGAAGTAGAAAAATTTGTTAATTCTAAATATTGGAAAAGTCTTCTTAAGATAATAAAAGATTGTGAAGAAAAAGAATAACGAAAAGATGCTAAATATGTTAGAATAACACATGTTCTTCTTTACAAAACCTATCTCAAAACCAATCAAATACAGAGTTGTCTACGAATACACCGATGACATACTATCACAATACCACTACACATATACCCTTCAATTACCAGACAATCAAATACAACACTTCACCTACTACATACCCCAAAGACCTAAGATTAATGCACATAGCTATCATAGATTTAAACTACCACATGATACACTTAATAATTGGGAAATATTTGGTAAAAACCTAGTACTAACAATAGATGATTCATACAATTTTGAACAAACAAAAAGAATGTATCAGTTATTAAGAGAATACAATATCACAGCAACATTCTTCCCAAACACAATATATATCAATCCATATAATCCAGAACATCTAGAACTATGGAGAGACATATACAACTCTGGATATGAGATAGGGTATCACACCACAGACCATGCTAGAAAAAGAAGTGTAGAAGAGTTAGATAGAGATTTTAATACTTTTACAGATATATTTAGAAACATACTTCAAGATCAAAGCTTTAGTATAAAGAGTGTAAGAGCTCCATATGGATACTTTGATAGAGTATGGATAAAGTGGGTTACTGATAACAACCTACTTAATGTGAGATGGACTATGACAGAGTTAGAAGATATGGACTATCTAAGAAAACTCTACTACAAACAAAAGGGTAGAGTACTTCTCCTTCATAATAGGAAAGGGGATGTAGAATGGTTAAGGAAGAATTTTGATGAACTCATACAGATAGCTAAAGAGAATGGTGGGAAAATGGGAAGCATATATGATAGTATAGTCAGGTAATGGAACAGAAATTTCTTTTTTTCGATACAGAAACAACTGATGTACAGAGTAAAGATATCATTCAACTAGCTTTTCTAACTAGTGATGGTAAGGAGTTTAATGAATATTTTAAACCTGAACAAGATATATCGTTTGGAGCCATGGCTGTACACCATATTACACCTGAATTTCTAGAAGACAAACCTATGTTTAAAGAGAGGATGGTACAAGATACTACCTCTATGACTCTTTTCTCAGAGATTACACTAAAAGAATATCTTAATAACTTAGGTAAGGAATATATCTGGGTAGCACATAATGCTGAATTTGATATAGGCTTCTTGAGGCATAATGCAAAGGTATTAGGATATGATTTTGATTTTACATACTTGGACACCTTGTCCCTGGCAAAAGAATTGTTCCCCGATTTTAAAACCTATAAACTAGGAAGAATTGCTAAAAACC
>CALDJM010000030.1 GCA_937899155.1 uncultured bacterium
ACTCTCTGTACTTATTATGGCTTGTCTATACACCTCTCTGTTTATCGGTGCTCCTTGTGCAAAATACCAAAATACTGGTTGGGCTGTCATGTCTACCTGTATTATTTTATTTACAGCATCTTCTCCATGTTCACGATATCTAAATGTGAGGTTTGTAATATTTACAGACCTTGAGTTTAATACCATGATACTAGGTTTGTCTGTAAAGCATGTTGATGGTTGATATTCTTGCATCTTTTTTGTTGTTTTTAAAACATATCCCATTCTAACAGCTTTTCCATCTTTATCTTTCTTTATAGTATGCAAGACATACCCAGTTTTGAGAACCTTGTGGTCTAAAATGGATTTCATTTGCTGGTTTATTTTTAGCAACACTTGTTGTAAAGTCCCCACCTACAGACACTTTACCCGTATCTTTGTTATATGTTCTCTTTTCTACGGTGTTGTACAAAGAAACCTCTGATGGATTGCTACTTTTTACATTTCTTCTTAATAGTTCTAAAACAAATTCTGAGTCATTTCTTGCTGCTGTTTTATTTGTTGTTACTACAGATACTTTAATTAGGGTTGTTAAGACAAGAGCAACTACAGTCATGATAAAGCCAACGATAAAGGTTGTTATTATCATCTCTAAGAGACTAAAAGCTGTGTATTTTGTATCTGTTTTATATATGTTATTCATTTTCTTTAATAGGTATTGTTGTTTCATATACATAATCTTTTATATTTGTTGATTTTGTTACTTTACCGTCATAGTTTAATTCTCCTACAACTATTTTGACTCTAATGTAATCTTCTTCTTTTTTCATACATGCCAACCTAAAAAACGGGTACTGTTTATTAATGTTCCAATCATGGTAATTACTTTTACAACTATTCCTGATCTCAGAAGAAGAGAATAATGAAGGATCTTTACAAGTAACAAAGCGAAAAGTAAGACCACTAATTGGAAAACTAAAAGTCTGTGGTTTTGGGTTATTAGGATTTATATGACTTCCCAGAATAATATAACAAAGCGATATATCTGTAAGATCTTCTCTAGGAGGAAATATACTAGAAGCATCTCCCCATCCAACAGCATCCTGCTTTTCATACAACTCCTTAACAATATTCCCACCCTCTACAGCATACTGTGTAGCTTTATCTATCTTATCATTCTGTACAGCATCTATTAATGCACTAGCTGCTATTCTCATTAAAACAACAGAACTAACACCAACTATAATAATTGATATTAAAGCTTCTACAAAACCTAATGCATTGTATTTATTTCTTTTATTATTCATTTGCTTTTATCTCCATTCTTCCAGATATATTCTCTATTGTTAAATTCTTACCAACACCACCTCGCAATGGTTTAACTGTAATGATGAGATGGGCAGGATTACCCACCAATTCCATATTACCACTTCTTGCTTGATAGTTTATTAGCTTCCCAGAGGTATCATAAAAAAAGGCTTTACCTGTTACGGATTCAAAAAGAACAAAACCTAACTCTGTAGGTCTAGGAGTTCCCCCTTCCCGATTTGTAACAACAGTATTATGTACCGTGATAGTACTCTTAGGAGGTTTCAAATCTAGATATCTTATAGGAAGTCGTAACAGAGTCTCTCCAAAAGAAGCACAACTGTCTCCTTCCCTCCACTTCATTGATGCAGGAAGATTCTGAGTACCAGACTCATTCTTTGCATACCCCGGCACAGAACTTGTAGTCCTAGAACCTCCATACTCTGCTTCTCCTGAACACCACTTAAATACCTTGTATGATCCAAGAGAGTTCTCCTTTCCCATATCTCTAAAATCTATCCCTATACCAAAAGGCCAACCCTCTCCCTGTTTCCTATCCAACAACATAGCATCTCTTTGTATTTTCCGAATATCTTGTTCTAATGAATTAATATATTCATTAGTTCTCATAACAACCTGCATTCTTTGATATGCAGCCAAAGACAAAGTGCCAAGTATAATGATTATGGCGATGACAATTAACATCTCTATCAATGTAAATGCTCTATATCCTCTATTTCTAGACAGTAACATAAGGACAGATTTCTAAATTACTACCTTCAATTTAACACAATCAGAATGGGTTATCAATAATTAAAGAAGTATTCTGTTTAATATAAAATCAATGATTTTTTCCCCATATATTACAGAAAACAGAAAAGATAGTGTAAAGAAAGGAACCATAGGTATCTTAACACCTTTTAGTTTCTTCTTTTTAATAATGATATATAACACAGAATAGAGTAGGGAGGTAATAATTGACAACCAGAACATTGTTAGGAAGTTTTGGTAACTTAATGCTATCCCCATACCAACTAATAGAAGTATATCTCCCATTCCAAATGAATTTTTCATAACAACCATTAGGATTAAGAGCATACCAACTACAACAACCATTGCTATTATGGAAGATATATTGATGTTGTAAAAAAGAAATATTAATAAACAGAGTAGGAGAAACATATGTGTTAATGATTTAGGTACACCTCTGTATAGTATGTCATGAAATGAGAGTATGAAGAGAAAAATGAATAATATCCAATAATAGAATGGTACAGAGAATATGAAGAAGAGGAGAAATCCAGTACCTAGTAGTAGTTCTGAGAGAGGGTAGTATATGTTAATCTTTTCTCCACATTTAGAACATTTCCCCTTTATTATTACATATCCTAGTATTGGTATTAGTTCATACCATTTTAATTCTTTTTTACAATTTTCACAGTATGATGATTGTGTAAATATTTCTGGATATTTTGTTTTTTTCTCTATCCTATATATTGTTGCATTTATATAACTGGCTAGAGATGCACCTAAGAGGAATGTACATATGTATATTATTATCATCATATTCTATTATATCTATACATATTAGAAAGTAAAACCCCTCTAAAGAGGGGTTTTAAGTAGTTACTAGGCTTGAGTTATTATTAGAAACTTTTTGTGTCTGAATTCCAGTCTGAGACACAAGCACTTGAACTAGTCGAAAGGTCTACAAATTTTGTTCTGAAATCATCATCCTTCTCATATTTCTCTTTCTTAATAGCATTAAGATCGGTTCCTTCTGTAGTTGTGCCTACACAGTCCGCAGCTATAACATCAAATCCATTTCCGACACAAACCACACCTTTTTCACCAGAATCCGCTGTACCACCTAGTGTAACACATACTATAGCTGATTGCTTCTCCTTGTTTGTAAAGTAGTAGTAGGTAGCATCAGAACCTCCCTTAAAAGAACCCATGTCTAGGTATTTAAGCAGTATTCCACCTGAGCTAAGCATATTCTTGAAATTAGACCCCGGTTCAGGAAACTTCAAATTATCAGTATAGTAAGCTTGTAAAGCCTGATATAGCTGTGTAGCACCATTCTTATGAGAAATCTCATTTGCCCTATCAATAGCAAACCTACCAGCAGCTACACCTACTGCCATAAGAATAATCAAGATTCCCATAACAATAAGCATTTCAATCAATGTAAATGCTTTATATGATCTTTTATTCATATATTTATATAAAAATATTAATTTAACTATTTATAAGTTACAGAACTTAATACTATATGTCAAGTAAAAACAATTCTCTCTCTTAACCCATTACACTAGACAATTGGAACATAGGCAGATAAACAGAAAGTGCTATAAAACCAACTGCAACACCCATGATAACCAAAAACAGAGGTTCTAGTGCAGAAGAAAGATTTGTTGTTGCTGTATCTACCTCATCTTTATAGTAATCTGCAACCTTGTTTAAAACAGCATCAACCTCTCCGGTCTCCTCTCCAACAGAAATCATGCTACTAACAAGAAGAGGGAAGTACTCACTCCTTGCTATTGGTATAGCAATTGGACCACCTTTCTCAACCTCATCCCTAGCACTAAGTACAACATCTTTAAATACCGAATTCTCTAAAGACTCCGCTGTTAATTCCAATGCTTTAATTATTGAAAGACCACTTCCTAGAAGCAAGGCTAGAACCCTAGTAAATTGAGAAAGCTGTATTTTGGTAACAATATTTCCAAAGACAGGTATCTTTAGCAACAACTTATCTGTTGTCTTTCTTCCTTGCTCTGTACTTCTGTAGTATCTAAAACCAACAACTAAAAGAACTATGATTAGGAGCATTCCCCACCAATATTTTATGAAAAATTCACTAACAGACATCAAAGCTCTTGTTACCCAAGGTAGCTCTGCATCAAAATCTTTGTAGATATCTGACATAGCAGGGACAAGTATAAACATCATCATCAACACAACACCTACTATGACTACAAGAATAATAGTAGGGTATATCATTGCTGATTTAATTTTCCTATTTAATGCATCTCTTTCTTCTAGCTCTGTTGCCAATCTTTCAAGAACTGTGTCTAAATTACCACTCTCTTCACCAGCTTCTATTAGATTTAATGTAATACTATCAAATACATCTTCCTGCTCTCTAAATGCAACAGAGAGAGGCTTACCTGACTGTACCGAATCAAGAACACTCTTTAATGTCCTCTGAAACATCTTGTTTGCTGACTGCTGAATCATAATTTCAAGAGCCCTTGTTAAAGAAAGACCTGCACCTATCATTGTTGCCATCTGTCTCATAAAGACAACTTTCTCTTTCATTGGAACTCCACCAATATTTATTTCTGCTAATTTCTGTATATCAAAAGCATTCTCTTTAACAGAAACAACTATCAAACCTCTATCATGCAAAATATCTGCCACAGCCAACTCATTCTTCGCCTCTATTTCACCACTTAATGTTTTTCCAGATGCATCTCTTGCAGAATATTTAAACTTTTTCATTTAATTTTAAGTTTTTAATAATCTTATTACTTCCTCTGGGTGAACTGCATACTCTTGAGCCTTCTGCATAGATATTAGACCCTCTCTAACCAAACTTACGAGAGATTTCTCAAGATATATCATTCCCACATCAGAGCTTGTTCTAATTACATTATCAATCTGATATGTTTTTCCTTCTCTAATCAAGTTAGAAATTGCTGAGTTATTGAACATAACCTCTGACACAGCTCTTCTTCCACCCTTATCTAGAGGTATCAATCTCTGTGCAATTACTACTTGAAGAATATTTGAAAGCTGAGACCTTACCTGTGGTTGCTGATTTTCAGGGAATACATCAATGACTCTATCTATTGTCTGTGCTGCATTGTTTGTATGCAAAGTTGCAAAGACTAAGTGACCTGTTTCTGCTAGTGTAATGGCGGCTGCAATTGTTTCGTAGTCTCTCATCTCACCAACTAGAATTACATCAGGGTCTTGTCTCATTGCACTTCTTAGAGCAATTGCCCAAGAGTTTGTATCATCATTCATTTCTCTTTGGTCAATCATTGCCTTTTTACCATCAAAGATATACTCAATTGGATCTTCGATTGTAATGATGTGTTCAAATCTGTTTCTATTAATATCTTCTAACATTGCAGCAAGTGTTGTACTCTTACCGTGACCTGTTGGACCTGTGACTAATACTAAACCTTGTTTTAATTTTGTTATCTGATGATATACCTGTGGAAGAGCTAATTCTTCAATGGTCTTAACTCTTGTTGGAATCAATCTTAAAGCAGCAGAAATATTTTTCATTGTGTAGAAAGCATTGATTCTAAACCTAGCTGTTTGCCCTGATTGGTGTGAGTGTGCAAAGTCAATCTCTCTGTTTACCTCAAGTAATTCTTTCTTATCATCAGGCACTATGGAAAGAATTAACTTCTCTGCCTCTTCTGGGGAGAGAGGTTTTTCTCCTACATCTATTAACTGTCCATCAACCCTTATTATTGGTGGGTATCCGGGTGTGATATGAAGGTCTGAGGCATTCCTCTTGATGACTTCTTCAAAAAGCAAATCCATTGAAAAATCTGTAGTACCGATATCTATAACTGTATGGCCATCTTTTCCTTTCTGTTGAATAGAGGGAAGAGGTTGTGAAAGATTGTCCTCTTTCTTCTCTCTTTGCATGGCTTTGATTGTATTCTGTTCTGGCATAATCTGTTTAACATCATCTCCCCAAACCTGTTGCTGTGGTTGCTGTTGAGGATTTGCTGGTACTGGTTGATTATTAAGGTTTGGCAAAGGAGTTAGCTCTTGCACATAACTTTGTGTTTGTTGTGGTGGTTGTGGTTGCACTGGAGTCTGAACAGGAGCTACAGATAGTGCTGGCTGTGGAGGAGTAGGGGTATCTATTAATTCCCCTATACTCTTTTTAAGCTCATCTAATTTCTGCTGATCAATCTGTGTTGATGTACTATTATCACTAACTTGTGGCTGTGTATTCACAGGAGCTACAGAGGGAGCTGGCTGTGGAGTTTGTGGCTGAGATTGTGAAAAATCTGGATAGCCAAACTGTACTCCAGTATTATTTTGGTTTTGGGCAGTGTTTTGCATTATTAAAATATATCAAAAAAATTATTCTTTAGAAACCCTTAATACTTCTTCTATTGTCGTAATACCCTCCAAAGCTTTAAGATAGCCATCTTGTACCATTGTAATCATTCCCTGTTCAACAGCCACATCTTTAATATCTGAATCTGTCACATCTTCCATAATCATTCTACTAATCTTCTCTGTTACATCTAGTACCTCGAAGATACCTATTCTCCCTGCATATCCTGTTCCACCACAGAAATCACAACCAGCACCTTTGTAGAGATAGATTACAGGAACACCATCTGGACCAATTTCAGGAGCTTTCAAAAAATTACCTTCAGGCTTCTCACTTATTTCACTATTCTTAGAAGCAACCAACCTGTTTAGATATGAGACCAAGTCAAAACCTTTGATTGTACTCATAACTTCATTTATATTCCTTAACACCTCAGGAGTCACAGGATATGCCTGTGCACAGTTCTTACAAACTCTCCTAGGCAATCTCTGTGCAGCAACAGTTCTAATTGTCGAAGCTAAAAGATATGGCTCTATACCCATATCAACCAACCTTGGTATAGCTGCAGCTGCACTATTTGTATGCAAAGTTGACAAAACCAAGTGACCTGTCAAAGATGCTTGGACTGCAAGCTGAGCTGTCTCACTATCTCGAATCTCTCCAACCATAACGATATCTGGGTCTTGTCTCAAAACAGACCTAAGACCATTCGCAAATGTAAGTCCAACCTGATCATTAATCTGTACCTGTGTAACACCTTGTACTCGAATCTCAACAGGATTTTCCAAAGATATGATATTTATCTTAGGATCATTAACTTTCATCAATGAACATGCCAAAGTTCTTGTTTTTCCACTACCTGTAGGACCTGTAACCAATACAATACCATTCGTAACAGAAAGAGCATCAACAAAAACCTTGTATGCATGACCCCTCAAACCAGTGTCATCCAAAGAAATATTCTCTGTATCTGACTCCAACAACCTCATTACAACCTTCTCCCCATATATCATGGGCATAATCGAGACTCTAATATCCGTCTTACTACCGTTTACCTGAACTTGAAATCTACCATCTTGAGGAATTCTTCTCTCATCAATCTTAAGATTTGACATAATTTTGATTCTCGAAACAACAGCTGCACTCAGAGACCTTGGCAAAGAAAGCCTCTCTGTCATAACACCATTGATTCTAAATCTAACCCTAACTCTAGTTTCCATTGTTTCAATATGGATATCTGAAGACTTCGACTTAACAGCATACTGCAATATTGAGTTAACAATTCTAGCTACAGGAGCAGAACCAATATCTCCAGAGAGAGCTTCCAAAGAATCATCAGGACCAACATCCAATGTTGCGACTGGGATATTTGCATCCTCAAGAGCATCAGCCACCTGAGAACCCATCATATCTCCAACTCTCCTATCTAAAATCATCGAAATACTAGTACCTGTCGCAATATATACCTGAACCCTAGTACCTTGTGGATATTTACTCTGAAGAGCCTGTGTTGCCTGAATATCAAAAGGATCCTCCATTGCAATTTTCACATAACCATCACCTCTCTCAAAAGGCACAGCCCTATACCTTGCCAGATTATCAATTGGGACTTCTGCAACTGCACTCTCAGGGACATTTACAGTCGATAGTTCAACAAAAGGTATGTTAAACATCGCAGACTTAGCCTTGGCTAAAGTAGCCTCGTCAACCAATTCAAGCTCTTTAATAATGGATTCTTCTGTCTTGTTACTCCTAGATCTCTCCAACAAGACCTTTCTAGCACCATCATCATCAATCAGATTGTTTTGCTGAAGATATTTAAGCAACGATATCTGTGTCGCCATTTGGGGCAGTATTCATATTATCTATACAAGTTTAGAATATTAGTGAAGATTAGTCAACGAAGAAAAACACAAGAACCACACACGAACCTGGTTGGTGAGTTTCTACTTATACAAAGAAGCCTAAGGTCTATTTTTGTAAGATTGTTCATCATTTTATAGGTTAGAAGGTTTTACTTTAAATTAACTGTTTTCAGTGATTTAAACATATAAAAATTGTGGTACATTTACCCCATAAAATGATGAACAAAATGA
Organism: uncultured bacterium; assembly: GCA_937899155.1. GTDB lineage: Bacteria > Patescibacteriota > Dojkabacteria > SC72 > SC72 > UBA5232. The sequence continues at coordinate 8,485 of CALDJM010000030.1, forward strand.
CAAATCTCGTCAGGAACACTTTCTGTCAGATGCTTTCCTCACCAACCAGGTTCGTGGTCTTCCTATCTAAAAAGATATGATAGAATCAAATATATGACATACATCCTAGTTCAAAAAAGAAAAGACTTAGACAAGAAGAATCTTAGAAAATTCCTAAGTAATATTTTCAAAAAAGAAATATCTCTTGATGAGTTGGAAACTAATCCCGATATTCACAACCTAGAAATAACAGAGAAGTTAAGTATTGGAATAGAAGATGTCAAAGATTTTCAAAAGAAATTAATATACAAACCTTTCCAAGAAGATATACAGATCGGTATCATTCATGACTCCCAGAAACTAACACACGAAGCACAAAACTCTTTGTTAAAAAGCTTAGAAGAGAGTGGAGACAAAACAATCTATATACTCTCTGTTGACAATCACAGAAATCTTCTCCCAACTATTCGCTCAAGAGCTAGAATCGTATACTTACAACAAGAAGAAAACAATGAAGAAAAAGACCAAGAGAGTCACACATTAAAAAAAGATCTAGTGGAGCAATTCGAAATAGTGGAAAAAGCCTCGGCAACAAGAGAGCTTTCTATTGATTTCATAAATGATATTGAAAAAATATTAAGAAAAGAGTTTGAAATTAAAATTAAAAATGGTAGTATTGAGGGTTCTAAAAAATTTCTAGAGGACTTAAAAGTCTTACAAAAAAGCAGAGAGAAATTGGTTTCAAACTGCAACAGAAGACTGACTTTGGAAGCCATGATTATACAATTGAGAGCTTAAGCTTTTATGCTAGAAATGGTATAATATAGGTAGAGAAGTACTAAATAGAACAAAGGTTTAAATTACACTTTTTGACTTAGAAAATATGGGTAAAGTTTCAGATTACGGAGCATCGAATATTCAAGTTTTGAAAGGACTAGAAGCTGTCAGAAGAAGACCAGCTATGTACATTGGATCTACAGATGTCCACGGTCTTCACCATATCTTTACAGAAATCTTAGACAACTCCGTCGATGAGGCAATTGCAGGATACTGTACACATATTTCGGTGAAATTAAATTCCGATGGTTCACTAACAGTTAAGGATAATGGAAGAGGTATTCCTGTAGATATGCACCCAGAAACAAAGGTCTCTACTCTTGAGACAGTTATGACAAATCTTCATGCTGGAGGGAAATTTGAACAGGGAGCATACAAAGTTTCTGGTGGTTTGCACGGTGTTGGTATGAAATGTACAAATGCACTTTCTGAATGGATGATTACCAGAGTTAGAAGAGATGGTGGTATCTATGAACAGAAGTATGAGAGAGGTGTACCTACAAAACAGGTAGAGAGAGTAGGAGAGGCAAAAGATACAGGTACAGAGCATACATTCTTGCCTGACAGTAAAATATTTTCCACAACAGAATTTAGTTTTGATTCCATTGTAAAAAAATGTAGACAGCATGCATATCTTACCGCCAAATTAAGAATTTCCGTAATTGATGAGACTGGTGGTAGAAATAGAAGATATGACCTTTACTTTGAAGATGGCATTAAATCGTATGTGCAGTTTTTAAATATTAACGAGAAAGCAATTGGAGATGACCCTTTCTATATGAATAAGCAAGAGAATGATATTCTTGCAGAGGTTTCATTGCAGTACACAGATGGTATGGATGAGGATGTTAGATGTTACACCAACAACATTATCAACCCAGAGGGTGGTACTCACTTAGCAGGTTTTAGGACAGCTATTACAAGTGCCGTTAACACATATGCTCAGAAAGCTGACCTTCTTAAAGGTATGGGAGGTACTCTTAACGGAGATGATGTTAGAGAAGGTTTGACTGCAATTGTTTCTGTCAAAGTTCCAAATCCACAGTTTGAGGGACAAACAAAGATTAAATTAAACAACCCAGAGGTTAAAAGTGTTGTTACAAAACTAGTTAGAGACGAACTTTTAACATATTTTGATGAGAATCCTAATGTTGCTAAAGAAATAATTGGAAAAGCTGTCTTAGCCAACAAAGCAAAAGCTGCGGCTAAAGCTGCAAGAGATGCAGTCATTAGAAAGAGTGCTTTGGAAACAACCACACTACCAGGTAAGTTGGCTGACTGTACGAGCAGAGACCCATCAGAGAGTGAGCTTTTCATAGTAGAGGGAAACTCTGCAGGTGGTTCAGCAAAACAGGGTAGGGACAGACATACCCAAGCAATCCTGCCACTAAGAGGTAAAATCATCAATACACATAAATACAGAGTTGACAGAGTATTAGAAAACAATGAGTTTAACGATATTACAACAGCTTTAGGTGTTGGTATTGGAGATACTTTTGATATTTCGAAATTAAGATACCACAAAGTTATAATCATGAGTGATGCTGATGTTGACGGATTGCATATCACAACATTAGTTTTGACACTATTCTTTAGATTCTTCAGACCGTTAATAGAACAGGGATACATATATGTAGCTCAACCTCCTTTACATAAAGTAGAGATTGGAAAAAAGAAATACTATTTCATAAATGACGAAGATAAAGATACATTTGTAGCACAAGCAAAAGCATCAGGCAAAGCTCCTGTTTCTAACAGATTTAAAGGTTTAGGAGAGATGAATCCTGAGCAATTGCGGGAAACAACTATGGATCCGGCTTACAGAGTTTTGAAGAAAGTTCATATAGAAGATGCTGAGGAGGCTGAAAACACATTTGAAATGCTTATGGGTAGTGAAGTACCTCCTAGGAGAAGATTTATACAAACTCATGCAACAAAAGCAACTTTAGATATTTAATTTTTATATGTAAAAAAATGAATGACTCTATTTTCGTAGACCCTAGTGAGGGACATCAGGCAGACCAAAACAAAGTTAAAATCTTTGACTCATTGATTGATGCTGATGAGATATTAGAAAATCGACATGCTTCTGCTGACCCTGAAGGGATAAAAGAGTTAGCTATAACAAGATTTTTAAACCGTTATGACCCTACAAAGGAAATATTAAATACTATAAAAGACTCTCCTGAAGGTGCAGAGATTGCTAAGCTATTCCATACAGAGGAAAGTATAGAACCAAAACCTCTGGTAAGTAAAAAAGAATACAGAATACCTGAAAGGGATTTTCTTATTCTTACAGAATCAGAGAAAAAAGAGGACGAAAGCAAAGATTCTTATACTGCATTATTACTAGAAAGAAGAGTCGACTCACCATACAAACTTATCGGTTCGCAAGAACTGACAGGATTGGACGAGGAGGCTTTAAGAGAATGTGGAAGAATAGTCAGAAATACTCGAGCATACATAGAGTTTTTAACTAAAGATTTAGTCAAAAGTGTTTATTAATAATTATGGATGAAGATATAAAAACAACACAAGAAAATATTGATACATTAGAACATGACTTCTCTTTTAAAGCAGGAGAAGTTACAAACAGATCCATTGTAGACGAGATGAAAAATAACTATCTTGACTACTCTATGTCAGTAATCGTATCAAGAGCATTGCCTGAAGTAACAGATGGTCTCAAACCATCACAAAGAAGAATTCTTGTTGCAATAAATGATTTAGGGCTCACACCATCATCACACTTTAGAAAATGTGCAAAAATTGCTGGTGATACTTCAGGAAACTATCACCCTCACGGTGAAGCTGTAGTATACCCAACATTGGTAAAAATGGCTCAAGACTTCTCAATGAGATATCCATTAGTTGATGGACAAGGAAACTTTGGATCAATTGATGGAGATGAAGCGGCAGCCATGAGATACACGGAAGCGAGGATGGGAAAGATTACACCAGAACTATTAACAGAGCTAAATAAAGGAACTGTAACATTTCTTCCAAACTATGATGGTACTAGATTAGAACCAACAGTACTTCCTGCGGGTTTCCCAAATGTACTAGCAAATGGTGGAGATGGTATTGCAGTCGGTATGGCTACTAAAATTCCTCCACATAACCTCACGGAGTTAATAAATGCCTTGCAGAAAATGATTTCCTTAGGGAACAAGTGGGGTGGCAATGCAGTATACAATACATTAAGAAAAGAAAGAGAAAAGGGTGAGAGAATCCCTCAGTTACTTAACTCCCAACCAGCAGATTTCCTAGAAAACTACATTAACCTCAATGAAGTAGAATATTTAGAAGCAATCGAGAAATTAAGAGCAAAAATATTAGAAGAAAAAAATGCCCTCTATCCTGAATTCAAATCAGATATTACACCAGAAGAATTAGTAGAGATAATACCAGGACCTGACTTCCCAACAGGAGCAACTATATATGACAGAGAAGAGATTTTAAACACATATGCAACAGGAAGAGGAAGAATTCTACAAAGAGCAAAAGCCTCTATCGTTGAAGGCAAACAGGGAAGATATCAAATTGTAATTACCGAAATACCTTTCCAAGTAAACAAAGCTCACTTAATTGAAAAAATCGCTGATTTAGTAAAAGATAAGAAAATAAAAGGAATCTCAGACATTATTGACGAATCAAATATCGAAGGAATGAGAGTTGTTGTATATCTAAAAAGAGATGCTCAACCGAAAGCTGTATTAAACAAACTATACAAATACACAGAAATGCAAAAGGTCTTCAATGCAAACATGATTGCATTGGTAGACCAAGAACCAAGAACATTGCCAATTAAGAGATTCTTGGAGCTTTTCCTCTCATTCAGATTAGTGGTAACAATTAGAAGATTTGAATTTGACTTAGCACAAGCAAGATATAGGTCTCACATCTTAGAAGGTCTACTAAAAGCAATTGATATGCTTGATGAGGTAATTTCTACAATTAGAAATTCGAAAACACAAGAGAGTGCAAAGACCAATTTGATGGATAAATTTGGCTTCACAGAAGTACAAGCCCAAGCAATTTTGGATATGCAACTTAGAAGATTAGCTGCTCTTGAGAGAATGAAGTTAGAGAATGAACAGAAAGAATTGAAAGAAAAGATAAAAGAGCTAAATGCAATGCTAGAAGACCCAACCAAAGTACTTGAGGTTGTCAATGCTGACCTTGAAACAATTAAAGAGAAATATGGTGATGAGAGAAGAACTAAAGTTGTAAAAGGTAAAATTGATGAAATTTCAGAAGAAGACATGATTGCTTCTGAGGACACATTAGTCACAATTACTAGAACTGGATATATTAAAAGGGTAAATCCAAACACATACAAAGCACAAAACAGAGGAGGGAAAGGTGTTTCTGGAGGAGAAACGAAAGAAGGTGACTTCATAGAACATGCTTTCCTTTGTAACACACATGATGAACTACTACTTTTCACAAACAAAGGTAGGGTATTTAACTTAAGAATTTTTGAAATACCTGATTTAGGAAGAACAGCAAAAGGCTTACCTTTAGTAAACTTAGTGCAATTTGCTCCAGAAGAAATGGTTACATCTGTTTTAACAAGAGATCCAAAGGGTAAAGTTGGAGAAGGAAAGAGTGAAAAAGAAAAAGATGCTAAAGAGAAAACTGCTAAATATTTCTTAATGGCTACAGAAAAAGGAAATATTAAGAAGACACTTCTTTCTGAGTTTGCAAAGATTAGAGCAAATGGTTTAACAGCAATTAAGTTAGAGGAAGATGATCAGTTAATCTGTGTTAAAGCTACAACAGGCGATGATGAAGCAATACTGATAACAAAGGAAGGAAAGTCTGTGAGGTTTAAAGAAACAGATGCAAGACCAATGGGAAGAAGTACAAAGGGTGTTATGGGTATTAGATTTAGATCTAAAACAGATTCGGTAATTGGTATGGGAATTGTAGAGAGTAATGATCAAATGCTTCTGACACTTTCAGAGTTTGGATATGGCAAAATGTCAGCATTAAAAGAGTATGCAACACAAAAGAGGGCTGGTACAGGTATCTTTACATTCAGGGTAACAGCAAAGACGGGCAATGTGGCTTCTGCAAGGATATTAAAGAAGGAAGATGAAGAAATCGTTGTAATATCTGAAGATTCTAAAGTTATCAGAGCTGACCTTAAAGATGTTCCAAAGCTAGGAAGACAAACTTCTGGTGTGAAAATGATGAATATCAATAAAGGAGACAGGGTAACTACAGTTGCAATAATGTAGACACACATAAAGTCCTACTCATTCATTCTCACAATATTAAAATCCCTATTAATTTCCTCTCCTGACAAAGCAACTATATTCTCTGCAAGCTCTTGATAACTCATCCAACTATCATCAACTCCTTTCTTGCCTTTCACATACTGTTTAACAATCTTTTCTAAATTTTTAATCTGCATATCATATTTCTTAAATTCACAAGCCAAAAGTGTTGAAATCATTGCAAAATCCTCTTTAGAAAGTGTCATATTTTTATCCACTAAACTTAATATATACATTCTACCCTGAGCTAAAATATACTTCCTCACCTAGATAACAATATAGAAAGCTTATATAATTATCCAACCTAAAATGTAATACACAACAATACTTCAAATGTTCGCCATAGATATATTAAAGAAAATAACTGTATCCATACTATTTTCCCTTCTCTTTGCTCAATACGAGACAAATCTACCAGTCAAAGAAATTAAAAAAGAAGAAGTCATCTCTCCTCCTAAACAAGAAGTTGTAGAGGAAAGCAAAGTTATAGAAGAGGTAAAAAAGCCAGTACCAATACCTCCTAAGCCAAATAAACCCCAGGTAGCTACCAATTGGTGGTCATATCCTCAAGATATTAAGCAAGCTACAAGAAGTGGTGATGACCTCTTAGTTTTAGTAAATAAAGAATATACATTAGGATCAGAGTATGCTCCCTCCGATTTGGTCTCAGCAGCTAATTCAGGTATTAGGAAAGGTCAACAATATATGTTAAGAAATGTTGTGATAAATGATTTGGCTGAATTGGTAAATGCTGCAAAAAATGACGGAATAGATTTAAGCATGAGGTCTGGATATAGGTCATATCAGACACAAGTTAGTACATATCAATACTGGTTAAGACATAATAAGAATGTTGTAGATGATGCTGATAAAATATCTGCAAGAGCAGGACATAGTCAACATCAGTTAGGTACAGCTGTCGATTTTAGTACATCAGAAATACAAGATGGTATAGGAGGAAGATTTCAAAATACTAAGGCTGCAAAATGGTTAGCAGAGAATGCTTGGAAGTATGGTTTTGTAATATCTTTTCCAAAAGGATACGAAAGCATCACAGGATATAACTATGAGAGTTGGCATTATAGATATATTGGCAAAGCTAATGCGCAGGAGATGATAAATAGTGGAGAGATATTAGAGATTTATTTGAGAGGAAAAAACTAACCTTTTTATGATAGAGTAGAGTATGAAAAACTTTTCAGACAAAATGAAAAAAGTCTATACATTCATCGGATTTTTCTTACTATCCATAGCATTAATTGCAATATTCATACCTATATGGCCATATGTATGGTATAGAATAAATCCTACAGAGACTATAAAAGAGACTGAGAAAATTGCAAAAGAGATAATACCTCTTAAAGAAGTAAAAAAAGTAGAACCTAAAGCACCAACTCCAGTACCCAATATTCCACCATTAGACCCTTCACTCCCAGAAGGTCTCTTTACGATGATTCCTAAAATTGGAGTCGAGTCTCCCATCTCTACAGGAAAAGACTTTGATGAAGGTCTAAAACACGGTACATGGTTAGTTAAAGAATACGGCACACCTGAGGAAGATGAACTACCAATCATACTTGCTGCACATAGATTTGGATACTCATCATGGGGTGGAGAGAAAAGAAACAAGATATCTTTCTACAACTTACCCAAGACAGGAGAGGGAGATGAAGTATTTATATATTGGAATCAGAGAAAATATAAGTATAGGATATATAAGTCAGAAGAGAGCAACTACATTACAGATTACAGTGCAGACTTAATACTATATACATGCAAATTTTTTAACTCCCCAATCAGAATATTTAGATATGCTAGACGGGTATTCTAAATTTTAATAACGACCTCTCAGGTCACACCCCATAGTATTGCAAAAGAAGATAAAAGATGTTATAATTATCCTGTATTTAAATTAACTAGCCCTTTACATATGAGGAAGTTATATTCAGCAATCTTAGCAGTAGCTATGATTTCCTTAGTAAATGCACAGGTAGCTCTAGCAAGTGGTGGTAGCTCATATGGACCATACAACCCATATACTCCACACGATCCATTACCAACAGGTTTTGGAGATACAGAAATTTTCTACCTAGTAGCACTAGTTGCATTCACTGTAGGTATGATCGTTCTAGCAGTTGCTAAGAATCTTAAGGGCAAGCAGTCTGCTGCCTAAATGAGTAGACTGCTCCCTTAGGAGCATTTAAATACAAATTGAATCTGCTAATTTTTAAATAAATATCCAGAAATAAAATGTTTTTAATATAGAAATGAAACTATCTTTGGTAATACCAACATACAAAAAACAAAGAGAAGTATTGGATCAATTAGAAAGACTCTACGGATATCTTTCTAGAAAGAATCCTAATTTCGAACTCATCTTCGTAATTGATGGGTATGTTGACAATACTAAGGATATATTACAGACATATATTAAAGAGAATAGACTTAAAAAAGCCTCCGTTATTGGATACAAACAAAACAGAGGTAAAGGATATGCTGTTAGATACGGTATGAAAAGAGCAAGTGGTGATATCATTGGCTTCATAGATGCAGATACAGATATCCAAATTAGAACACTTGGTTATGCACTCAAAGCAATAAAGAATGATTCAACAATGGCAGTAATACCATCTAAACTTCACACAGACTCTAATGTTGAAATGACTTTTGGAAGAAAGTTCCTCTCATACGGTTTAATACTCTTAAACAAGATGCTTTTAAAACTTCCTAAGAATGTAGATGATGTTGGTTGTGGTGTTAAGCTTTTTAGAAAAGAATTGGTTGACAGAATACTACCTAAATTAAAGGTAGATAGATTTGCAATTGATTCTGAAATATTAAATGAGATTGCTAGAGTAGGGTACTCTGTTTCTGTTATACCTTTCTTCTTAAATAAGAATAGGAGTGATAGTACATCTGCAAATATTAAGCAGACATTTGGAATGTTGAAAGACATATTTGCTCTATCTGTAGCTAATAAACTACAGCTTAATACAAATACTTCCTTAGCAAAACTTACTAATTAAAACCTTTCTTTAAACCATCTAAGAATTTCTTATAATCACCCAATACATCTCCTGTTGGACTTGTTTCAATTACAATACCTGGTAATTTCTGACCTCTAAACTGTCTTTCCTTTAACCATTGACCAATCTTTTTATTAAATTCTATATTATCCCCCAACGGTAGGTGTGTTCTTACAGAATCTTCTGTAAACTCCTGTCCACTTAAAGAAAGGTAAAGAGGTAGGTACTCTTTATTATACCTCTCAAAAAGCTCAACTAGTGAGAGAAGACTTCTATCTTCTTTAGGTAAGCCTCCCATATCTAAGTCAATACCGAAGTGAAGGTCTCTGTTTTGTTGATCGTCTTTAACCTGTTCAAACATATTAAGAAAATCTTGAGCTTTACCATCTCCCATCTTACTATTTGGTTCTATTACCCATATTACATTCTTCCCTTCATCTTTTAACTTAGAATTCACTTCTCTTATCTTTCTAATCTCATCTTCTAGAGTCACTGTTTCAATACATGTCCTTATCTTAACAATATCTTGATTCATACTTTTTACAGCATCAATTACACTACCTTTCTGATCTTTTTCAGAATGAGATTGGAGTAGGGCATATGCATATTCCTGAGCTAGAGCTACACCTAAAGCTAGCCCTGAATATCCTTGTCCTTTTACCCTGTGATATTTCTCTTTCAGAAAATCTTGATTAAATTTAACTAAGTATGGATAGTCAATGGAGAAGATCAAACCTTTCATCTGTTCAGGCTTAATAGCAGAGGCAAGTGTAGACACTCCAAAGTGTACATCTTTTCCAAATACTCCCTCTGTTATATCTTTTGCTTCTAGAGCATTCTTTACAACTATATCTGTGTATGCTTTCTTTGAGATAGCTTCTAAAACCAACCCTTTTACTGCACCTACAGTTCCCCCATGTTCATTTGCATTACCTAGAGAGGTTGAGCTTATCTCTATATCTAGTTCTGCTTCAGGTGTGTTGTATATGTTTTCCATTTCTATATGTTATCTCAAATTTAATTTTTAATTATATCATTAAGTGATGGTATTGCAAAAATTGATGGCTTATAGTATAATATGGATAGTTAAACAACCTGCTCTTTAAAAAGAATACAAAACTACTCCCAACTGATTACATGTTGACAATTTTAGTATCTTATAGTATAATATAGATAGTTAAGTAATAGATCCTGCTCATTAATAATAAATATATTTTTCAAATAAGAATTCATAGAAAAGGAATACTCCTTGTATGAGTTCTTATGAACTCGAAGATCTTTAAAAATTTCTAAACAATATACATACGATTTATATCAGTATATGTTTAGATAAAATAGTGTGTGATGAAATAGAGATAGAGTAGGGTATTATTCATTTTAAACTCCTTACATCTGCTTATTCTATTGGGATGCATGCTAGACCTTATATACAAGATATATATCGGGTGTAGCATGCGTTCCATGAGGAATTTGCAGCAGAAATTTAGCATTCATATATAAATAAGGAGAATTAGAAATGGCTAAAAAAGCAACCCCAAAAAATCCCACTTGGTGGGAAAAAGCAAAAGGCTTCTTTAAAAGAAGTTGGAAAACAATCCTTGCAGTTTTTCTTATAATAATGGTTGTACTTTTCGTACTTCCATTTGCCATCCAGATTCTGAGGACAACATGGGGGAAAATCCTCCAGCCAGCACAATCCGTGGTTCGGCAAGAGATCGTCGCTCCACAAGAGCAAGTACAAAAAGTTGTTCCTCTAGCAGAGCCAGCTAAAGTTGAAAGTACAATTTCCGATCCAATCGGAAACACTGTCTTTGATTTTGGTGACTTTGGTTCATACCAGGTTGTGTACGATACCAACCGTAATATGTATACACTTGGGTGGTGGAATGAAAACATGGTACAACCAGGAACCAAAAATCTCGCTGACCTGAAAAGGGATGGTGGAAAAATATCATTTACAGTCCCAGCTGACTGCTGGATTAATAACAGTGCTGGTGCACTGTTTGTAGACGGTATCGAGTGGGACTTAGGGAACTACGGCGAAGCAGATAGAATATCTGAAACAACCTTAATCAAAAAAGGCCAAAAAATCACCGTAGAGTACCAACCCGGCAACGATAGTGCTGGTTTTCAACTATGGTTTAAGCCATAAGGCTTGAACCATACCCTATACTCAAGACTCTGCTAGGTTCCGAACTGGGATATATCTTTAACTGTGCTTAATTGCATATTAAAACACACATCCCTTTTCACATAACCTCATCACACGCTAGAGTCTTCTAAGACTATATTGTCTTACTGATGAGTCCATATATATTTAATAAAAACATTAAATATATTGAGGACGAAAAGATTTCCAACATATAAAAACATTGTAATTATACCCATTATAGGGTATAATTAAGTATATTAATTAAATTTAATATATATTAAAACAATGTCAGAATTAAGCAAAAATGAAAGAATTGCAGGAGCAGTAGTAGCTGCAACATTAGCAGGCTCTGCAATAGCAGGATGTGCTCCAATAAAAAGCCCATCTGAGTACAACACAGGGTCAAATAATCAAAACATATTACAAATAGAAAACATCCCAACATTAGCAGTAAATGATGATCCTACAGATCCATCAATACCCTCTAATTTGGTAAGTGCAGAAGTAGAAACAGCTTCTGAACTAACTCCAGAAAACCTACAAATAGATTGGGGAGTATTTGGTATATCCAGAACCCACTACAACTGGGACACTGGTATGTACCACTTAGGTATCTCCCAAGACTATTTAGTAGCCGAGGGTACTAAAACATTAGAAGATCTTAAAAGAGATGGTGGCACACTAGGCCTACCTAAAGCACCTTTCGATATGATTGTTAACTGCAGTGGTGGAGAAGATGGAAAATTCTATGTAGATGGAAAAGAATGGAACTTAGGAAATCCAGTAGAGAGTGAAGAAGGTGATTTTGTAATAGAAGCAGGAAAAGAATTTAAAGCCGTATGGGAAGCAGGGAATGATTCAGCTGGATTTGAAATCATGATTCCACCAACTGGTAGCTTTGATGATTTTGAATACTCTAAAACAGTCAGACCTAACTATCAAACAGAAGCAGAGCAGGCAGAATTTACACCATTAGATTTAGAAACAAACCTTCAGAAATTAGGAACATACAAATGGGTGTATGACTCAATCCAAGAGAAGTATATACTTCAGATTGCAGAGAAACATCAGGTGAAAGAGGGTGAGATGGATTTAGAAGATGTAAAGCAAAATGGTGGTAAATTCTTTATGTCATTCCCATGGGATGTAAGGATAAACAGTATTGTAGGTGAAGTTAAAGTTGATGGAAACAAACTTCTTAATGGAAATCCTGTCTATGGAAAGGAAGGAAATATTATAAATAAGGAGTATATGATTCCTGCAAATACAATGATTGAAATCACTTACCTAGCAAATAATGCAAGTAATGGATTCCAAGCAGAAATAGATTGGCCAATGAAGTAAAGATATCATTTCAATATCTTTCTAGAAAGCTCAAATGCTTTCATAAATAGAGTGGGGGGAAGAATACTTAGTATACTGACTCCCACTTTTTGTATATTCCATATGACATACTCCCTAAATGTTGGCCTAATACCTAATTCTTTAATTGCCCAATTTCTAACTTCACTTGTTTTTCTAAAATGATCAACCATCTTAGATTGACTCTCTGTTTGGAATGTCATTCTGTATTTAAGAACAGTATCTGATAGATTTGCAAACTCTCCTTTGGTACTAAGGGTAAGGAAAAGTTTAACATCTTCTACCTTCCACATATCCTCTGGATACAAACCTATCTCTTCAAGAGTAGATTTTCTGAGTGTGACAGCTGGATGTGCAAAAGGTTGAAAAAGGAATCTGTTCTTTTTAAGATCTTTATCTAATTGTGCATACTCCCTATGTCCTGTTATGTTTGAATCAGCATCTACAATATCTATCTGACCACCAACAGCTACACAGCTAGGATGAGCCTCTAGATACTCTACCTGCTTTGTAATTCTATCAGGATACATAATGTCATCTGCATCCATTCGTGCTATATATTTACCCTTAGAAGCTCTAATACCTATATTTATGACATTACCCAAACCATTTTGCTTTTCAACAGCTAATATCTTTACCTTATCATTACTCTCATATTCCTTTAGAATATCCAATGTATTATCCGTACTCTTATCATCAACAACTATTATTTCAATATCTTCATATGTTTGATTAATACAGCTATCTAGAGCTTCTTTAATATATTTCTCTCCATTATGTACAGGTATGACAACACTCACAAAAGGCTTAATCGAGTCCATATTTTCTCTTTCTAAAAATTTTAATTAAAAGATATATCAGTACAATAGCGATAATTAGATATCCATGATGTGATAGTAGGTTGGGCCAATAGAAGACTATAACAATACTATACTCAACACCATCTGTATCCCAACCCTGTTTCCAGCCATTGATATTTACTCTTTTATCTTTTCCTAGGACTTCCAATTTTAGACCATTTCTAGCAATTGCCAACCAATATTTAGATTTTGCTTGAGGTATTGACAGAATGGTATTTCTAGAAAGTTTCTGTCCTTTACCAAGAGCATATACAGAACCATGCCTATTCTTAGGAAGAAGTTCAACTTCTTGATACTCTGTTTCAACAGATGCCTTGTACTGGATCTTATTCCATACTTCTGGTTTTGGCATTACTATGAAATTTTTTAAAACATTTTCACTTTGGTTTGCAAAACTAATACTGTTGTATGAAGCATCCATTACACTACTGTTAGTTAAAGATGATTGAAATATTTGCAGATTAGATTTCTCTTCTCCTGGATAGAAGATATTATCTACCCAACATCTGTCAGAGCCTTGATATGTTAGACAGAGAGATGCTGGGATATTGCTAATATTTGTCCCTTCCCAATACCAAAGATATTGACCTGGGAGAGTTTTTTGCAATATGTGTTCATACTGATTTATTCTCTGGTTTTCAACAACCTGCTTCATACCTTTATCATACTTTGTTGTATGTACAAGAGAACCATCTTCAGCACTGCTGGCTTCCCAGATAGCATCCCTACTAAACCTGTCATTGAAGATATAGCTGTCATCACCGTAGAGTAGAGGTAGTTGGATGTTAATATTCTTCTGCTTCCCTAATTCTAGAACTTTCTGCTGTGTGTCTGAATATCTAGATATTAAAGGTGATTCTTCTATAGCTCCTGACAATTCTATTTCTACATCTCGAATATTTATGGCTACTTTTTCTGATAGTGGATTAAGAGCATATACTGTTAATGATATGTCATCACTACCCTGTATCATCTTGGGTATTAGTATACTTATCTTTCCATACCCTGTGTCTGTGTCAAAGAATTTATCTCGATTTAAACATTTGCCCTCTTTTCCAGAGTAGAGACAGAAGCCAAGAGTGGTATTACTTGTTGGTTCCCAGTTAATATTGACTACACCTAGATATGTAATTCTTTTATCCAATCTAATACTCGTATACAGACAAGGTTTTTTAGTATATCCTTCCAACTTAAACCCTGAAGATATTTCTTCTTTCTTAACATCTGGCAGTATGGCGAATTCGCCACCTGAACAATCTCCTGATTGAGAATTAGCAAGAGAATTGGTCACGGATTCTTTGTATAGTGATGACTCTCTAACAAAATATATAGAAGAGACATCTTTAAATTTAGATGTTAGAGCTATACCCTCCTGTAAAGTTTGATTGTCAACAACATTTCCCCCTATGATGTAGTAACTATCATCATTTCCACTAGCATTAAATTCTTTGTATGAAGAGTTGGTAATGCCATTTAATATCGGAAGAGCCGGAGAAACCCTTATCCTATCCCCATATTTTCGTACATATACTGGAGCTTCATTTATTTCAGAGGATGTAATATCTGAATACAAATTTACAGGAACACCAGAGTATTCAGTTGTTTGAGTTAAGTACCCATTGGTGAGAGAAGGAGTGTTAAATGACAGATTCATTGGGAAGATTCTAGGTTCTCTTTGTAGCTCTCTAGTAAATGATCCAACTGGCAAAGATGAGCTTGTGCCTAGATATTCCGTATATCTAACTTCTTCATTCTTTAAAAAATCATTAAAATCCTCACGGATTTTTTGAATGATAACATCTGGTTCAAAGTTATATATTTTAGTAAACAGCCTTTTTAGCCTGTCTTCGTAGTATTCATTCCCGGATTTTTGTTCAGGCAGACCGTCCGACATAATAAACAGTGTCATTGACGGAGACAGATGCAAAGAATAATCCTCAAACTTGTACAAACTAATATC
>CALDJM010000031.1 GCA_937899155.1 uncultured bacterium
TTCTTCTTTTCAAAAACAAGAAATTCATATCAACAAAACAAGCTATTGGACTACTTTTCTTCTCTCTTTGTATATCCATACTCTTAACTTTCTGGCAAAACCCAGAACAGTACTCTAATCCTAATGCATTAAGAGCAACAGGAGGACAATTAGGAAAAGTTCTACACACCTCACTAAATGGAGTTCTTGGAAACCTAATTGAAATTCTTGTTGTCATAATATTTTTGATATTAGCATTCTCTCTAATCACAGGCACCACAATTGAACAGATAAGGGATTTCATAGAAGGATCTATCCCTGAACCACAGAAAGGCGAATCTCCAAAAGAACCTTCATCTCTCCAATCTTTCTTTAAAAAGATAGGGATGGGGAAGAAAGAAGACGACATTAAAATAAGTGGAGAAGCAGTAGAGGATATTACAGAAGAACCATATATTGAAGAAACTCCTGATGTTGAAAAGAAGTTAGACGAAATATTACATAGAGACGATGAAAAGGTTGATACTTTTGAAAGACAAGCTCCAACAACCAGAGATGACAAAGATGAAGAAGACCAACCACAACAACCTAAATATACAGATTGGATATTTCCGGAGATAGAGCTTTTGCAAGAAAAGGAGGTTCAGAAACAAGATGCAAAGCTGTACAAAGAGAAAGCACTCATCATACAAAGGACTCTAATGAACTTCGGTATACAAGCCAAGGTAGTATCAATTGCAGTTGGCCCTACAGTTCTCAGATTCTCTCTTAGCATTAGTACAGGAACAAAAGTTTCTAGGGTTAAAAGTTTGAGTAATGACCTTGCTCTTGCACTAGCATCACAGACCGCTTCTATCAGAATTGAAGCTCCAATACCGGGGACTCCATATGTTGGAGTCGAAGTTCCAAATCCAACACCAAACTTTGTCTACACCAGGGATATGATAAAGAAGTTGAGATTAGAAGTTGATAAATATGAACTTCCTCTAATATTAGGTAAAGATATTACAGGTAAAACTATGATCACAGACCTAGGTAAGATCCCTCACCTACTAGTAGCAGGAGCCACAGGTACAGGTAAATCCGTAGCCATTAACTCCCTCATAACAGGACTTCTCATGACAAAAACACCAGACGAAGTTAAATTCATAATGGTTGACCCTAAAATGGGTGTTGAAATGGGTATGTACAACGGTATCCCCCACCTTCTCACACCTGTAATAACAGATGCTTCTCTAGTTACCAATGCTCTCGAGTGGGTAATTGGAGAAATGATGAAAAGATACACACAGCTCAAACAGGTACATGCTAAAAAACTCTCGGAGTACAATGCAAAGATGGGATATGTTGCAATGCCATATATCGTTGTAGTCATAGATGAAATGGCAGACTTAATGCTTACCTCTGGAATGGAAGTTGAAACAAAGATTCAAAGACTTGCACAAATGGGAAGAGCTGTTGGTATTCATCTGATACTTGCAACACAGAAACCAACTGTTGATGTCATTACAGGACTAATCAAGTCTAATATCCCAGGTAGAATGGCATTTGCAGTATCTACACTCATAGACTCAAGAGTAATACTTGACGAAGGAGGAGCAGAAACACTACTAGGAAGTGGTGATATGCTCTTTAAAGATCAGACAACTCCAAAACCATTAAGAATCCAAGGTACATACACATCAACTGCAGATACAGAAAATGTTGTAAATGCAATTAAAGAACAAGTCAAAGATGACCAACCTGATTACTCTTCAGGATTGGCTGATGCAATTGAGAAAGGTTCAGAAGGCGAAGGTATGGGCGGTGATGATGAAAGAGACCCTGATTTTGGAAAAGCTTTAGAGATTGTAATACTTACACAGAAAGCATCTGCATCATTTCTACAAAGAAAAATGAAAGTTGGATACAACAAAGCTGCTAGATTAATAGATCAACTGTATGAGGCTGGTGCAATTGGACCTCAAGATGGTTCTAAGCCTAGAAAGGTATTAGTACAAGATTCTTCTGAGATATTGGGGGATGACGATGAAGGTGATAATTATTAATACTTATACCAACAAATTTCTTTAACTCTCCTCCAACCTTTCTAATACTCACAAATAGTAGTAAAATACCACCATGATAACAGTTGGAGAAGTATTAAAAAGCAAAAGAGAAAAATTAAGAATTAGCCTAGAGAAGGCCTCTTCTGATACTAAAATTCAGAAACGATTTCTACAATACATAGAGAAAGATACATTCACACCATTCCAATCAGAAGTATTCCTAACCGGCTTTATAAAAATATATGCAAAATACTTAGGTCTTGATATTAAGAAAATACTCGCACTATACAGGAGAACAAACCCTGTAATTGTAGAAAAAGATATTCAAACAACACCCCAACAAGTTATGAAAAAAAAGATAGTCATAACACCAAAAACAGTTGTCATTATCCTCGTATCCCTTTTCACACTACTAATAGCAGCATACATCACCTCTCAAATATACAAATTTCAAACACCTCCAAAACTAGAAATAATGGAACCTGCCAAAGAAAGTACAGTAGAAAAAGCAGAAATCATAGTGAAAGGAAAAGTTGAAAAAGAAGCCACTGTTGAAATAAATGATGTAGCAGTAAAAACAGACGAGAATGGACATTTTGAGAAAGAAATAACTCTAGTTGAAGGAAGCAACCTAATCAGTATTAAAGCGAAAAAAAATAACAACAACATATTAGAAAGTGTTGAAACACTAACAGTTAAATATGAACCTAAAAAAGAACAGCAAGAAGAAGCTCAAGAGGTACAAGAGAAAGTAAACAAAATAACACTTGAAATATTTGAAACTCCTGTATGGATAAAACTTGATATTGACAATGTAAATGTAGTTGCTCAAGTACTAGAACCAACAAAGAAAGAGTTTGAAATCAAAAACAAGTTCAACATAATATCTGGAAGAGTCAGCAACACAAAAATATTCTTCAACGAAAAAGAATTAACTTGGCCTGCAACCTCAAAGAAAGGAGTTGTGGGTATGGAGTGCACCGTTACAGAAAGTTCCATAGATTGCAAATAATCAAAAAAGGCAAAAAATCCCCTAGATGATATAATCAATCAAATGGAGCCGAACAATCAGATAGAAGAAATCAAAGACAAAATAGATATTGTCTCAATCATTCAAAAATATGTACAGCTAAAACAAGCTGGCAAAAACTTTTCAGGTCTATGCCCATTCCACAAAGAAAAAACACCATCATTCATTGTAAGTCCAGATATCCAAAGATACAAATGCTTTGGGTGTGACAAATCAGGAGATGTATTCAATTTCGTACAAGAAATAGAGCATATAGACTTCCCAGAAGCATTAGAAAAATTAGCAAAAGTCGCTGGTGTTGAATTAAAAAAGACAACAGTAAATAAAAAATATAAAGAATTGAAGGATATCCACTACATAGCAACCAAATACTACTATAATGCACTTCTCAAAGACAAAACAGCTCTAGAATATGTCTTAAACAGAGGCATGAGTAGAGATTCAATCAAAAACTTTGCAATAGGATACTCTCCAAAATATCCTAAACTAATAGAGCAAATAAAAAAATCAGGAGCATACAGCAAGGGGACACTGCTTCAAACAGGACTATTTGTTGAAAAAAATGGAATCCTCAGAGAGAAATTCTTTGATAGAATAATGTTTCCAATCAGATCAAGAAAAGGTGATGTAATAGCCTTTACTGCAAGACAAAGTGGTACAAATGAATATGGACCTAAATATATGAATTCTCCAGAAACACCCATCTTCCATAAATCATACAACCTTTTCGCACAATATGAATCAAGACAAGAGATAAGGAAATTGGACTTAGCAATAATATGCGAAGGGTCTACAGATGTAATATCTGCTCATCAACACGGAGTAAAAAACATAGTTGCACCTCTTGGCACAAGCTTAACAGCAAACCAGTTAGAAGCATTAGCACCACTTTCAAAAAACATTCTCTTTCTTTTTGACTCAGACTCTGCTGGACAAAAAGCTCTCATAAGAGGCTTCACCATAGCATCTGAACTAAGTATGAATCCATATGCAGCAACAACAGAACCGTACAAAGATATCGATGAACTACTACAAAAAGAACCTGCAAAGTTCGATAAAATCATCAAAGAGAAAAAAGAAGCCTTCTCCTACATACTAGCAGAAATAACAAAAGGGAAAGATTTAAACAAATTAAGCGATGTAAACATAATCAGAAAAGAGATAATACCTGTACTAGACTCTGTCAAAGATAAAAATACAAAAAATCTCTACCTAAACAAACTATACAGAGTCACAGGAATTCAACTAGGAGAAAACATTAAAATAGACAGCAAACCTAAAACAGAGCAAGATTTCTTAACAAAGAAAAAAGCTTCTGAGAAAAGAACAAAACCAGAAAGCCTAACTATTCGATACCTTCAATTACTTCTCTTTGCAGAAAAAGTAGAAGAAAAACACCTAATCAACTCAAAATACATATCTGATGAAAATCTGAAAAAGATATATATAACAATCCAAGAAAGCTTTCCTAAAATTAATAGAACCAAACTCTTCGAGAAGCTAAATAAAGAAAATGCTGTAGGAGAACTTCTTGAAGATATGATTTTCAATGCAAAAACATTACCAAAAGAACAAGATGCACTCACAGAGGATATTGCTCAAACAATAAAAAGAATCAAAATACTACACTACACAGGATTACAAAAAAATCTTGCTGCAAAAATAAGTATGAGTGAAGAACTTGAAAAAGAAGAAGAAAAGATAGAAGCTTTAAATAAGCTACAAAAAATAACTAAAGTTTTACAAAAAATTAAAAATGAATAACAACAAGCAGTTCACATACAATGTCTCAGATTATGACCAATTCAGCTACGACTACTCTCTATATTGGCAAAAAAGAAGATATGAGGATTTAGCAGAGAAAACACTTTTGGATAATGTTTTTGAAGAAAAAAAAGGAAATTGGTTTTTAGATGTAGGAGGATCGTACGGAAGACTCACCAACAGCTACTATTCAAAATATCAACACCCTGTAATTCTTGACTATTCAGCTAAAACATTAAGACAGAATTGGGAAATAATTAAGAGCAAATACCCAAATGTTGAACTCATTGCAGCAAATGCATACAAAATGCCTTTCAAAGAAGATGTTTTTGATGGTGCATTGATGGTTCGAGTACTACATCACATTGAACATCCTCTTGAGTACTTTACAGAACTGAAAAGAATATTAGGAGATAATGCAGAGTATGTACAAGAATTTGCAAACAAAGTACATATAAAGGCTGTCGTTAGAGCCTTATTAAAAAGAAACTTCAAGTTTTTCTCTCAAGAACCTTTTGCACAACCATCAATAACCATGTCTGAAGGATCAAACAATGTAGAAGGAATCTTCTACAACTTCCACCCTAAGCATATCAACAAACTCCTTGCTCAAAACGGCTTCACCGTGAAAAAGAAAATAGGTTGCTCCTTTTTAAGGTCTCCTTTCCTAAAAAAGCTTTTTAATGACAACACCCTACTCTTTTTAGAAAAAACAATGAGAGCAACCCTCTCTTGGACAAACATATCACCAAGTATTTTCTTTGAAACGAAACTTAAAAAAGAAAACGAAACAAAAATGCAGTATGAAAAATTCGAAGATACACTATGTTGCCCACAGTGCAAAGGAGAATTAGAAATTGTTGCAGACAGTGCAACATGCAAGAAATGCAACTCTGTATTTAAGAAAGAATCTAATGTATGGGATTTCAGAGTACAATGATAGAAGCTAAAAGGTCTCTAGGACAAAACTTCTTTGTTAATGAAAATCTCGCAAAAAGCATTGTTGAGAGTATCTGCCAACAGAAAAGTGATGTCATTGTAGAGATAGGTTCAGGACAGGGATACTTCTCATCTCTTTTCCAAAAACATGGGAAAAAACTCATAATGATAGAAAAAGACAATTTTTTAGCAAAAGGTCTTTCTGAACACTACCCCGAACAAGAGGTTGTTAACACTGATTTTTTGGAATGGGATTTTGAAGAATTAGAAAAGTACAAAAGCAAGAAAATACTCTTCTTTGGCTCACTTCCATATAATGTTAGCAAAAGGATCATCTCTAAGATTATAGAAAGCGATTTCTTTAATACATCATCATATTTCATAATTCAGAAAGAAGTAGGTGAGAAATACAGTTCAGAAGCTCCTGACATGACATTTCTTGCCTTAAAAACGAAACCCTATGCTATACCCAAGAAACTTTTTGATATATCACCTGAATCCTTTAGACCAAGACCTAAAGTTACAAGCTCATTAGTAGAGTTTTCTCCTCAACAAGAGAGGTTTTTCCAAACAAAAGAGGAAGAAAAACTATTTACAAAATTCATAAATCAGGCATACAAACAACCCAGGAAGAAACTCTCTAATAACTTAAGAAATTTCTTCCCCAAGGGCGAAATTACGACTGAAAAGATAGAAAAACTTTTAGAACAAAGACCTCAACACTTAACTCTACAAGAATACATCTTTCTTTTTTCTAATACAGCAAAGAGATGATTTTGATATAATACCGATATGGGTAAAAGCAAGAAAAAGAAAAAAGGTGTAACCGAACAGGAAGAACAGTATAAACAGTTAGGATTAGAGATAGAAGAACCGTTTAAGAATAAATTCTACAAAGTCAAAAGAGACTTCGATGATGTCGTCATTAAATTAGAAGTTGTTAAATTTCTCAAAGATCCTCTTGTATGGGCAACTCTGATGATTGCACTGGTTTCAATTCTTTTCCAAACACATACAATATCAACAAAAATTGCCACTCTGCCTAAATATCTTCCCATTTTCAGATTCTATATGAAGCCAGAAAATATCCTAGCTCCAACAGAAACTATATATGTTTTTCCTATTCTTTCTACTTTAATATCTGTTATCTCCATTCTTTTTGTTTCTAGAAACTACAGTAGAGAGAAGCATCTAACAAAGCTTTTGCTTACAAGTATAATCATGGCTATAATTTCCTTAACTATAATTTTAGTTACTTTAGTTAAAGCATAATGGACTGGTCTAGAAGTACAGAAATACTATTAAAAATGTTTGAATTGTTTGACTTCTCGATGTTTGCCCAAGTTTGGATAAAGTACCTAAAATATCTTCCACTTTTCCTAATAGGTGCTGGTTCTTCTATGATTCTCACACCAATAATTGGACATCTTGCACTAAAGTACGATATTACATACAAACCAGGTGAAAAAAGATTTGGTAAAGATTTCGAGAATCCTGCAAAAGCTATGCATGAGGGCATTACTCCTTCTCTTGGTGGCTTAGCTATAACAATACCTGTATTGATAGCAATTCCACTATTTTTTGAGATGAATAGTTTTACAATACCAATACTTCTAGCAATTCTAATACTTGTTGTTGGTTCTGCATTAGATGATATCTTTAATCTACCTGCAAAACTACAATTCCTCTACCAAGCAATTGCCTCCATTATCATAGCTTTCTCCATTATCAACCTAACCAATCTTTCAATAATTAACCTACCCCTAGATGCATATACATGGAATTTCTCAATACTTGGAGTTCAACAATCTTTTGTTTTTCCTGGAGATATTTTCCTAATACTTTGGATACTTGTCTGCATAAATGCCTTCAAGTGGACAGCTGGTTCTCCTGGTATCATAGAAGGCAATTCATTAATCATTTTCCTCTTAATTTTCATAATTGGTATTAGAACAGGCTCTCTTTTCTCTTCTTCCCTAGCAATACTAATAGCAGGAGGTCTTCTAATTTTCTTCATCTTTGCTCTTCCACCTCAAAAGATAATGACTGGTTCTGCAGGAAAAAGTGTATATGGGTTACTCATATGTCTTCTGTCAATCATTACAGATGCAAAACTCTCAACAACACTAATTCTCTTAACCCTTCCACTACTAGATTTCGGATATGTAATTATTCGAAGATATTTTAAATACAAACCTAAGAGTTTTTCTGAACTAATGAAAATCAATGGCCCAGAACACTTTCATCATCAATTAATAAGTCTTGGCTTAAATAGGAGTCAAATAGTGCTTGTTGAGATTGTAATAACTCTATTTTTTGGTTCTTTTGCAATTCTTTCTGCAGGGGCTGTAAGGTATTTTGCAATTATATTAGCACTTGCTTTAGGTATAGCAGTAATACTTTATACAAATATTAGAGCATCCAAGAGAGAGAAAGAGAAGAAAAAACAGGAATCTCCTGAGTCTAGATTTTCTTACTAAACATAGACAAAAGAGAAAGTTGTTCATATAATGAAAGTATGAAGAAAATAAAAGCTGCCATAATCATAATCGTTTCAATCATTGTACTCTCTGTACTTTTTTACTTCTTTCCACCAAAAAAACTCATAGGACAACTACCTTTTCTCAACAGATTCTACAACAATACAACATTAGAAATAATTGTTCAGAAAGGAAAAGCAAAAGTTAGTATTAACGAAAAAGATCAAGGAGAAACCCCTGTAACAGTTGAAGACCTACCAGAAGGCAAATACTTAGTAGAATTAGAAAGAATTGCTCCTGAAAACTCATTCTACAAAAAGCATTCTTTTAATATTGACCTTGCAAAAAATACAACAGCTAGAATTGATTTAGAAATAGGACCAGAAGAGTTACTACACGGCACAATCCTGTACTACACACCTATGAGAAGTCCCTCAGGCAAGGGCTTTTTGACAATAACTGGCAGCTCTCCAGATGCAAAAATATATGTCGATAAAGAATTTATGAACAGAGCTTCAATCACAAACTTAGAGTTAAAAGAGGGAGAACATAAAGTAAAAATTGAAAATGACGGACACCAAACAATTGAAATCCCTATCTTAGTAAGAGAGAAATATCAATTAAACTTAAAAGTCCATCAATTCCCAATCCCAACAACTGAGGATATTGTGGATGCAAGCGAAGTATGAGCAACCTAAGATTTAACAAAGTCAAAAGTAATACACCAATCACCCTGATAATTCATGGTGGAAATAGATTAGGATATAAACTAACAAAAGCCTTAGTTGATCAGAAAGGATATGTTGTTGTAATTGACAAATTCAATGCAACAACAAGAAAATATGTTTCTGAATTAAAGAAATCAGAACTTGTAGATTTCTTTGACTTCAAAGGTTTTGACTCTGTTTTTAAAAATATTAAGAGATTTGACTATGTATACTACCTTCTCGAAGATAAACTTGCCCAAGAGGAATTTGATAGCAAAGAATTTCTTTCAGAAACAAAACAATTAGAACTATCTCTCACTCATACGAAGAAAAACGATGCTAAGTTTGCACTGATAACATCTCTAAAACTAAACAGGGAGCTTGCAAATAGGACAAATAATACGAAGCTTGCAACACCAACACCATATTCAAATATAGAACTACAAAAATATTGCGAAACTCTTGTTGCTGAATTCAAAGATAAGACAAATATCAATGCTCGAATATTAAGAACAGGCACAATCATAGGAAAAGGTGTAGATAAAGTAAAAGATGAGACTCTGGATAGACTCTTTAAAGAATCAACCGATGATGTACAGATAACAATCAAAGGTGAAGGTTTAGATATTCACAACATAATACATGAAGATGATGCAACATACGGAATACTCAAATTAACCTTTTCGAACAGAACAAAAGGAGAAGTAATATCCTTAGCCAACAAAAATGACTACACCCTACTTTCTCTAGCATACAAACTCTTAGAGTTAAATACCGAAGCTCAAAGCATAAGATTTGTTGACAATCCTGCAGAAGACTTCTTAGTACAAGACCTTTATGTTCCAGCACCTCATGCTACAAAATACGGTTGGACTCAACAGATAACATTGGAAAAAGCTATGGTCGAACAAATCCAAGTCTACTACGATGCATTAAACAAATCATGGGATATCTCCAAAAAAGCTACCCCTCAAAAAAAAGTTGAAAAGAAACACATCAAAGAAACCAAGACAGAATTAGGAGAATTTGTACACAAACTTGGAGAACCTTTAAGAAAAATTAAACTTCACAAAGGAAATTCCAAACCAACAGCAAAAGGTGTACTAAAGGGTTTCCTAACAACAATACTTCTCGTAGCTCTTTCATACTTCCTCATATATCCAGTACTAGGAACTGCATTTGGACTAGCCTCCATCAAATCAACAACATCAAAACTCTTAGGATCTATGGATAATTTAGAAAGCATCCAAGAAAGAGGAGATTTTGACAAATTAGAAAAAAGCATGACAAGAACAGCTGATAGCTTCTCAAACCTTTCATGGATTTTCACCATCTTTGGTAAAAACGACCTCTACAGCAATATTTCCCGAGTATTAATTGCTGGCGAAAACACAATTGAAGGTGGAAGACAACTAACAGAAGCCATTACTCCACTAATGACATATGTCAAAGATTTCGAGCCTGCAGTTACTTTCCAAGACAGTGTAGCATCAACCTCTAGAGAATATCGTGAAAATTTAAGAGATATTGATAAGAACAAATACAAAATTGAGGAAGCTGCATACAAAATACAGTTTGCAGACCAATTGTTAAAGAATGTTAACACATCAATATTTCCTAAATTTGCACAAGACAAAGTTTTAGAGATAAAAGATGTAGTAAAAAAAGCTGGAGAGGCGACAGTTACATACAAAGAAGCAGTTACATTCCTTCCTGATATATTAGGTGTTGAAGATAGAAAAAGATATCTCATCCTACTCCAAAACGAGTCTGAAATAAGAGCAACAGGTGGATGGATAACAAGCTACGGAGTCATAGGCATTGAAGGAGGACAGATAAGAGAACTCTTTGTTGACGACATATACAATGCAGAAGGAACATTAAAAATACAAGGGAAAAAATATCCTGCTCCAGCATCCATGACAGAAGCACTTTCCTTAAGAGATTGGACTTTCTCTCTTGTAAACTGGAGTCCTGACCTTTCAGAAACAAGAACAAAATCAGAACAATTCATATCAGACTTAGGAAAAGGAAACAAAATAGATGGAATAATAACAATAGACATTGCCTTCCTTCAAAAGCTTCTTGATAAATGGGGTGGCATAGAAGTACCGGGAGAAGATCAACTCATCACAGCACAAAACATCAACGAAAAAGTATTTGAAATGCATAGAGAATTCACACCCGGCTCTACTCAAAAAACAACATTCCTAGCTAATCTTGCAAACGAAATTGTTAAAAAGCTCCTTTCAATGGACTTTAAAGGGATTCTCGGAATCAGTGATGTTCTTGAAAGCTCCTTAAACGAAAAACATCTTCAAGTATCATTTGAAAACAACAAAGCATACAACTTCTTTAATAGCAGAAACTGGGCTGGAAGCTTGGATGCCAGATACAAAGAAGCTCCTGTTGTTGTAGATTGGAACTGGGGAGGAAACAAAGCAAATCAATACCTCAATAAAAGCCATTCTCTCTTGATTAATGTGAAAGATGAAAAGACTGTAAACTTCCAATACTCTCTCTCCGTTGAAAACACATCAACATCCAACACATATCCTCAAGGAGACTACAAAAACTATCAAAGAATTTATATTCCTCCAGAAGCACAGATTTTGAAAATAAATGGATTGGAAGAGAACAAACATTCCATATACAGAGAAAGTGGTTTCAAAATAATTGGAGGATGGTTTAATGTTCCTGTAGGTGAAATCTCTACTTTAGAAATCTCATATCAACTAAACAAAGCAGATATGGGGTCTTCTTTCCCACTCGTAGAACAAGAATCTTCAATTTTCTTTGATTTAGATATATTCAAACAGGCTGGTGAAAGGAAACATGCATACAAACTAGACATCATATATCCTTCAACTTGGGTATTAGTAGAATCAGGGAAACTTAACTCTATAAGCAACCAACTATCTGGAAGATTCGACCTTAGTAAGGATATGCAGTACAAATTAATGTGGAATAAGCCGAACTAAACAGTAATTGTTTTTCTGCTCTTTAGCTCTTCATAAACATCTAAAAGATTCTCTTTGCTTACCTCTTTTTTAGACATAAATCTCTTCATTTCAGAACTATCCAAATCTATATTTACAGGCATTCTCTGTGTCATACCAAGAGGTCCTACAAAAGAAGCTACATGTTTAGCCTTACAATTACGACAAGAAAAGTGTATAATCGTCCCAGCACCAGTACTCTGGACGATATTAAGATCATCAACCGTATAAGGAGTGCCACACTTATCGCAAAATTTTGCTACTGAATCGATAAAAAATTGTTTTCTTTGCAATATAGCATTGTCAAAACTGTCCATATATAAATTATACCATAAATAATCAATGGTTAGTAATGAGAAAGAAATAGGTTTCTTAATTAAAAAGGGAAAAGAGCAAGGTTTCTTGACACAAGAGGACCTCTTAGATGTCTTCCCAACGATAGAGGAAAACATAGAGCTCTTGGATAAGATTTTTGTAAAACTTCAAGAAAATGAGATAGAGGTACTAGAACCAGAAGAGAGTATAACTGCACAAGAACAAGAAGAGTTAACATTAGAAAACAAGATCAAGATTCTTAAATCAATACAATCAACTCTTTCCACAGATGCAATTCGATCATATCTTTCAGAAATTGGGAAAATACCTCTTTTGACAAGAGAAGAAGAAGTCATCCTAGCTAAGAGAATAGAAGGGGGTGGAGAAGAGGCTGTACAGCTCCTAACAACAGCAAACCTACGATTGGTAGTAAGTATAGCCAAAAAGTATAGCAAGTCTAATTTAGAGCTTCTAGACCTCATACAGGAGGGAAATATTGGACTCATGAGAGCAGTAGAAAAATTCGACTATACAAAAGGCTTCAAATTCTCAACATATGCAACTTGGTGGATTAGGCAAGCAATCACAAGAGCAATTGCAGATCAAGCAAGAACAATCAGGGTTCCCGTCCATATGATTGAAACAATCAACAAATACAACAAAACAAATAATATCTTAGCAACAAGACTAGGAAGACCTGCAACTGATGAAGAAGTAGCAAAAGAAATGGATGTAGAGGTTGAAAAAATTGCAGAAATTAAGAAAATTAACCAAAATCCAGCATCTCTTTCAACACCAATAGGAGAGGAAAAAGACAGTAAACTACAAGATTTAATAGCAGATGATTGGTCAGAATCTCCAGAAGAATATGCAACAACTGAGTATCTAAAAAATCAGTTACACGAAATTCTTGATGGCCTACAAGACAGAGAAAGAAGAGTTCTTGCTTTACGATTCGGACTTGAGGACGGAGTATCTAGAACATTAGAGGAGGTTGGAAAAGAATTCGGTGTCACTAGAGAAAGAATCAGACAAATTGAAGCCAAAGCATTAAAGAAACTAAAAGAGAAGTCAGAGCAACAAAAACTCGATGATTACATCGATTAGGCATTAATTATCTTGTACGGAAAGGAGAAACTCCTTAGGAGACTCTGGAAGGTTTCTTTCGGCCTTATCATAAACACCCTCTAAAACTTCTGTATCAAAACTACCCTTTATGGCTTCTGTATACTGCTTAACATCACC
Source organism: uncultured bacterium (assembly GCA_937899155.1). Classification (GTDB taxonomy): domain Bacteria; phylum Patescibacteriota; class Dojkabacteria; order SC72; family SC72; genus UBA5232. The sequence goes on from CALDJM010000031.1 coordinate 13,507, forward strand.
TGCAATACTTTTCTTCTTCGAATCAATAAAGAAAGTTAAACCTACCCAAACAACAACCACTGCAAAAAGTAGGAATACTGCCCATATATATTTTCTTAATATACCCATATCTTTATTTATAAAATTTACTTTGTTCTACACCGTAAATTCTTAGACTCAAAGAAAAGCTAGAAAGTCCCGATTCATCCCTCTGAGTTGAGAAAGAAAGATTTTCTACAACAGGAGACATTGGTAATGATTCAAAATCCTTCAAAAGATTTATAAAATCGGAATAGCTCCCTGAGACAGAAAGTCGTAATGAAGAAGGCTTTAGCACAGATGTCTGTAATTTATAATTTTTACCATCGTAACCATCAAAAGAGACAGAAGATAGTGTAAAACCATTTCTTGAAACAATAGATTCTATATTCGAAAGAATCAAAACATAAAGACCATCAGAAGGGAAAACCATTTGCAAAGCATTAAATTTACTCTCTTCTTCCTGATACTGAGTGTCCAGTTTTGTAAGAGCATCTATTCTATCTTGAATTTGCTTGTTTACTAATGTTTTCTCCTTTACTGCCTGTTTTATCTGAATAATTGTAGAAATTGTTGGTTTAACAGCAAAAACGATTAAAACTATTGAAACCAAAAGACTAATAGCAAAAGAGGCATACGAATCTCTTTTTTCTGAAGACTCTTTGATTGTTGCCAGTAAACCTACTGATTTTCTTTGCTGTGCCACTTTTACCCTGCTTCTTTAATATTAAACGAAATAGTAACTTTGATATCAGATTCTTCTTTGGAAATATTAAATGTTACATCTTCATACTGCTGATTTTCTTTAAGAGAAGACTCGTATATCCTTACATCACCTAGATTTCCAGCTGAAAATGTCAATGAAATTCTCCTGTCATGAAGTGAAAAAGACTGGAGAGAAAGAGTCAAAGGAATACCACTTACAATTTCACTTACAATACTTGAATTTAATTCCTGTTTGCCACTAACTACAGAGACATCAGAAAGAAGTTTATGGTAGTTTTGATATAGAACATTATTAGTTTTCCAAGGCTCTGTATTGAGAATCGCTGTCTTATCATTAATCTCCTCTGTTAAGTCATTATTCTTCTTATCTAATACAAACCTAGACATAAAAACAGCTAAAGCTATTATTTCAACAGTTATTAGAAGGTATTTACCAACAGAGGTAAGCCATTCATAGACCTTTACAAAAGTCTCATTGGGTGAATATACTGGATCTAAAAGATTTATAAATTTTGGTTGTTTTCTTCTTTTAAGCATGGGCAGCTTTCAATTACTCTACTCTCAGTATAGCATATACTATACTAGCTTTTGAAACAATATGATCCTTTCCTTTTTCTCAAGTGCCTCCTGTGCTTTACTACAACTTTCTGGAATTATGGGGAAATATAATCCTGTAACTGTTTTTAAGAGATAGCTTAGATTGTTTAAAGTTGTCTGAACTGCTTCTTTTGCAAGATTTTTATCCCACGGTTCTTTTTCGGTAATATACTTATTCCCAAAATCAGCCAATTCATCTATTCGCTCTCCTACAAGAGCTATTTCATACTCATCATACAACTTCTCTATCTCTTCTTTATACTTC
>CALDJM010000032.1 GCA_937899155.1 uncultured bacterium
CATGCTACAAATATCGTGGAAGGATAAACTTGGTATTGGAGGTGAAAAACCTTGTAAGGTTGTTCACGATATAGTAGTTAGAGAACGACCTGTCCCAGATTGGGATATAGAAAAAGTAGCAAAAGAAGAATGTATAGATGATGGAACAGAAAACCCAATCTCGAAGATAACGAATACCATAACTATCAAGAATGAAGGTAATGAAGAAGGCATTATTCAAAAAGTTGTAGACACATTAGATGCTAAAGTAGTTGGTAGTACAGTCTCAGGCATCACAGAAGCTGGAGAACATACAAACGGGAAGATAACATGGTCAGGTTTCCGACCAATACCTGCAGGAGGTACAAAAGTACTAAGATACTCATATACAGTAGCAAAGGACAAATTTGATATATACAAAAACAGTGTAATAGCAACAGTAGAGGGTGGTAGTACATTAGATGCAGGAGCAACAATAGAAGCTAGATGTAATGTAGTAAATCCATCTTGTGGAGATGGCAACTTAGATACAGCTTTAGGAGAGCAGTGCGATCCTCCAGGTAGTACATGTACTAATGCATACGGTGAGAGCAGTGTATGTACAGATAGCTGTACATGCCCAGGAGAACCACCTTCAATACCAGAGACAGGTATCTTTGATGATTCTAGGAAAGTTGTGGTAATGGGAGCAGTACTTCTCTTCACAGGTATAGGATGGACATGGTTAAGTAGTACATACAAACTAGTAAATGGGAAGTTAGTACAAAGAAGAAAAGAAAACTTTGAACAAAGGGTGGTAAAAAGATAATACCTTGTGATATAATCATATTGCATTTTTAATTTAAGGAGGTAAATATGGCAGTTATCGTACACTCTAACGAAAACATAGACAGTGCTTTAAGAAGACTTCACAGAGAGGTTCTAAGAGAAAAAATTCTCGAAACCTACAAAAACAAGGCATACAGAATTAAAAAAGCTGACCTTGAGATTGCCAAGAGAAAAGAGTGGGCAAAAAGAAAAAGACGAAGAAGAGCAGCTGCAAGGAGAGCTAGATAATTTTATCTACACACCACAATGTCCCTTTTAGAAACTTTGAGAAAAGATATGATTTTGGCTACCAAAGAAAAGAATGTCCTTAAAATGGATATCCTTAAAATGGCTATAGCTACAATCAAAAACGAACAAATAGCTAAAGAAGATGAGCTAACAGATGAGGATGTAGAAAAAATATTAAGAAAAGAGGTAAAAAAGATAGAGGATTCCATAGAACAGTTTGGGAAAATGGGTAGAGATGACCTTCTAGAAAAGGAACAGAAGCAATTAGAATCTCTTCAAGAGTATCTTCCCGAATTAATGAGTGAAGAAGATCTTCAAAAGATTGTAAAAGGAAAAATATCTGAGCTTGGAGCTAACAGCATGAGTGATATGGGTAGGGTAATGGGTGTAGTTATGAAAGAAGTATCAGGTAAAGCTGATGGAAACTTAGTCAAAGAGATTGTTCAGAAATGCCTTCAGTAATATGAATTTAAGCATATATAACTGGGATTTACTATCCAAACACTTCTCTAATTTCTCTCTTTCTTCAAAAGATTTAACAAAAATTCTCCAAAAGCAATTTTCTGAGTACAATCTTTTTCAGGTGGGTATAGTTTGTGTTGAGAGTGAGTACATGCAGAGGTTGAATAGAGAGTATAGAGGTAAGGACTATGTTACAGATGTGTTATCATTTAACCTTGATACAGAGCCTTTAATGGGGGAAGTGTATATTTGTCCAGAGTACATATTTTCCAATACAAAACAGGAACTTTTCCAAGAAGAAGTAATTAGGGATATTGTACATGGTCTGTTGCATATTGCAGGGTATGACCACAAAGAGAAATTAACAAAAGAGAGTATTGATAAAGAAGAGATGTTCATACTACAAGAAAAGATATTAAAAGAGGTTATGAAATTGTGAAATTAACAAACAAAAACATTCTTGACAACCATATAGAATACACTTAATGTATTGGATATAATGTACACATAACCATCAGTTTGCATTCTAATGAAACTAATCACAGGACTGGGTAATCCAGGTAAAAAATATGAAAAAACAAGACACAATACTGGTTTTCTCTTCTTAGATGCTCTTAGGGAGAAATTCCTTTTTCAAAAAGAATATAGAGTAACAGAGTGGGAAGAAGAAAAAACATTCATGTCTGAACTCTCTTTTTTGAAAAAAGGCTCTCAGGTCATAGCCATATTCCAAAAACCATTAACATATATGAATAATTCAGGAAGGGCAGTTGGTAAAATATCAAAGAAATTTGATATAGATACAACAAATGACTTTATCTTAATACACGATGATTTAGATCTGCCGTTAGGAAAGTACAAAATACAGAATGGAAAATCTCCTCAAGGTCATAATGGAGTAAAAGATGTTGAAGATGTTCTAGGAAGTGTAGATTTTCAGAGGTTAAGAATAGGGATTGAAAGTAGAGAAGATAAAAGGATACCTGGAGAAGCCTTTGTATTAATGAAATTTTCTGCAGATGAAATGCTCCTCTTGGAAGAAATACTGCAAGAAGCTCTAAGTACAATTCTTGGTGAAATCATTCTTTAGATATGAATATTCTTAACGAAAAACTCCTTTCAGACTCTGCTCTTTTGAAAAAGCAGATACTGGAAACTCGAAGTATAACAGGTGTTCAGGAGCAGTATGCTGAATTTGTTGCAGAGTACTTAGGTCTTCTGCTTGGTAAATCAGTATGGTTAACTAAGAACAATCACGAGAAAGAGGCTTTTTCAGAAGATAGTACGCTTGTACTTGAAGTAGGTGGGAGTATAGATCTTCAAAAGCTTCTAGATTTAGGATATGAAAGAGTTGAAAGAGTTTGGAATGAAGGAGAATTCTCTGTTCTTGGAGATATATTAACAATTTGGGCTTTTAGTATGCAAAATGTTTTGCGAATTAGTATGTTTGGAGATGAAGTTGAAAGAATAGATATTGTACGAGCAGATACTAGAAAGAAGATAGATTCAGTGAGAAGGAAAGTCTTGGTAGGTGCATCTTCAGAACTATTATTAGGAAATGAAGATGTAGAGGATTGGATTAAGATTGAGCTAAAGGAAAATATTGGACTTTCGGAAGGTGAAGCTGTCAATTTAGGTATTCACTCAATTCCTAATATTGAAATATATTCATCGTCTCATGCAATTAAAGAGATTCTTAGGAATTTTAAGAGTAGAGGCTATGAAATAATATATATCACCACCAATTATGAAAGGTATGAATTAGAGGTAGAGGGAAACATTAAGAAAGATATTGACCATGTATATATTAATGATGGTGTTTGGAAGAATCTTGTTAAAAGGGGTTTTGTATTTGCTCAGAAGAAAATTCTTCTTTTAACAGATATGGAGGTTTTAGGTGAGATAGATCTTTCGGAGTTTTGGGAGAAAAACAAGAGTATGGATTTGGGTTCTGTGGAGATTTTAAAGAAGATAATACCTGGGGATTATGTTGTGCATGAGGATCATGGTATTGGAAGATATGTGGATATTCAAAAGAGAGAGGGAGGATACTATATGCAAGTTGCATATGCAGGTAAAGATAGGCTCTATGTGCCTCTGTCAGCCTCAGATAAGCTCACAAAGTATATCGGAGCAGGGAAGGGTAAACCTCTTCTAACAGGACTAGGTAGTGGTGTCTGGAGAAGGATATCAAGTAAGGCAAGAGGGAGAGCTCAAGAGATAGCTAAAGAATTACTCCAATTGTATGCCCTTCGGGAAACTATTGATGTTCAACCATCTTTGTTAAATGACGGTGATATTGAAGAATTGGATAGCTTCATTGGTAACTTTGAATTCGAAGATACAGATGATCAGCTTCTTGCAACGAAACATATCATAGAGGATTTGCAAAAAGGAAAACCCATGGATAGGTTGCTTGTTGGAGATGTTGGATATGGCAAAACAGAGATTGCAATGAGAGCTATGTTTGCAGTTGCAAAAGGAGGTAAACAGGTTGCATTCTTAGCACCAACGACAGTTTTAGTACACCAACATCTTTTTGTTTTAAATCAAAGATTTAAAGATACACCCCTTGTCATTAAATCACTGTCTAGAATGGTCTCTGCAAAAGAAAGGGAGGAGGTCTTAGCGGGTTTGAAGAAGGGTAGTGTAGATATTGTTGTTGGTACACATTCTCTTTTAAGTGATGAGGTTGAATTTAAAGATTTAGGATTATTGGTAGTTGATGAAGAACAGAGATTTGGGGTTAAGCAGAAGGAGAAGATTAAGGGGAAGAAATTAAATACAAATGTTCTTTCTTTAACAGCAACACCAATTCCAAGGACTTTGAATATGGCATTACTTGGAATTAGGGATATATCTGTTTTAGCCACTCCTCCAAGTGGGAGAAAAGAAGTGATTAACAAATTCGGGAAGTTTAGTTGGGATACTGTGAAAGATGCAGTTGATAACGAGCTTAGAAGGGGTGGTCAGGTATATTTTCTTCATAACAGAGTGGAGACTTTGCCGAATATTTTGGAGAGGTTGAATACTTTGTTTCCACATGTTGCTTGTGCTGTTGTGCATGGCCAGATGGGTGTTTCGAAACTTTCTAAGAATATGGAGAGTTTTGTAAAAGGGGAGTCTAAGATTCTCCTTTGTACCACCATTATTGAAAATGGTTTGGATATTCCAAGTGTTAATACTTTGATAGTTGATGATGCAACTGTTTTAGGTCTTGCACAGATGTATCAGATTCGGGGGAGAGTTGGTAGATCTGAGAAACAGGCATATGCATATTTTCTTTATGATTCTCTAAGGGGTTCATCTGCTTTGAGATTGGAGGCTTTAAAGAGTGCACAAGCTTTGGGTTCTGGCTTTATTTTATCTAACAGAGATTTAGAGATTAGAGGAGCAGGGGATATTTTGGGTAAGAGTCAGTCTGGAGTTATTAATTCTGTTGGATATGCTTTGTATTCACAGATGATGGCTGAGGCTGTGGAGAGAATGAGGGGTGATTAGACTTGTCAGGAAAATGTTTTTCTTGTATTGTATTTGTATATAAAATGAGGATTCTTAAAGATGGCAAATCTAAAGGTAGGATTGAATAAGAAGAGTATAGCTATTTTGTTAGTAATATTCTTTTTAGTCTTAGGTGGTGGGGGTGGCTATCTATTATGGAGAGTGAATCAAGCTAAGACAGTAGCACCTACTGATAGTAGTGCATCTGAGGGGACGGGTGGAGTACAGAAGCCTCCCACAGACCCTAAACCACCTGTTAATCCTCCAGTAGTAACATCAATAACGCTAACATACAAAGCAGGGGCGGGTGGAAAGGTTTCTAAGGAAGGTGGTACCCTCGGAAAAACAGTAACTTTTAATTTGAAAAAAGGAGGAAGTGGTACTCAAGTTTTGGCACAGGCAGATAGGGGATATAAGTTTAAATCTTGGTCTGTGAAGGCTGATGCTGGAGAAAAAGAAACAGAGAAAAAACCATGGTCTACTGCAATAATAGGAGCATCCCAGGGTGGAGATGGAACAAGGGAAAAAAGGATCGATAAAGAAGTTAAAACAAGCATCACAGTAACAGCTGTTTTTACGAAATCGTGTGGAGATAAGAAATGTGATACGTGGGAATCAGAAGATAAAAACTGTCCAGCAGACTGCGAAGGTTGTGGTGATGGTGTATGTACACCTCCTGAGAATCCTGCCACATGTTTTGAAGATTGTAGGTCATCATCTAAGTTTTGTGGAGATGGTACTTGTTCTGGTAATGAAAACAAAGAGAACTGTCCAGATGATTGTAAAGCAGAAACACCAGTTGATACCCCTGTAGATGTTCCAGTTGATACTCCAGACTCACCTGTATGTGGAGATGGTGTATGTAATGGTGATGAGAGTATGGAGACATGTCCTGCAGATTGTGATATCCCTCCAGTTGAAGGTGAAACTGTCCCAGAGACAGGCATTTTTGATGACACTAGAAATGTTGTAATGATGGGAGTTGTCCTCTTTGGTTTAGGTATAGGTTGGACACGAATTAGTAAGACATACGGTAAGTTAGTACAAAGAAGAAAAGAAAACTTTGAGAAGAGGGTAGTGGAGGGCTAATTTAGCATATTGTACAAGAAATTTCTTGCACCATTTATGGGTGGGTAATTAATTACGACTTGGCAAAGAAAAATTTTTAGTCTAGTATTGAAGTCATGACATCCGTACTATATCAAAAATATAGGTCTCAAGATTTTGACCAACTAAAAGGTCAAGAAAATGTTACCAAACTCCTGAAAAATGCTGTTAAGAAAAATCAACTAGCACATGCATATCTTTTTGTAGGTTCAAGAGGTACAGGTAAGACATCTGCAGCACGAATACTTGCTAAAGCAGTAGATTGTCTAGATTTAAAGAAAGATGGTAATCCGTGCTGTGAGTGTAAAAATTGTGTAGCAATTGCAGAAGGGACATTTCTGGACTTAATAGAAATAGATGCAGCATCAAATAGAGGTATTGATCAGATTAGGGAGTTAAAGGAGAAGATAGAGTTCTCTCCAACAGAAGGCAAGTTCAAGATATATATAATTGATGAGGTACACATGTTAACAACAGAGGCTTTCAATGCACTACTCAAGACCTTAGAAGAGCCTCCTGCACATGTAATATTCATACTCGCAACAACAGATGTACATAAACTTCCACCTACCATTCTCTCCAGATGTCAGAGGTATGATTTTAGATTAGGTACAGATGATGAGATTAAGAGTTTGATAAATGAAGTATGTAAAAAGGAGAAGATAACAATAGAGGATGATGCATTGGAAGTTGTTGTTCAAAATGCCAAAGGCAGCTATAGAGATGCTCTTTCTCTCATGGATGTAGTATACAGTGGACAGGAAAGGGATAAATCAACAATTACTCTTGAAGAGGTAAGGAGAACTTTAGGTTTGCCAGATTCAGAAAAGGTTCTTTTACTTCTCAAATATTTAATTGATGGAGACGGAGCCAAATCATTGGAAATAGTTCAAGGGTTGGAGAAGGAAGGTATCAATCTTCAACAATTCACAGCATATATTCTGGACACTTTAAGAAGAATTTTTGCAGGCAGGATTAAGGGTTCTTTGGATAAATCCTTTGAATTCATGAAGGATATAGAAATGGGTGTACTGCATAAGTTAATTAATCTTTTCCTTGATGCAGAAAATAAAATGAGATATGCACATAGTCAAGCTTTGGTATTGGAGATGATAATTCCTGAGATGATGAAACCTAATGCAAGTAGTGAGATAAAGATTGTAAATAGGGATATGAAAAAGAAGATGCCTACAAAAACAGAGGAGAAAGCAGAGATAGTAACTCCTCAGGTTACATCAACACAGGGAGAAAGTGCAGTTTCTCTTGCTGAGATTAAAGAGAAGTGGAATACATTTATTGATGAGATAAAACCTTATAACGGACATCTCTATGCATTCATAGGTGGTGGACATATAAGATCCTTTGAAGGTGGTACACTTCATATGGAAGTACCGTTCTCTTTCCATAAAGATAGGATAGAGACTCCAAAGAGTAGAAACATTATCTCTGAAGTCTTTACAAAAATATATGGAGTGCCCTGTAATGTACAGTGTGATGTTAACCCAGCTATCAAACCAGTAGAGGAATCAGATGCAGATACTGTGTTGAAGAATTTACCAGTATTTCCTAAGAAAAAAGAAGAGAAGAAGCCTGTAGAGGAGAAAAAAGATAAAGGTTTTAAAGATATTGAGGCGATATTTGAAGGAATATAGGGAAAAATGGTTTAATGTAATATGAACAAATGTAATATTTCCAAGGGTTTCAAGGCTTTTCTAATTGTGTGTTTAGTTCTTGTATTAGCTCCTGTCACTATATATTTCTCCTACAAATTCTTAAGAAAATATGCACCTCCTACACTTAAATATTTTACAAATACTCATGCTAAATTTGAGGGTAGATATGATTCTGGGTTTAACAAAACTCTTTTAGAGAATATAGATAAGTATACTGAAGCAGAAGAATTAGGAGATGGAAGGAAGTATACATGTGTGAATAAGTATTACGGTAGGGATAGTAAATATGTGTATGCATATGTTATGTGTAATACTTTTGGTCAAGGTAGGGATGCAGGTGGTTATGCTGTCCCTATTAGGTTTGAGTATGATGAGGATACTTTAGAAATTAAATCACATATGTGGCCAAAAGATGGATCTCTTCATGATCCTTCTCTTAGAGAGATGTTTCCATATTCTGTGTATATCCGATATGTTAAGACCTCTTATGATGGTGAAGGGATAAATGAGTTGGATAGACAGTGCAAAGAGAAGTATGTATCAAAAGGGGGAGTTCTGGAGTAGGGTTTAGCTTTCTAAAAATTTCTTAACAGCATCTTTATATTTATCTTGTGCAGATAGGCATGTATCAATTAAGTAACCTTTCTCATTTTCATACTCACTTAAACCTCTGTAATAGTACTGTTTGTTTTCATCTTGGATAATAAAGGGAATAATAGAATGTTTTAAACACTCCTTAAACATAATTATTCTACCAACTCTTCCATTACCATCTTGAAAAGGATGTATTTTTTCAAATTCAAAATGAAATTGTATTATATCCTCAATCTTTATATCCCCCTTTGAATTGTAGCTATCTAGTAACTTCTTCATTTCTTTAGATACATCTTTAGGATTAGTAGTATCTTTCCCACCAACAGTATTTGCTAATTTTTTGTATTTACCAACATTAAACCAATCTTTTTTTTCATCAGAAGTATTACTTTTAAGGATTGAGTGGAACTTTTTAATCATTTCTTCTGTTAATTTTTCTTTAGCAATATCTAACATATAGTCAAACATAGAGAGTTGATTTTTCATTTCGATAATATCATCGATATTCATCTGTCCACTTGTAAGTAGTGTGTTGTTATGGAATATACCTCTAGTGTCTTCTTCACTTAGAGTACTGCCTTCTATTTTATTTGTATTGTATGAAAACTTTACAGCACTGTATTCATAGAGGTTACCACTTAGTTTGGAGGCTTTCTGATCTTGGAGGATTTCTAGTATGTTATGTTTGTTTTCCATCCTATATTATACCATTTTAGAGGAATCTATGAGCTTAAATCCTCCTTAATATCTTTAATATTGTATAATATTATGTTTTACCTCCTAGCCGTAGTTTTTACAAAATTTTAAAACAAATGATCAATTTCAAAAAACAGATCTTAAAAATGGCTCAAGAGGATCAGTCTCTTAGAAATAACTATCTAAAAACTTTAACAGATAAGAGTTTGAAAGAAATGAGAGAAAAAGATGAAGAGAATAGGGAGAAATTTAAGAAAATATTTAAAGAAAGAGGATATATATCATCAAAGTATGGTAAAGATGTTCAATTAGCAGCATTTTTGATTGTTCAGCATATGCCCAAAGAGGAGCACCTCTTTATGAAAAAATATCTTTCTTTAATGAAAGAAGATTTAGATAATATCAATACTCTAAACTATGCACAATTAGTAGATAGAGTAAGGATATATGAAGGTAAGAAGCAGTTGTATGGTACTCAATTTGAGTTGGTTGAAGGAAGAGAAGGTGTGTATAAAGTTAAAGAGATATATGATTTTAAAAGAGTAAATGAGAGGAGAGAGAAAATAGGTTTGGGAAAATTAGAGGAATATGTTGAAGAACTAGTAAAGGAAAGAGACATTAAGATAACTTTGTAATGTTCTCTTTATTTCTTGATTGTGAGATATAAAGAATAATATAATAAATATTATGGCAACTTTATTAAAATGGAACGAATCAAATAAAATTAAGAGTGAGCATACCTCACTAGAAGTAAAACAGGTATATGGGTGGATTGTAACAAAGGATGGGCATTTAGTATTAGTTTCGAAAGATAATGTGAAATGGCAATTTCCTGGAGGAAAACCCAATTCAGGAGAAAGTTTGTTAGAAACTTTAACTCGTGAAGTTTTCGAAGAAACATCATTAGATATTTCTAATATGAAAAAAGAATTTTTTGGTTATTATGAAATAGTCTCAGAAGATAAACCATCTTATCTACAAATTAGATACCTTGTTGTATGTGATAAAGACTCTAATGAGTTGAAACTAGGTATAAGTAACGAAGATGAAATTCAGAGAAGCGAAGATGTCGTAAAGTATGTAAATTGTTACAATATTAAGGATACACTTAAACTAATACCTTGGTTAGGAGAAACGGAAGAATATAAAACATTCTTGAGGATTTGTAAGAATCTTCTAAAATAAGTGATGTAACATAGAAAAATGTATAGATATCT
>CALDJM010000033.1 GCA_937899155.1 uncultured bacterium
TATGTTTTAATCTCTCCGACCTGTTTAGAGTACATCTCGTTATATAAACCCTTCATTTCTATTAACTGCTTATGTGTACCATCTTCTATAATCTTACCCTGATCAATTACTAGTATCCTTTCTGCATTTTTTACTGTTGCAAATCTATGAGATACAATCAAGGTTGTTTTATGTTTAGAGTTTTCTCTAAAGTTCTCAAAAATCTTCTCTTCTGAAATACTATCTACTGCACTAGTCGGTTCATCTAGAATTAAGAATTTAGCATTTCTGAAAAAAGCTCTTGCCATAGCTAACTTTTGCCACTCACCACCTGAGAACTCTACACCTTCTTTAACATCTCTACTGATAAAGGTGTTGTATTTCTTAGGAAGTTTATCTATCTTAGAGTGAATGTCAGATTTCTTTGCTGCTTCTACAACATCCTTTTTATTTTGATTTGTAGTATCTCCAATGAAAATATTATCTGATGCTGAGATATTAAATTTATTAAATGTTTGGGATAGAATACCAACAAGTTTGTAATATTCATCCAGATTAAGATCTTTTATATCAACTCCATTGATTAGAATCTTTCCTTTCTGAGGGTCGTATATTCGAAGAAGTAGTTTTATCAAAGTTGTTTTCCCTGCACCATTTTTCCCAACTACAGCAATGTCTTCATCTGCTTTTATAGAAAAATTAATATTCTTTAACACCCATTTTTTACTTCTGTCATATTTAAACCAAACATCTTTGAATTCAACAGATACTCCTTTGTCAATATTGCTTAAAATGGTATCACCACTAATTTGAGTGTTTTTCCAATTTTGTAGGTTGTAGAAAGTTTCAATTATCTTTCTGTTTGCTGATATTGAGGAGGATACATAGAGGACTTCTCCAATGTCGGAACTGAATTTTTGATATGCTGAAAGAACAAAGGTAAGCATACCGACTGTGAGTTGCCCAGCAAATACTAGTTTTACTGCATATATGAATACAAATATGGTTAATAGCCATGAGAATAACTCTGCAAGGGTGTTCCATTTGTATCTTTTGATATAGTTTTTTTGGAGTTTACTACTAAATTTTCTATTTAAGTCCTCTGCTTTCTTTACAAGATATTTGCCATATTTAAATACAAAAGCCTCTTGCATTTGTTCGAATTTGGTACTCCAGAATGTTCCTCTGTAGCTGGAATATTTAATCTTTTCTTCTCCTTTTCCACCCCATATATTCCATACCTGTTTTCCAAAGTGTTTTATGATTACGGCAGAGGGTATTACAGCAATTATTCCAAGTAATGCAAATATTGGCACTTGAGAGTAGATTGAGATAAATGAGAGTACGATAACGGGTAATAGGGCGATAACGTTCATGGAGTTATACAGAGAACTAGAGACTTCCCAAGAGTTCCAAGCGAGAGTGTTTTTCATGTTTACGAATTCTGGATCTTCATATGCACGAGGTTCAATTTCTAAATATTTTGTAAGGTATACTTCGTCTTCTAGGTGTGTTCTCCACAGTGCTCTTATACTGTCAACATATTTGTATAAGTTGTTGGCTATAATCCCAATTAGAGTTACAACAATACCAACCACAATTGTTGGTACTAATGAATCAAAGCTTGCTCCTTGATTGTAACTTTTAGTAATACCATCAATTATTTTTGCTAGTATGAAACTATAGATGAGTGGGTATACTCTTGTAAGGAATCTTAGTATCGTATATGTCCATATTTGCCAAGTATACTCATTCTTTTGATAATACTTTTTATATGCAAATATCAACAACTTAATGAGATTTGGTTTTTTCTGTTCTTCTTTTTTGACTTCTTTCATAAATGTATGATTAAAAATCCTTGTAATAGTAACATTTTTCTACTAATTTTGTAAAGTGTTACATATATATCGACTTACATTTAATTCTCTTTTCAATATGTAACTCATGATATAATTAAGAATATGTTCCAAGTAAAAAACCTACATGTCACAGTAGAGAAGCAAAAGATACTCAAAGATTTAACTCAAGACTTTAGTGTTCCTGCAGGGAAGTTTTTTGTTCTCTTTGGTCCTAATGGTTGTGGCAAATCAACACTTTTTAGAGCAAGTATGGGTTTTTCTAAGTATAAGGTAAAGGGGGAAATTCTTCTTGATGGTAAAAAGATAAATGGGTTGGATATAGATAAAAGGGTTAAAGAGGGTCTTGTATATATGTATCAAACACCTCCAATATTAAAAGGAGTTAAGTTTGAGAATATTGTAAAAGAGAGTATTGGTAAAGAGAAATTTTGGCAAGAGCATTCTAAAGATGTTGATATTTTAGATGCTAGAAAATTTCTCCAAAGAGATATTAATGTTGGTTTTTCAGGAGGAGAGGTTAAAAGAAGTGAGCTTCTCTCTATATCAATGCTTCCAGATATCAAAGTTTTTCTTTTTGATGAGCCTGATTCAGGTATTGATTTGGATAATTTGAAGAATATAGGGGAGTATATGACAGCTTTGCTAAAGAAGAGGAAAGCAATGGGCATTATCGTTACACATAGTGGTGATATTTTGAAGTATATTGATGCATACAAAGGTGCTGTGATGTACAGAGGAGAAATTGGTTGTGTTGGAGACCCTTTGGAGCTTCTAGATTGTATTAAGAAGAAGGGATATAGTGAGTGTGTAAGTTGTAAAGGAAAACAGATATGATGAATTTAGAAGATTTTTTAGACAATTATTCTAACTTAGGTTTTAATCCATATATTGTGTTGAATGATAATGAGCCTCTTTTGATGGAGAGCGAAGATGATTCTTTGGAGGTTTTGAGTATAGAGAATCCTTTGGTTAAAGAGTATTTGGAAAGTAGTAAGTTGAAACTTCAAGATAATGAATGGAAGGAGTATACAGGCTACTTTATCAAATGTGCTAAGAATTCTTTTGGTAATGTTCAGACATGTTTTTTGACATCTCAGAAAGGTTTAGAACAGAGAGTTCAGAATGTTATCGTTGTAGAAGAGGGTGGTCATTTAGACCTTTTCACAGGTTGTCTTTCTAGTGGTCATGTTAAGGAGAATGTACATAGAGCCATTACAGATATCTTCATTGGAAAGAATGCTAAATTAACATTTAATATGATTCATTCTTGGGGTAAGACCTCAAAGGTATATCCTAAAGTTGGAGTACATGTGCAAAAAGGTGGAACATATATCTCCAACTATATTGTTTGGGAAGAGGTTAAAGAGATTATTTCCAACCCCGTTATTGAACTATCTGATGGTGCTAGAGCAATTACACAGTCTCTTTCATATATTCATCCTAATTCAAATATTGATTTGGGAGGGGATATTAAACTTCTGGGCAAAGCTAGTGTTGGGGAGATACACTCAAGTGCTGTTAATGGTGGTGGTAGTTTTGTAGCTACAACGAGTATTGAGGGTATTGGAGATGGTTCTAAGGGGCATATTGATTGTAATGCATTGCTTTTAGATGATAGGGCTACTGTTACAGCTATACCTAAACTTTATTCTAAAAACAGTAATACACAGTTAACACATGAGGCATTTTTAGGTAGGGTGTCTAATGAGGAGATAGAGTATTTGCAGACAAAAGGTTTTAATTATGATGATGCAGAGGAGATTATAGTTAAGGGTTTTGCTAATAAGGCGATAGAGAGTATGCCAGAGAGAGTTAGAGAGAAGATGGAGAGTATTTTAGAGAAAGCAAAGTTAGGGTTTTAGATTATTTCTATTATTTTTCTTCCTGTTTTTTTACCCAATTTAATATTTATATTACTTTGTGGTACTTTGAAGTATTTGGAGAGTAGTTTAATTATCTCTATATTTGCTTTTCCTTCTATGGGAGATGCTTTGACATATATTTTGTATGTTCCATTTTCTAGTTTTTCAATGTGAGATGTTTTTTGTTTTGTTTTAATAATTGTTTCTATTGTCATTGCTCTTTATTCTACCATGGTTTTTAATTCTATAATGTTTAGATGTAACACTTTACATTATAGGGTATAATTAAGGTATGAACGATAATTTTGAATATAAACAAGAAGAACTCATAAACAGACAGGAAGATACTTTTCGTGATATTTCAAATAGAAAAAGTGGTAACAGGTTATCTGTATCTCAAATGGAGAGAGTAATACCTCTTTTTAACAAATATTTTGATGTAGATGATGAAATTGAAGTAGCAAAAGAATTAAAGAAACAGGAAGACAGGGAGTTAGATACTCAGGAAGCAAAGATTAGTGCAAAAGCATCGATATATGGAACTCAAATTCATCAGTTACAATATTTTCAACAGCTGTTTTCTAGAGTACACAATTTATGTAGGGATGTTGATATTGAAGATTTTAAGGCTACATTTCCTTTTAGGGATAAGAGCTACTACAAAGCTTTGGAAACGATACATAATATGACAGCAGATAAGAAAGATCCAATACAGTTGTGGGAATCATGGAGATTAAATGGGCATGATTTTTCATTACCAGAGGGTGTTCAAACAATACTTTCTCCGAATGAGATAAAGGAGATATGGGAGGTAGATGCTGTTAAGAAGAAGGATGTTGATGAGTTTTCAAAGAATGTTAAAAATATGGAGAAAGGGAAGTTAGATCCTCATAGGAATTTGTTGATGAACGAGGTTATGTTAATAACTAATATGTATTTGGGTGATTCTAATTTGCAAACTACAACCATGGTTGATGAGGTTGTTGTACCAATAGATTTTCCTGATAAACCAATAGTGGTAAGGGACTACAAGACAGGTAGGCAATTTGCAAAACCAAGTATGACAGAGAATATCCAGATATTTTTGATGATGAATTCTGTTTTAACAAATATTGCATACGGTTCTCATGAGATGGAATGGGGTCAGAGGGATTGGGAAATGGTACGAAATCGTCTTAGGTTACCATCTTTGAATTCTAAGAACTACAAGAATACTTCATTTGGAAGTGTTTATGATTCAGATATTTTAATGTGGAGTGATATGTTTGATAGTCGTATTAGGTTTGAGTATGTTAATCCACTTACTCAAGAGAGTTTAGAAATTACTGCTAAAGATATGGGTATTGATACGAAGGAGGGGTTGGAGAATGTTTTGATATATTTGGATGAGGTGAATAAGTTTTATGGTAAGTATAAGAAATTGATTAAACCATTATTTAAGAAAAAGTATGTTCCATATGTTTTACCTAAGTTTGATTATGATGGTTTTAAGAGAGGGAATAGGGTTAAAGAACAATTACAACAGGGGTTTGTTTGGTAGTTGGTGTTACTGTGTGTTTTTAAACATATCACAGAAGTCTTGGTTTATTTCCTGACTTGTTTCCTCTTTGTATATTTTTTCAATACCCCTATTACATACTGTTTTAACAGATGTTCTAAACATTAGTAGAGAAAACATATCTTTGTAAATGATAAAGAGTGTTAGTCCTACTAAGAAGGTAATGTTAAGTATTATTGATATTGTTAGTAATATTTTTGTTTTCATTATTCTATTATCCCTTCATTTACAAGTAAGATAGTTTCAGTTTGTGTTATTGTTTCTTTGTCATGTTCTATTAGGAATTTTTGTATATTGGTTGTTGGAACTCTTAGGGATAATCCTTTTTCTAATTTGAGTGTAGTGTTAATAGTTTCTGGTGGGTTAGGGTATTGGTATAGGAGTATGTATTCTTTGCCATCTTCTATATACACCTGTGCTTCTTCATAACAAAAGTTCTTACCATCCCCAAGAATTTTTGTGGTATGTACAGCAGCATATTGGACTGCTTTACTATTTTTTAGGAAGAATATCTCACTATTACATTGTATGTGAGTTCCTATGTAATCATTTAGAATCATGAATGGATATTTAAGTTGAGAGTTGTTGTTGATATATAGTTGTAAATTATATGTGTTTTCCCCTCTGTAAATTGCCATAGTAGTGTTTTTTAGGTGGTTACCTTGGTAGTTAACTTTGCACTCTTCGTATGCCATTGGGAACTTAATATGGAATGAGGGTTCAGGTTTCAGTGGGCACATTACCTCAATTATATTTTCATCATCGATTTGGTATGTAAAGCTCTCTTCTTTGTTTAATGCATCTACTGGTTGGTTAAATGTTAGGTGTGGTAGGCGAGGAAGTGTTTCTAACTCTTTTTTGTCTACGACATTGTCTACATATGAAAGTTTTTCTAATATTGTTTGATTTTTTCCTTCTATTTTAGCTTTAGAGTATTTAATATATTTGTTGTATAGTTCTTCTTTATCACTATTCTCTTTGTTAGGGGTAATGTTTTCTTCTGTAATAGGATTATATCTTTGAAGTTTTTTCTCCATGTTCTTCCATTCTTCTGACCCTTCTTTCATATTACAGAAATCTTCTAATGTTTTAGTGTTAGGGTGATTAGGAATATCTTTTCTTGATTTTGATAGTAGGAAGTAGCATGCACCTCTTTTCGAGAGTTTGAACATAACAGGGTGGAAGAGTTTTGTGAAGAGGGCTAAGGATATTATAGTGAGGAAGAGAAGGTTGATGATTGTTGAGATTGTTAGTAGGGTCTTTTTATTCATATTTTAAGAATGTAGATGTTAGGGATAGTATAGGATATATATTAACAAAAACAAAGTAACAGATACTCTAATTATTCAATTATCAAAATATAACATTCGGAATCCAAGAAACAAGAACGAAAAAATGTATGTTTTTACAAAGGGAGAAATTAGAGAAATTCTATTAACAAAAGATTGGCAGTAAACCTCCGCTTTCAGTATATTATTCCAATACCGCAGAGGGACTTCCCAATCTATTGATAACATTGTACCAAAACACCCCCTTAATCTCAAATCAAACATACTAATTCATTCGAGACACATGTTTCATTGCATCGATTGCATGGTAATCATTATCTATTAGTTCATTCAGAATATTACCGTTAAATAACTCGGACCTACAATTCCTTTGCTGTAAATGGAATGGTGTTGGGTATCAATATGTGTTTATATCTTACTAAACACTCAATCTTCAACAAATCCAGCAACCTCTATGATAGATGATTCTCTTACAATCATTTTCTTATCATGATCTATCTCCCACCTAGAAATCTTATTACCTATAAATGCTGGATCTGACCAATAACTGTATATATAGGGTTTGTTACTTTCTATATCAATATATACATTAACCTCTATATTAGATCTTAGTACTTGTTCAGTCAATTCGTTGTTATATCTAATCTCATATCTCACTAACTCATCATTAATTAGAAAATAAATAGCCTTTTTATCTCTAGACGAACCAATTGGCTCTTCTGCAACAATTAGTAATGGATACTTAAGCTCTGTACTATGAAAAGTATGTAGTCCAACCTTGCCTACAAAGCCCAATTGTTCTCTTATTCCTATATTTGAATATATCTTGTCCTTGTACATAAGTTCCCCAGAGAGATATATCTGTGAAAGTTCTTCTTTATATTCTTCATCCTTGATATATTTAACCTCTACCTTCTCATTATTACCAATGTCATATGAAAATATGTCTGACTTTTTCAAATCTATTTCTGGAATTACAGTAATGGGTTCTATCTCTTTTAGGTTCGTTTTATCATATTCTTTTACAATATCAGAAACATCTTCTAACATTGCCATGGTGTATTCATCTTTTAGTACTGCTTCATTACAATCTTTAGTTTTTATATATCCACAATACTTCTCTACAATTTCAATTCTATGATTGTTAATATTCTCTTTTTTCTGACTATCTAAGTGTTTGGTGAATATAGCTACTAATATTGTTGTAATAAGAAGGAAAGAAATACCGATTAGTATCTTTGTTTTCATATTATATATAATTAAAAACTTAGATTAGGAGTATTCTACAAGGTAGATATCTGTTATCCCTGTATCTTTTGTAATAAAGTCATCTATAGTCCTGTTTACAACGATTGAAGCCAAATCTTTAGGATATCCGTATATACCAGTGCTAATAGCAGGGAATGCTATGGACTTGAGATTGTGTTTCTGTGCTAACTTTAATGAATTCAAATAACATTTAGCTAACAGTTTATCCTCATCTTTGTTCCCACACTGCCATACAGGTCCAACTGTATGTATTACATACTTTGATGGTAGGTTAAATCCCTCTGTAATGACAGCTTCTCCTGTGGGTAGGCCATCTTTGTACAGTTCTTCTCTAATCTTTTGGCAAGCTAATAGGAGTTCAGGACCAGCTGCTCTATGAATTGCTCCATCTACACCTCCTCCGCCCATAAGGGAAGAGTTTGCAGCATTAACAATTACATCTACAGATAATTTTGTAATATCTCCCTTTACATGATGAATATTTGTCATACAGCATTATACCATTTTGATTGAGGTATTTACTCTTTTTTGCTAATATAAAAGGAATAATTTTATCCTTCCGAACTCTTGAATAACAAAAATAGTAAAGAACAAGAGAGAGCAGAACTTCACAAAACTATATGGCGCATAGCAAATGATCTAAGAGGTAGTGTAGATGGTTGGGATTTCAAACAGTATGTATTAGGTATGCTCTTCTATCGCTTCATCAGTGAGAACCTAAAAAACTATCTAAATACTCAAGAACGCAAAGCAGGTAATAAAGATTTCAACTATGCAGATATCTCTGATGAAAAAGCAGAGTACGGTAGAGCAGATACTGTAAGAGAGAAAGGCTTTTATATTCTCCCCAGCGAATTGTTTGAAAATGTTCGAAAGAATGCTAGTACTGATTCAAACCTTAATGAAACACTTGCAAGAGTTTTGGATAACATTGAGAGTTCAGCAAAAGGTTTTGAAAGTGAAGCAGACTTAAAAGGTTTGTTTGATGACCTAGATGTTAATTCAAATGTATTAGGTAGTACTGTAACGGAAAGAAATACAAAACTCGTAAAGCTCTTGGATGCAATTGGAGATTCGAATTTGGGAGAGTATGCAGATAATACAATTGATATCTTTGGGGATGCATATGAATATTTAATGGGTATGTATGCTTCCAATGCTGGTAAGTCAGGAGGAGAATACTATACTCCTCAGGAGGTTAGCGAACTTTTAGCAGAGATAACAACAGTTGGGAAAAAGGAAGTTAATAAAGTATATGATCCAGCATGTGGTTCTGGCTCTTTGTTACTAAAATTTGTAAAGGTTTTAGGTAAAGAGAACGTAAGACAAGGTTTCTTTGGACAGGAGATTAATCTCACAACATACAACCTTTGTAGAATTAATATGTTTTTGCATGACATTAACTACAATGATTTTGATATTGCATTAGGTGATACTTTAACAAATCCTAAACATTGGGATGATGAACCTTTTGATGCAATAGTCTCTAATCCACCATATTCAATTCCATGGGATGGAGATAGCAATCCATTACTTATTAATGATCCTCGTTTCTCACCTGCGGGTGTTTTAGCGCCGAAGAGTAAAGCAGACCTGGCTTTTACAATGCATATTCTTTCTTGGCTATCTACAAGTGGAACTGCTGGTATTGTTGAATTCCCCGGAGTCCTTTACAGAGGAGGTGCAGAGCAAAAGATTAGGAAGTATTTGGTAGATAATAACTATATAGATACCGTAATACAGCTACCACCAGATCTTTTCTTTGGTGTGGGTATTGCTACTTGCATCATTGTTCTTAAAAAGAGTAAGAGTGATAACAATATACTTTTCATAGATGCATCTAAAGAGTTTGTTAGGGCTGGAAATAAGAATAAACTAAGTGAAGAGAATAGGAAGAAGATATTAGATACATTTAAGAATCGTAAAGATGTTGAATATTTTGCTAAGTTAGTAAGTGGTAGAGAGATAGAGGAGAATGAATATAATATTGCTGTATCTAGATATGTTACACCAGAGGATACTAGAGAGGTTATAGACATTAAAATTTTAAATAAAGAGATAGAAGAGATTGTTAAAAGACAAGATGTTTTAAGAAAGAGTATAGATAATATTGTTAGGGAGATAGAGGGGTAAGATGGATAAACTAAGAGTACATTTGGAAAATTGCTACGGAATACAAAAACTTGTTGAAGAGTTCGACTTCTCTGACTGTAGAACAATTGTTGTTTATGTACCTAACGGAGTAATGAAAAGTTCTTTCGCTAAGACTTTCGATGATATTTCTCAGAGGAAGGAGCCTTGTGACCAGATGGATGAGAGTGCTGTTTCTGTCTTTAACATTACTATTGATGAAACTGGCGACCAAATTACTCCAGAGGAGATTTGTGTAATACATCCATATAATGAAAAAGCTTTTGATTCAGAAGATAAAGTGTCAACTCTTTTGGCAGATGAAGAACTCAGGGAAAAATATCTGAATGTCTATGAGGAGCTTGATTCTAGGAAGCAATTATTAATAAAGAATTTAAAGAAAGTCTCAGGGAGTACAAACTGCGAACAAGAAGTTGTGGAGACTTTTTCCCCTATGGATAACCCTAGAAACATCTTTGAAATTTTTACTGAAATATTAGCCAACGTGAAGACTTCTAATGAAACATTTACTTTTGGTAATTATAACGACATCTTTGATAAAGAAGGTAAAGTGAAAGAGTTCTTGAAGAGCAACAAGGACTTGGTTGGGGAGTATTTCGAAAAATATGAAAATTTGATTAAAAAATCTGAATTTTTCGCAAAGAATGAAGGTATAGTATTTGGTACAACTGAAGCAAACAATATTTCCAAATCAATGGAAGGAAACGCATTCTTTCTTGCTGGTCATAAACTTAATCTAAAGAAGTATGGAGATGTTGTTGACACACAGAGATTTACAGAGATTCTTGATGAAGAAGTTAATAAAATATTCAATAATGTAGATTTAAAAGAAACCTACAAAAAGATTGATGACAAACTAAACAAACATGCTGTGTTAAGGAAATTTAAAAAGACAATAGAAAACCATCCTACTTTGTTAATTCGACTTATTGATTATGATAAATTCAAAAAAGAGGTATGGTTTAGCTATCTCAAAGAGTTGGAGATGGAGCTAGAGAATCTAGTTGCTTTGTATGTAGAGAAAAAATCGGGATTAGAGGAGATTGTGGAGGAAGCAAACACTCAACAGTCCAGATGGAAAGATGCAATTGATGAGTTTCATAACAGGTTTGTTAATATGCCTTTTACATTGATTGTTGATAACCAGTCTGATGCCATCTTAAACACAAGAAAACCAGTAATATTGTTTGAATTCGAAGGGAAACAGATTGATAGAAATAAATTAATACATAATGTTTTAAGTCAAGGTGAAAAAAGGGCTTTTTATATTTTGAACATAGTTTTTGAGATTCGAGCAAGGGAAATCCAAAATCAGAAGACACTATTTGTAATCGATGATATTGCAGATTCATTCGATTACAAAAATAAATTTGCTATTGTTGAATATCTTAATGATTTAGCAAAAAATAGTAATTTCTACTCGATAATTTTTACACATAACTTTGATTTTTATCGGACAGTTAGTCAGAGGTTAGGTCTTCCGAGGAAGAACAAACGGCATGCCATAAAGCATCAAGGGGAAATTAAAATAGGTGAAGAGGTATATCAGAATGCTCCGTTCTTAACTTGGAGGAAAAATATGAAAAGTGGTGCACAGTATGACATTGTAGAAGCCAAGAAACACATTTTAGCATTAATACCTTTTGTTAGGAATTTAGTAGAGTATAGTGGTAAGGCTACATCTTCTACAACATATGGCAAAGATTATGAGACTTTAACCAATTTATTACATTCTAAAGAGAATACGAAGCGTATAACCTTTGGAGATTTGAAACTTATATACAAGCTATATCTTGGGGCTAATGACTTTGATGCTAGTATTAGGGACTCTGATCTTGTATATGATGAAATTTTTAATGTTGCAAACTCGATAAATGATGATGAGTTTAACCTAGAGAACAAAATCGTTCTGGCAATGGCTATTAGGCATAAGGCTGAAGAATATATGTTCTCCAGCATCTCTGATAATCTTCCAGTCTCGGGAGATAATCAGACAAGGATATTGTTTGAAAAATACCAGAAAGAATTCTCTGAGGAGTCTAGCCATAGAGAAAACCTTGTTGTTTTAGAGGAGGTCAATATTATGACTCCTGAGAATATTCATATAAATTCATTTATGTATGAACCTATTTTAGATATGGGGATAGATGAGCTAAAGAATTTATATGGTAATGTTTGTAATTTAATATAGTTTGAGAGTATAAAGCATGAAAGAACATTCAAGTAAAATAGAGAAACTAATTAAAGAATTATGCCCTGATGGCGTTGAATTTAAAATGCTTTCAGACATAGCTTTTGTTAGTGGTGCAGGAGTAGATAAGAAAATAAATAGCAATGAAAAAGAAGTTATCTTGTTAAACTATATGGATGTGTATCGTAACAAATATATTGATAGCTCTATCCCAAAGATGAAAGTTACAGCGACTGATAACAAAATTAGAGATTGCAATGTCTTGAAAGGAGATATTTTTATAACTCCTTCTTCTGAGGTTTTAAATGACATTGGTAATTCAGCAGTGATTACAGAAGATATGGATAATGTCGTTTATAGTTATCATATTATGCGTATAAGATTAAAAGAGGAGAACTTTATAACTTCAATGTTTATAAATTATGTCTTTGAATCAGATTTTATACAGAGTCAAATAAACAGAAATGCTAAAGGTATTACTCGTTTCGGTCTGACCAAAACACAGTGGGAGAAGATACAAATTCCCATACCACCCCTTGAAATACAAGAGGAAATAGTTAAAATCCTTAATGAGTTTACAGAACTGGAGGCAGAACTGGAGGCAGAACTGGAGAGAAGAAAGAAACAGTATGAGTATTATCGTAATTTCCTCTTGACATTTGACAGAGCAGATTCTGATAATCTAACAGACAGACAGACAGACAGACAGACAGACAGACAGACAGAGGTTAAATGGCTAACATTAGGAGATATAGGAACTATGATAAGAGGTAGTGGGTTACAAAAAAAAGATTTTACAGAAGAAGGAGTTGGTTGTGTTCACTATGGTCAGATTTATACTTACTATGGAACTTTCGCAGATAAGACTAAGTCCTTTGTATCTTTAGAATTGTCAAGAAAGCTCAAAAAAGCAAAAAAGGGGGATGTTCTAATTGCAGGTGTAAGTGAAAATATTGAAGATGTGTGTAAGCCTTTGGGTTGGTTAGGTGATGAGATTTGTATAAGTGGTGATATGTTTGCATTCCGTCATAACCAAAATACTAAATACATTACATATCTTCTCCAAACTACAGACTTTCAAAAATACAAAGAGAGATATGCACAAGGTACTAAAGTTATTCGTGTTAAATCGGAAAAGATCTTGGATTACAAAATCCCCATCCCCCCTCTATCAAAACAAAAAGAAATTGTATCTATACTAGACAAATTCGAAAAACTCGTAAATGATATATCCATAGGACTACCAGCAGAACTAAATGCTAGAAGAAAACAATATGAATACTATCGTAATAAACTATTAACATTCAAAGAATATGGAGCATAAATACAACTTAGTTGTTGAAAACCCTCAAAGCACAGTAGTAGGAATGTATGTACCAGATAAACTAAGAGATATATCATACCAAAGTGAAGCTCAATTAGAACAAGCATTCATAGAACAACTAAAAACCCAAGCATACGAATACATACACATACATTCAGAAGAAGAACTAATCTCTAATCTAAAAAACCAATTAGAAAAATTAAATGACATCACCTTTTCTGATAATGAATGGGAGAGATTCTTTGATAGTGAGATAGCAAATAAAAATCAGGGTATAGAAGAAAAAACTCAAACAATACAAGAAGACTATATTAAAATCCTTCAAAGAGATGACGGAACACAAAAAAATATATACCTTCTTAAAAAAGATAACATACATGAAAATACTCTTCAGGTAATAAATCAATATACAACAGAAAAAGGACAAAGAGAGAATAGATATGATGTAACCATACTTGTTAATGGACTACCTCTAGTACACGTTGAATTAAAAAGAAGAGGAGTTGCAATACAAGAAGCATTCAATCAGATAAATAGATATCAAAGAGAAAGCTTCTGGTCAGCCTCTGGTCTTTTTGAATATATCCAACTCTTTGTCATATCCAATGGCACACACACAAAATATTATAGTAATACGACAAGATTCCAACATATTAGTGAGCTAGGAGAAGGAGCTATTGTTAAAGGTAAAAAAACAAGTAACTCTTTTGAATTTACTAGTTGGTGGGCTGATGCAACTAACAAACCTATACCAGATTTAATAGATTTTACTAAAACATTCTTTGCTAAGCATACAATCCTTAACATTCTTACAAAATACTGCGTCTTTACAACTGAAAAATTGTTATTAGTTATGAGACCGTATCAGATAGTAGCAACAGAGAAGATATTAAATAGGATTGAGATTAGTACAAACTATAAAAAACTAGGAACAATAGAAGCTGGCGGGTATATATGGCATACAACAGGTTCTGGGAAAACATTGACAAGTTTCAAAACAGCACAATTAGCTAGTAATTTGCCGTACGTAGATAAGGTGTTGTTTGTAGTAGATCGTAAGGATTTGGATTATCAAACAATGAAAGAGTATGACAAATTTAAAAGAGGAGCTGCTAACAGTAACACAAATACAAAGATATTAAAGGAACAGCTGGAAGACTCAAGCACGAAGATAATAGTTACTACTATTCAAAAACTAGACAGATTTATTAAAAAGAACTCAGGTCATTCTATTTTCGATGGGCACATGGTTATTATCTTTGATGAGTGTCATAGGTCACAGTTTGGAGATATGCACACAGCTATTGTTAAGGCATTTAAGCAGTATCATCTTTTTGGTTTTACAGGAACACCTATATTCGCTGCTAATGCATCACTAGGAGGTCATCCAAATCTAAAAACAACAGAACAAGCCTTCGGTGAGAAGTTGCATACATATACAATTGTAGATGCAATATCAGATAAGAATGTTTTACCATTCAAAGTAGACTATATCTCAACAGTTAGAGAAGCTGAGGATATTGAAGACAAGAAGATAAGTGATATTGATAGAGAGGCAACACTCTCGGCTCCAGAGAGGTTGGAGAATATAGTAAGGTATATTAGAGAACATTTTGATCAGAAGACTAAGAGGAATAGCTTCTATAAACTAAAGGATAGGAGACTTGCAGGATTTAACTCGATATTTGCTGTTTCTTCCATAGATGTTGCAAAGAAATATTATGCTGAATTTCAAAGACAGTTTGCAGATTTGCCTAGTGATAAAAGGTTGAAGGTGGCAATGATATATAGTTTTGGTGTAAATGATGAAGATGCTGATGGGATGTTAGATGAGAACTCAGAGGATACAAGTATGCTTGATGCCAGCTCAAGAGATTTCTTAGATAGAGCTATTAAAGATTACAACTCTATTTTTGGTACTTCTTTTGATACATCTTCTGATAAGTTCCAGAACTATTATAAAGATGTAAGTCGTAGGGTAAAAAATAGAGAAGTAGATATCCTCTTAGTAGTTAATATGTTCCTAACAGGTTTTGATGCTACTACTCTTAACACATTGTGGGTTGATAAGAATCTGAGATTACACGGTTTGCTTCAAGCATATTCTAGAACTAATCGTATATTAAATACTGTAAAAACATTTGGAAATATTGTTTGTTTTAGAAACTTAGAGAAGGCTACCAATGAATCAATTGCATTGTTTGGTGATAAGGAGGCTAGTGGTATAGTTCTTCTAAAGTCATATGAGGACTATTACTATGGATATAACGAGAAGGGTAAAGATGTAAGAGGATATAAGAGTTTCATTGAAGAGCTTTTAGAGAAATTTCCTGTTGGAGAACTTGTTGTTGGAGAACAAAATCAGAAGGATTTCATAAAGTTGTACGGTTCTATTTTGAGAGTAAAGAATATTTTAACTACCTTTGATGAATTTGAGGGTAATGAGATATTAACAGATAGGGATGTACAGGATTATCATAGTATGTATATCGATTTGTACAATGAATTCAAAAAGGGAGATGATGCAGAGAAGGAGAATATCAACGATGATGTTATATTTGAAATGGAGCTTATTAAACAGGTTGATATAAATATTGATTATATTTTGGAACTGATTAAGAAATATCATGAAGATCATACTAAGAATAAGGAGATTTTGGTTGATATTAATAAAGCAGTGGATTCTAGTATGAAGTTAAGAAACAAGAAAGAGTTAATCAATCAATTTATTTCATCTTTGGATATAGGTTCTTCTGTTGATGAGGATTGGAGGAAATTTGTTAAGGAGAAGAGGGTTGAGGAACTAAATGAGATTATTGATACAGAGGGTCTTGATTCTGAAGAGGTATACAAGTTTATTCGTAATGCTTTCCGAGATGGTGGGATTCCAGTAACAGGTATGTCTATATCTGATGTTCTGCCTCCTATTACTAGATTTACTCCTGGAGGTGAAAGATCGAAAAAGAAGGAGAGTGTTTTGAATAGGTTAAAAGAGTTCTTTGAGAGATTCTTTGATATCTCTGGTGGGAGTTTTGAATAGACTCTTAAAAGAAACAAATGATACTTTGAGGCTAGAGAAGGAAGTAGTGGATATAAAAGGGGAGTAAGAGATTAATTCTAATATTATGCAAATAGATACAACATACAACTTCCAAAAAGACACACAACCATTAGATGCTGATAGATATAGTCCAATACTTCAGGAATATCATAGAATACTTTGGAATAAACCTTTACCTAATGGTGAAATATTTACACTAACGAAAATATCTAGAAACAGACTATATCACAAATCATACTTAGGAGAATTCTATCTATCTAGTGACAGAGCAATAACTACGTATGTTAAGTATCAAAATACCAAGAATGTTATCTCTCAACTACCAAATGACAAACTTAAGGACTTTATCAACCTAACTGAAACAATTGGTGCAATTACCATCTGGCCAAGTAACAAGGTAGATCGTAAACCAACCATAAATGGAGCAAAAGGTTTTGAAAAGAAAATAAGTGATAGATTAGACTTAACCATTGAATGTATTCGTAGATACTATCTAGGAGAAGATAGTCCTTTGTTTGATACTCTAAAGAAGTATGATAATTTCTTTAAATTATTTAATAACTTTCAAGGATATATAGACTTCTTTCTTTTTAATAATTATTTAAATGCAGATTACTCTGTTGTTAAGATAGCACCTCCGTTTGATAACTTTAACTCTATTCCAATACCAACAACACCTGAAGAATACTTGTCATATATGGAACATGCCACAAATCTAGTTGTCGCTAGAAACCAGTTAATAGCTAAGAGAGTAAAGCAAGGTATGTATTATGGCTAGGTACATTACAGTGATATAATAAACTATAACTAAAAATATCTTATGAAAAAGAAACATATCATATTACTTATTCTTGCTGTTGTTGTTATTGCTTCAGTAATCATTTATCCTAAGCTTCCTTATGCATGTAGAATAACTACCACATCAATGTTAGGTGGTTGTTTTGGTAAACAACTAGTAAAAACTTTTGAAAGAAAAATTCCTAAGGAGTGCTTAATCTTCGATGTAAATGATTGTAATATGCCTAGTATAAGTATATATAATAAATGTAAAGAACCACTTGTCATTGAAGGTGTTTCGTATAAGTATAGGGAAAGATATTCTGTTGAACTTGAAGCAGGATTATTTACTATTAAAGGTCACTTATCAAACAAACCATTGGTAATAAGACCATTATGTAGGTAACCTTAATATCTTACGAAGTAAAGTAGTAAACACTATCGATATATTCTTCTTGTAACTCTCTCTATATACTGTTGTCGCATATTAATAGGTTCTGCAGTAGGAGGTTGATATGTAAGTATATAGTTCTGATTTCCTACAGCTATTGTCTTAGAAAAATCTGTCATTTTTACATCCATACCCTTATTTCTTAAATCATTTACAATTTCTAAACCATTAATTAAAAGATACTTAGCTACTTCATCATTTGTTATATCTAATTCAGCAAGAGTATGCATTGAGAAATTCTTATTACTATCCATACCTGTAGTTATTTGAAAAAGCTTAATATCTCTTGGATCATCTGTACTACTAATACCAAAACATCTATCAGTATCTCTGACTTTTTCTTCTAAATATACTCTATACTTATTCCCATCTTCCATCTCTATATCTCTTTGTGGCATAAGATTTTCAATTCCTAAAACTACAAATTGAGGCTCATTAACTTTGTCGAAATTCTCTTTATTATCCATATGTCTTAATATTAATATATTAAATATCTAATTATACATCATAATATATCTCCCTTTATTCTTATTTCTTAAATAAGATTCTATTATAAATAAAATTATTATCAAAACAACCAATAGACTCCTAGAGTAGTGAATAGGTCTTGTAACAACCTTGAAATAATGGCGGTACATACACGTCTGGAACCTGAAATGAGACAAATATGACAGTATAAAAATATTGTTATTGAATTTCTTGAATCTAGAATCTCAAGGGAGGGAGGATGATAGAAATATTTACAACATCTATTCTCTGATTACTGTAAATGGATATGAAAAATGTTCTATCCAAGATTTATAACCATTAAATCCAGTTGGAGATATTCCACCCCATCCTTCGTTATATCTTACTAAGCTATGCCCAGTATTTATTGTGTATCTTGAGAATCTAGTAGATTCTACAATATTTTCAATAAAAGATTTGTTGTCTGACAAAATATTTACGCCTAATCGAAATTTCCGATTATGAATCCATTCTAATAATTCTTCTTGTGATGAGTAGCTTAATAACCATAAGGTTGGTAAAAACTGAGCAGATTTAATTAACTCACCATTAGGATTGATGTTAGACATAATATATGGAAATTCTCCATTAATCTTTTGTATTTCTATAGTAGTTTCTTTTTTAATAAGGTTTTGGAAATTGTTTATAAGAATTTCTCCTGGTTGATAGTTTTCGGGAATATATTTTGAGAACTCTCCTGACTTAGTCATCTGATTACATGTTTCTATTAAAAGATCTTTATAATGAGGATAGAGTTCACTATTAATATATATCCCTTGAATTCTTTGACAACTTTGTCCTGTATGTAGAAAACTGTCATGTATAGTTGTTTTAATACTCTCTTTATCTATATCTTTAATGTCAGAGATATTTATAATTTGAAAATCAGAAGCTTCAATTTCTGGATGAAACTCGATCAGATTTTCTGCACAGATTTTTGCTATTTGTTTTGCATTCTCAAAACCTCCAAAGAAGTATACTGCATCCATATCGTGAATGATGTTTGTCACTTCTTCTTTGGAACAAACATGTATATTCAATGGAAGCTGATATTTATTGATAATACCACTGTTCTCCCAAATGTGAGAAAAGAAATTAAGTGCTTTACTGCTTGGTTTTATTTCTACAGTATTTCCTACTACTAGAGCGTTTAGTACAGGTATTATTGACATTATAAAAGGCTCATTATACGAGAGTATGATTAATATGTCTCCTTTGGGAGATAAGGTCGTTGAGTTTAGATTGGTCTCAATATTTACTATATACTTTTCTAGGTAACCGATTATATAGTTGTAATCATAATCAATTGCAAAGTCTGTATCATTAGTTATATCTTTATTCAGAGTTTTTAAAGATCTCTCATTTTCTCTTAAGTAGGATATTAAATTGTTCGTAATACCCTCTACTTGATTAATCTTCAACATACTGTACGAGTTTTACTTTATTGTTATCTTCTCTACCAAAGAAATTAGGTTCAACTGAATTTATGTTGAAAGGAACTTTTGTAGTATCTTTAATATCTTTTTGTAATTTGGGAAGAATCTTGTCATCTTTTACACTAATATAGACTTGCGGAGTATACTTAATATCGTTCTTTTTGATCTTAAAGATTATATCTGATGATTTTAAATTGTTTCCAACTATATTAAGAATGAAGTCCCTTAATTCATAAGGATTAACTTTTATCCCTCTGATGAACATCGTATCATTAATACGTCCATGTATTCTATCTATTCTATAACTTTGTCTTCCGCACTTACATTTCCCTGGAATTATTTTTGTAATATCCCCAGTTCTATATCTAATTATAGGAGAAGCTTCTTTTTTTAGGCTTGTAAGCACTAATTCTCCCAACTCTCCTAGTTTTAGAGTTCCCCCTGTCTTGGGGTTGATTATCTCAGCAATGACATAATCGTCAAGGATGTGCAAGCCATTGTGATATTCACACTCATATGCGATTCCTGTATTTACTTCACAGAGGCCATAGTGATCAAAAACCTCTATATCGAGGAGTTCTTCAATTTTTGCTCTTGTTTGATTTGAATAAATTTCTCCTGCGGCAATAGCCCTTTTAAGATTAAGTTTTTCTCTTGGTATGTTATTCTTCTCTAAAGAATCGCTCAAGTACAATAAGAAACCGGGAGTAGCAACAATGGTATCAATTTGATAATCAATCATTAAATTGATTTGCTTCATAATTGGTTGTATACCTGCTGGTAATACAAAAGCTCCCAGATGTTGTATAGCATATGTATTTATTGCCGCTCCTGAAAATAAGCCATAACTCATTATAAACATTAAGCGACTATCTTTATTTATACCAAAAGTTTTCCATGCTTTAGATATAGCTTTGTTTCCTTCGAGAATATCCTTTTTTGTGAGGTATGATACAACGGCTTTGCCAGTTGTTCCTGAAGAGGTATGTACTTCGATTACATTTTGCATATCTGTTGCTAGTCCTCCAAACGGATAGTTCTCTCTTAAATCTTGCTTTGTTGTAAAGGGTAGTGTAGAGAGATCTTCTAATCGTGATAATATTTTAAGATTTTTATCTTTATATAAATTCGTTTGTGACGCTGCTTTTATTGTTTTATTAAGATTTTGTAACCTTGATGAGTCATCTGTTTTCATATCAGATTTTCTTTGTGCATATTAATTAATGTGTTTTTTGTTTTTTCAATAATATCTTCTAATATTTCTTGGTGAACTGGTGATAGAAATACAGTTTCTGTTGGTAGGGGAGGGAAGAGAATTTTAAGTCTGGCCATTCTTTTGATAAATTCCTGATATGCATTGGCATCAAAATTTTCGTTCGTTATTCCTTGATTGAAATTTTTACATCCAAAACCTATGGTGAGCATAGAGCCTATCCCTTGTATTGCAATGTTCAAATCGTATTCATGAATTAGGTTGCTTATTTCTAATCTAAAGCGATCCCCCATTTCATCTAACTGTTCATAAAACTTCTCGTCTTTCAATTTCTTAAGTACTGTTCTGGCTACCGATAAAGAGAGAGGGTGACCGTTAAATGTCCCTGCGAAGAATACTTTTCCTGTTGGCATGTAATGTTCCATAATTTCTTTCTTCCCTGCGATAAGAGATAGTGGAAGACCTGAAGCAATTGCTTTAGAGAAGGTGGAGAGATCTGGTGTTACATTAAATCTTTTTTGAGATCCTCCAATAGACATCCTGAAGCCATTTACAACCTCATCAAATATTAAAACAGTACCTGTTCTTGTACAAATATCTCTGATTTCTTGAAGGTATCCTTCATTTGGTGGAGTACATCCAGAGTTTGCCAAAACGGGTTCAAGTATCATGCATGCAAAAGACCCACTTTCGAGTTTCTCAGACACAGCTTTTGGATCATTGAATTTTACAAACTCGGGAGGAGTCTTTATTGTTGTTCCTGTTGTTGAGACCATTCCTTCATGTGCACCATGGTAGCCTCCTTTTATAGAAAGAACATTGTTTCTTTTGGTGTAATTTCTTGCAAGTCTTATTGCATATGCTACCGCGTCTGAACCTGTAGTGGCATATCTGATTACTTCTGCGGAAGGAATAAGATTATGTATTTCTTCTGAATACTCTTTTTCGATAAGTGTTTGATAAGAGAAAAAGAATGCTTTCTCTGTAGCGGTTTTGATAGATTTAACGATATCTGGATCTGCGTGTCCAAAAAGTAATGCTCCATATCCCATCCACATGTCAACAAATCTAGAGCCATCTTTATCATAAACATAAGGTCCTTCTCCTCTGACTATATTTTGGGGATAATATTCAGGTATTGGAATTGGTGAATTAACTCCACCTGCAAGATAATTATTACTCATGGAAAAGTTTCTTCTTAAAATTTATGTTAATAGCTTTCATAGCTTGAGCCATTTTCTCTTTATGAGAACCTTCTAGCTGAATGTATGGAATGTGGTGGGTATCTAGAATACTTTTTATTTGATTGTTAAGAAAAATGTTTTCAACGTTATTAGTTACTCCGTTTTCGGAAGAATTAAATAAAACAATATCGTATTTTCTTAGATTAACAATTGCTTTTTCAAACAATTCAGGATTATATTCTCGCAAAATTCCCTCTGAAACAACATAGTTGTCGAGCAACGTGTTATTAAAGAATGTAAAATTGTTTGAATCCTTGAAAATTTGGAAACTCATAAATTCGTCTAATTTTTTGTCTGTAATACTTTGCAACTCCTCTAAAGACTCGGGTGTTTGAAGAGATATTTCATTTAAGTTTGTTTTGTAATGATTAGCGAGTTCTCGAGTGATTTTGTTGCTTTCTTCTAAGCCAAACCCTGTAATTGCTATTTTTGTAACTAAATCTCGATATACAATCTCTGGAAGATAGTCTACATATTTTTTCATATTTTCTCATAGTAGAGGATATATTGATATGTGCTCTATCCATGTCTACAACAACATTTTCTGCATTTAAGTGACGACTCATATGCTCACCATAGCTTTCTGAAGAGATAAAGTGCGTAATTTTCTTCCCTCTTAATACTTTAGAGATAAAAAGCTCTTGTTTTCTTTGTACATTCAAATCACTATTATTGTGTTCGTTGGGTGCATCCCATCCTTCTATAACATTCACTTGTGGATATAGCTGTCTAATCCAGTTTGCTCTAACATTTGTCGGGATGTGGACTCGATCTGGACAATCGTATACTACGAATATTAGTTCATCGACAATGTCAAGAGCTGTATCAATTAGATATTGGTGTCCTTTATGCATAGGAGCAACTTTCCCAAGAATTAACCCAGTTGTTTTATTCATAGCAAATCGTTTGATAATCTAAAATTATTATTTAGTAATTCAATAAGTGATTTATATTCAATGTCTACATTGCATGAAATACCTTTGTTATTGGGCGAGTTAATCTTGTGGCCTATATGTAAAAGATATGTAAACATAAAAAGTGTTCTTCTAAGCATTAGAAAATGTAGCATATCTAATTGTTGTTGAGTAAGAATGGGGAATTTGTCTTGATAAGCCCGAATATAAGTTTCAATTAGATTCATGTCTGAGCCCGTAGTGTTTATTATGAGCTCCTTCATCGCGATAGCAATATCACTAATTACGGGTGCAAAGTGACTTTCTCCGAAATCAATGAATAACAATTCTTGCTTTGAGTTTTGTAAAATATTAACTAGCTCTAGATCTTCATGAATTATTGATTTCGGGAGATCAAAATTTTTATATTTTGATATATATGAATCTACCTTCTCTTTTGCTAAGTTGATGACATCTTCTATCTCAGAATCTTCTTCTTTTCTGGAGAAAAGATCTATAAAGCTTAAATCAAAAATGGAGAATCTTTCTCTTTTGCCCTTAGGACTAAAGTTTTGTAGCGTTTTGTGCATATCCGCTTGCATATGAGCGATTTTTTCGAGGGTTTCCTTTTTAATGTCAACAGGTGACAAGGGATCGCCATCGAAATATTTGTATAAAATAAATATTTCATCTTCGAATTGTAAAATCTCTCCAAATGTTTCTATATATCCTTTTGTAGATTTGGATAATTTTTCTAGTACAGATTTCTCAAATACTAGTTCGTCAAGATCCTTTAGGGGAAATATTTTGAGGACAAATTTCTTATTGTCTTCTGTTTCAATTAGAAAGCAACTGTTCTCATGTCCAGAATCAATCACTGTAAGTTTTTTACAGTGTAAAAAACTAAGACTATTTCTAATCGTCAAAATGTCCATAGTTATATGACAGATGATTTTATAGTAAATACGACATTTCGTCAATTCTTGCTTAATGTCTCATGACATTTGTCCACCTAATATTACCTCCATTGGTGTCTTTAAATCAATTCCTAAATGTGGTCTATCTGTGTTGTACTCCTCTAACCACAGTCTAAACTGCTCTCTTAAATCATCATAATCCTTTGGTCTTTTCATTCTAAAAAAGAAGAACTCCTCCTCATCTGTTCTAAAACTTCTCTCAATCACAGCATTCTCATTAGGACTACTCTTGTGTGTGAAGTGATGATTCATACCTAAAGCATTAACATGCTTAACAAATCTACTCTGAAACTCTAACCCATTATCAGTTTGAAGAAAGACTGGTTTGAAAGGTAGTCTAGGTACAATCTCAAGTAGAGAAGATATTGCACAATCCATATTTAAGTGATTGAAAATCACAGCATCTTTGTATCTTGAGTATATATCAATGATTGCATACTCGTAACATGTCCAAGGAAGCCCTGAGAGCTCAGGAGTGATATATTTCACATCCATTTGTAAATATCCTACTTCTTTTGTATTTCTTAGATACATATGTTTAGTTTTTTGATATCTAGGTCTTCTATGATTATGGTAATTATCTACTAAACCTTTTCTTTTTAGAAGCCTATGTATTGTATTATGGTGCAGGTCTAATTTCAGTACATACTTAATTTTTCTAGCACAAAAGCCTTTTTCTTTTTTCAACTTAACAATCTTTCTACTAATTGGATGTGTTAGTTTTGTGTGTATTGTTTTTGGTTTTGTGCTTTTTCTTTCTATCTTTACCTTTCTGATTGGTGTGAGACCGCTTTTCTGTTTGGCTTTTTTGTACCATCTTTTTACAGTTTTAGAACTAATTCCTAGTTCTTTAGCGGTCTTTACGGCATCGTAATCATTGTCAATGTATCTATTGACTATTGTTTTTGGTTGTATCCTCATGACTTTAGTTTATGTTAACTATGGACAAATGTCATGAGACATTAAGGAGGGTGGTATTCGACCGAGTACAGGACAAGCTCAAAAGATAGCAATTGCTCGCTTCTTCTACAGAAATGCTCCTCTTGCAATATTTGACGAGCCAACTGCAGCAATCGATGCAGTTTCTGAGTACAAGATATTTAACAGGATATATAATTTCTTTGATAATAAAACTGTCATTATCATCTCACATAGATTTAGTACAGTAAGAAATGCAGATAGGATAATCGTTTTAGACAAAGGCAAAGTCGTTGAAGAGGGAAGCCATGAAGAGCTTGTTAAAAAGAAAGGTGGAACATATAGCAAATCATACAAACTACAAGCAGAGGGATACAAGTAACTTCAAGTACCTATAACAATATTAAATATCTGTTAAAAGCGACCTTAAACACCCTTACCATAAGGATAAAATGTACCGACCAGGTCTGGTGAACGGTTAATTAAGTGTTAACTGCTTGCACTGGAGTACCTTTTTACATTCATATTCCACACTAGTTTGGATATTACTAAAAGTATAATCCCAATCACCAACCCCACCAAAACAAATCCATAACTAAATCTTCCAATCATAATATTGGCAGGTACTGTTGTTAGAAATGCAATTGGTATTGCTGTATAAAAAACAACACTTAATGAGCTTCCAAATACATCAATAGGATATTTTGTTAGACCTAGTAATTCTTTTGCAATTGAAAGAATACCATTTCTAGGATTGGAGATTGTAAAGCTAGCAAAGAAAAGGTATATGGCATACCAAATTAACAATGCTACACATATTGCAACAATACCAACTAGGACATTGAGAAAAGATATACTCCCCCACTCTGCAATAATATAGTAAAGAATTAATATGAATCCCGATAGTGCTGTAATGAAGTTTGTAATGAAGAAGTCTGAGAATGATGCATAGAACGATGATGAGATGGGTTTGAGAAGTATATAGTCAAACTTTCCTTCAATTACTTTTGATTCTAAATATAGAAGATTTGTTGAGAACAGAGACCAACCAATGTAATTAAGAACATTCCAAATACCAATAACTAGATATGTTTGGGATCTACTCCAACCTGCATACATTTCACTCTTTCCAAATAGTACATTAAGTAATGCAATTTGAATCCCAACAACAAGAAGAGTTCGCAGAAATCTAACAAAAATATCTGTTTTGTATAGATAACTTCGCTTAATTCCTCCCCTAACTACTTGTTTCCATACTCTAAAGTAGTAGGAAAATGTTCTTTTATTTTGTTTTTCAGATTCCTTCCGCTTCATATTTCTCAACAGCTTTTTTGTAAATAATTTTGTATGTAATGAACAGAACAAATAACCATATAATTGCAATTAGAAAGCCTAAGAGTATTTCTTTCTTCTCAATTTCCCCAATGAACAGCTCAACTGGAAATGAGAGTGTATATCTGAATGGTAGCAGTTTGAATGTTCTTGCAATAAAACCAGATAGAAAAACTAATGGTATGAATTCACCTGATAGAAGTGATGCAATGTTGTAGAAGAATATTCTAATACTATCCATCTCTTTTATTCTAATGGCTATTAATGAAATTATGTTTCCAACAAAGAAGCTAATTAAAAACCCAATTAAAATTGCAATAAAGCCGAGAGAGATTGATAAAATATTAAGATTCATAATCCAAAGGTTGTTTTTGGAAGCAATTATTATCCCCAATATGAATGCAGGAAGAAACAGTCCTACTCTTAGAGCATTACTTCCAATATTTATACCCAAGTACTCTAAAAGATAGTTGAAAGGCTTAAGTAGGAAGTTTGAAAATTTCCCACTTAAGATATTTCTCACACCATGCTCAATTGTGTAATCTGATGTAAACTTGCTAACAAGCATAATTAAAATGTAGTATGTGACAACATATCCCTGCTCTACATTTCCATTTACCTTAGCTGACATTAGCCATATGAAGCAGAGGCCAATGATTTTAATAATATCTGCAATAATCCAAGCAATCATCTGACCTTTGTATTGAAATTCCTTTTTGAAATACATCTGTATTTCCCTACTTAGTATTTTCCTGTTCTTGTTCTTTTTTTGTTTTGATTTCATTCTCTAACTGCTTTACTTTCCACATAAATAGTTTAGATTTACTTTCTGCATTAGGATAGTCAGATACAAAACTTAGTGCTGATTCTAATACTGCTCTTGGTTTGGTTTTTGCCCATTTGATATACATAGTTAATCTTTTTTTGTCATCTAGTTTTCCTGCCAATCTAAGACCGTAGCTTTGGTGTTCTGTTGACACATACTTACCTTTCTCTGTAAACATTCTTTTGGGATTGGTTTCTAGTTGATCAAAATCAAAGAGTTTGGATTGTATCTCTTTCTCTTTTTTTTTCTTCTTATCTTGGGGAGTACTTCTTTTTAATTGAGAGAGAATATCTTTTATAGAGTCCATATATAGGAGTATATCATTATTTACTCAAAAGAATCAGAGAAAATTCTCTTGTAAGAAAAGTGTGTAAGGGTATAATAATAAATATGAATAAACAAATTAGTGAAGATGCCTCCTTTGAAAATGAATATGCATTAGACCCTGCCATTATCAGAGCAGAATTAGAAGATGATGTAGATGTTGTTGATTTGCCTGCAATAGAGATATTAGAGAAGCAAATAAACAGAGACTTTGATATTACACTCCATCCTTCATCAGTAGCGAAATCCTTTGTAGACGAAGACTTCTATGGACTAGTCATAAATCAACCTAAAGATATCTTACCTGCTTTCGATGTTTTACCAAATCAAGGAGAAGTTAACAAATGTCTTAATAATATTAAAATTGGCACAGAGAAGCTAACAAAAGAACAGCAGAATACAGATACTGACGAATATTCAGGTTGGTTATGGATTAAAGGGAATATGCAAGAAAGGATTGACACTTACAGAGATAATGTTAAATACAGAATTTACTTATCCCCTGCCCCAGAAAACACAGGAGATATGATCTATGAGATTGGTTCTGCTATACCTGAACATACAAGCTATTGGATGAAAACATTTGACAGCTCATCAACTTACAATGAATTACAAAGAGGAGATAAAATAATAATATACTGTACAAACGAAAACTTTAACTCAATTGTAAATTCAGTATCAGAAGTTACATCTAGAAAACCATATCTAAAAGACAGGCCAGCACCCGGAGGAGGCACTTACTCTCCAACAGAAGGAATTTCTTTTGCTAAAGAATTTAGAGGAACTAGTGGAAGTGAAATAGCTGCATACAGAATAAAAGAGGAATTAACAAAAAATTCATGGAAAGACTTATTTGATTCCTTTACATCATATGAGAGTAAAGAAAGACTACTTGAAAGTAATGTATATAAAACTTGGGAGAAATCTCTTAATGAAGAAAGATACAATATTGTAAAAACTTTAGAAAACAACTCTTATGGTGCCTTTGATAATATCCTTAAAAGTGGCAATGACAAGATAAAAGAGAATTTTGAAAATCTCTTTTTTTATTCTTTAAGTGCTAGATTAAATAGACAGCTTTCACCATTATTAGGCAAAGATAAAGAATATATCGATCAATTCGTTGAAAAGGCAGAATTTGTGGAGACATTCGGAAAGGAAAACATACAAAGATTAAAAGATTTTATAAGTAACCCTAATTCTAATTTAAAAAATGCAATGAATAAGATTGCAATGAGAACAGCACTTACAATTAGTATACAAGAGAGTATTCGTAATGGGAGAAAACCCGGAGAGGGATTAAGAAAACTGTTAAGCAGGAAATAGACGATAGGATTACAACAACTCCCCTATTCTTTCATAAGTTAAATCCAACTTAAAATATTTTTCAAATGCTTCTTTAAAAACCTTCTCTTCATTAAGTTTGGGTAGAAGTTTAATAAAGTCTAAAACTTTCTTTTTACTATACTTCTTAAATAATGCCTCAACAACAAACCCCGCTTCAGAATATACATCTTCTCCTACCTTAGAATAGTATTCTAGGAAGTGTTTTAATTCTTTAGGTTTCTTCTTTGTCGATAATTGACCGGAAGAGTATATAGCAAAACCTTCATCTAACCATACAGGGGGTGCCCCTTTTGAAAGAATAGTATAGAAGAGGTGACTAAGTTCATGTTTGATAAGGGAGAAATACTCTTCATCAGAATATTTGTGAATGCTTTCTTTTTCATAACTGTCTGGAGAGAGTAAAAGCAGTTCATTATATCCCAAAGCTGTACCTACAACCCAACTTTCTGTTTTCTTTCCTACTAAAATATCAAATTCTTCTCTACTATCAACTAACAGTATCGAGGGGGTATTTTCATTCCAGTTAATTTCATAGAAGTGTTTTAACTCTTCCATAGCTCTATTATAGAAAGCATTAACCTTCTTGTTGTTGTTTCTTTTAGCTTGGACATTAAAAACTTTAGACATACCTCTACTTCTTTTTCTTCTCACTAAACTCTACCTTTCCTTTATATATCTCCTTTGTAGAGTTCTCTATCTCCATTCTCATCTGTGGGAAGAAAGTTCCTTCTCTTGCTGTAACATCTTCTAAGAACCAGAAAATCCTCTCACTCTGACCGTAACCACTCACAGGTGGCATACCGTACTCCAACATCTCTACAAAATCAATATCCAACATCTGTGCCTCATCATCACCCTCCTCTCTCAAACCTTGCTGTTCTAAAAATCTATCAAGCTGATCAACTGGATCATTAATCTCAGAATACCCATTACCTAACTCACTACCTGCAATTATCACCTGGAATCGCTCTGTTAATCTTTCATCACTCTCTTGAGACTTAGCAAGAGGAGACATAAATTTAGGGTGATTTACCAAAAATGCTGGTCCAGAAACCTCTGTCCTAATACTCTTCCACAAAGTATCTA
This sequence comes from uncultured bacterium, assembly GCA_937899155.1. Classification (GTDB taxonomy): domain Bacteria; phylum Patescibacteriota; class Dojkabacteria; order SC72; family SC72; genus UBA5232. Next base: position 29,875 of record CALDJM010000033.1, read on the forward strand.
TCATTCTATTCCTATTCTCATCACCACCCATTTCGATATCATTCTTTTCAATTACCTCAAGTATCTTCTCATCACTATCCTCAAAAATATCTACTCCAAACTTCTCTTTAATTGAATCAGCATAGTCTATTTCCTTCCACTCATCAGCCAAATCAAAAGTATGACCTCTTGTTGAAAACTTTGTCTTTCCATATACCTTCTTTGCTATCTCTAAGAAAAGATTTTTAACCAACTCCATATTATCCTTGTAGTTAGCATATGCCCAATACCATTCAATGTCATAGAATTCCTGAAGATGCTCATCATCAATACCCTCATTCCTAAAATGCGGACCAAATGTATATATCTTTTCATAACCTGCACCTATCAATCTTTTCTGATACAACTCTGTTGAAATTCTAAGATAGAAATCCTGATCCAGTGCATTATGATGAGTTGTGAAAGGTCGTGCATCAGCACCACCTGGAACCATTTCCATAATAGGAACTTCAACCTCCATAAAGCCTTCTTTCTTTAGAAAATCTCTCTGTACTTGCCAGAACTTAGCCTTTCGTTCAAAAAGCTTAATCCTTTCTGGGTGAATTACCAAATCCAAATATCTTCTTCTGAATCTCTGCTCCTTATCCTTAAGCTCTCTAGGAATTGGTCGAATTGCTTTAGAAAGCAATCGGATGTTCTTTACCATTATTGTAATCTGCTCTGTCTTAGACTTACCAATAGTGCCGTAAACTTCGATGAAATCTGCTAAATCAAGAAGAGAAAGATTATCCCAACCCAAATAGCCTTTCTTCAAATCCTCTACCAAATCATCCTTTCTAATCATTATCTGGATATTGCCAGACTGATCCTTAATATCTCCAAAAACCAATTTACCATGCTCTCTCCATGCGGTTACCCTTCCTACAAGAACTGTTTCCTTACCATCATATTTCTTAAAGTTCTCTAATACATCCCCTATATTATCTTTTCTAAACGATTTGGAAGGAAAAGGGTCCACACCTAAATCCCTAAGCTGCTTAATCTTAGAAATTCGGACATCTCTCTGGCCAATTAAATCGCTTGTAATATTTCCCATAATATTAGTATTAGAAATGAATTCGTAGATTATACCATACCAACAGACCTGGTCTGCAAGTTTCTCCTTATGTAGTAAGGTTAGAATACCGTTTTTGTAAGAAAGTTCATTCTTCTATCGGTCTTACTCGTGAATTAGAATGGTATCTCCCTTTTCGAAGTTCTCATAAAGCCACTTGGCATCTTCAAACCTCATTCGAATACAACCAGCACTTTGCCTTGTACCAATATTTCTTTCAGGCTCATACCATTTACTACCATCTTCATTAAATCCCCAAATCAAAGCATGAAATCCATACCAAGAATTTTGCTTTTTACTATGATAAAAAGCCATCCAGTAAGGCATATGTTTCCCACCAGGAGCAATTGGCTCTCTACCCTTATCTACGATATTAAACACACCATATACTTGGAAACCATACACTGGACCTGACAATTCTATTGTTTTAGTTATCTCACCCTGTTCCCATACATAAAGTTTTTGCTGTGAGTTATCTACCTCGATATATTTTGAAGCATACTTACCATCAGTCCCTGCAGTTACAGTATAGTCCAATTCTATCTTCATATTACTCTCTCCATTTAAATATGCCGTATTGACCTTTTCAAACAGAGTGTCATAGTTAATTAACTCATCTTCCACTCTGGCTTGAAATTCACCTTTACTGTTTTTAACAACACTCTTCTTAGCATACTTTCCATCAAAATAGGGATACACATTTTCCTTCATATATGCTGTGAAATTTACTTCATCCAATTCATCACCAACTATTAAACTTCTGAAATCTCCGTTAAAAATATTCCTACATAAGTTCTTAAGACATATAGAAAGAGAATAAACCTTCTCCTCCACTGCATCTGTAGTTTCAGAAGATTCTAAAGGAAGTTCCTCCAAGTCAGCATCCTGCGAATGAACCATTTGTGCTTGACCTGTATCTACTCCCAAGACCTCACTATTATCTTTTGTCGTCTTATTTAGTACAAAATACACCGAAAGAGGTGCTGCAATCAGCCAAATTACAACAACAGGAATCAAAAGACCTAAAGGAATAATTATTTCTTCTTTGGAGTTTTGTTTCTTAGACATATGTAGTTAAAATATATTTCAAAAAACAAGAAAATGCAAACCTTATTAACCTAAAAGAAACTATAACATACCCCTAAAACTCCCCATAGTATATTAAATATTTAGAAAAAACAGCTCTAAACCACCTCTACAAGAGGTAAACCTCACCAACCAGGTTGGTTTAATGGAAGGATTGATATATAATAAAAAGCATGGAAAATAAAAACACTCTTGAGAATGTTGTTGCTCTTTGTAAAAGGAGGGGAATAATATTCCAAAATTCCGAGATTTATGGTGGTATGGGTGGCTTTTTTGATTATGGACCTGTAGGTGTGGAAATGTTAAATAATTTAAAAAGATATTGGTGGAAGGATATTGTTGATAAGAGAGAGAATGTTGTAGGTATTGATGGGACTATCATCACACATCCTAAAGTATGGGAAGCTTCTGGACATATTGAGAACTTTGGTGATGAGGTTGTTGAGTGTAAAAAATGTCACCAGAGATTTAGACCTGAAGATATCGAGGAGAAATGCCCTAGTTGTGGTAATACTGAATTCACAGAGCCAAGGTCATACAATCTTCTTTTTAAAACAGAAGTTGGAGTTATTGAAGGTTCAAAAACCACTGCATATCTTCGAGGTGAGGCTTGTCAGAATATATACCTTGATTTTAAGAATGTTGTGGATAGTACTAGACAGCAAGTGCCTTTTGGGATTGCTCAGATAGGAAAGGCTTTTAGAAATGAGGTCACTCCAGGTAAGTTAACATTTAGGTCTAGAGAATTTGAGCAGTGGGATCTCCAGTTTTTTGTTCATCCAAATGATATGGAGAAATGGTTTGAATACTGGAAAGATGAAAGAATGAAATTTTACAAAGGTCTTTACCGAAAGCATGAGAATTTAAGATTCTATCAACATCCAAAGGAAAAGCTAGTCTTTTATGCTAAAGATGCATTTGACATAGAGTATTTGGCTCCTTGGGGTTGGGCTGAAAATGAGGGGATTCACTGGAGAGGTGATTATGATTTGACTCAGCATATGAAGTTCTCTGGAACAGATCTTACCTATACAGACCCTATAACGAATGAGAAGTTTGTCCCGAATATTGTTGAGACATCAGGAGGTGTGACAAGAACATTCCTCTACCTATTACTCGATGCATATGAAGAGGAAGATTTAGGAGAGGGAAATAGTAGAACAGTATTGAAGATAAATAAAGATATTGCAGCATATAAAGCAGCAATATTCCCATTAGTTGGGAATAAAGAGGAGATTGTAACAAAGGCTAGAGAAGTCTTTGATATACTTTCAGATGGTTTCAAGGTGGTATGGGATGGTAGAGGAAATATTGGGAAAAGATACAGGTATCAAGATGAAATAGGTACACCCTACTGCATTACAGTTGATTACGAGACATTAGAGAATAATACTGTAACCGTCAGAGACAGGGATAGTATGAAACAGGAAAGAATTAAGATTGAGGATTTAGATGAGTATATCTCCTAGCAGATATCTGTTATTTCATACAGTACAACATTTTCCCCAACAGTTATATTCACTTTTTCACCTTTTTTCTTACCTAACAAAGCTTTTCCAACGGGTGATGTATCTGAGATTTTATTTTCTAGTGGGTCAGCCTCAACATCAGAGACAATGGTATATTTTGTGCTTTTCTTACCAACCTTAACTGTAACTTCTGAGCCCATCTCTATCTTACTCTTGCACTTACTTTTCTTCAGAACTTTAGCATTAGCAAGTGTATCATTTGCTTCAGAGATTCTTTGCTCAACTTTTTGAAGTTCAGTAACAACAGCATTTATAGAATCTGTGTCTTCGCTAACATCATTAAGTCTTGCTTGTTCTAGGTGTTCTCCTAAATCTTTCTTCTTTGCTATGAGATTTTTCAAAGCCTCTTTTAGTGATTTAAACTTCTCTTCTGTTATTGTTATTCTATTTACATTTTTCATTTTTCTTAGCAAAAAAATTTAAATAATTATGGATAAAGTAAATTTCAAGGAAGGTTATTATACCATTTCGGTATGTTTTTTTCTAAACTCCTCTATTTCT
>CALDJM010000034.1 GCA_937899155.1 uncultured bacterium
GGCGGCATATTCGCGGAGGATGGGTATATTGTTAGGCTTGAAGGTGACCGCACCGCAAATATGCCGCCGGGGTTTTCTTTCTATGACCTTACTATTGTGTTCATTGACGGACAGAGGCTGACTGCTAAGCGGAATGAAATAGTGGAAGTTCTCAAAAAGGAGAACAAGCTAAGTTGTTAGCAGAATCAAAAATCAAGGAAGTTCAATTAGCAGCAGAACTAAGAAGCTTAGTACAACAATCAAATAATGTTACAGGACAAATAACTGAAATAGCTATGGCTCTTTATAGAACAGGACAAATACCTATACATAAAAAGGTACAAGAAGGAGAGATTCTCGGATATCAAGGACATACGGGGTTCTCTTATGGTTCTCACTTGCATTTTAACTTAAGTGGAATGGGAAATGGTCCATTTGAACTTGGGTACTTTTCAAATTCTGGTGGGTTTATAAGTAGTGGTAGTGTGTCAGCTCCTCTTAAAGGTGGTGGTCGATTGACTCAAGGATATCATAATGGTTATTCAATAGACTTGGTTGGTACATATAGTGCCTGGAATGGACAAAAATATCATGTAAAAGAAAAAGAAGTGTGTTGTAAAGGAAATCTTGCATGGATGGGATGTATTCCTGCTGGCAGTTATAATCTAAATGGAGAGGGAACCCCTGTTGTTGCAATAAAGGCAGGTAAGGTTACTAAGGTTCAAACAGACCTTTGTGGTGGAAAATATGTAATTGTGGATCATGGGAATGGTGAGTTAACTATGTATCTACATTTACGATAATCACACAACTCCTTTGCTAACTTCCCATAATTTTGATAAACTACTATTCATAATCTAATTTATTTAATATACATATATAATGGCTAGAACTAAAAAAAGCACTACTGCAAAAAGTAAAAGCATGCCCAAAAAGAGTGTTGCAAAGACTACTAAAAAAGTAGAAAAGATTGTCAAGAAAGTTGAGGTAAAGAAGATTGCTGACAATCCAATCTTAAGACTTATCACAAAAGTACTTGTCTTTGTAATTGTAATCATAGGAGTACTTGCAATTGCAGACCTAGGAGTACAGTATCTTAACAATAACTACAGTGTTGCTGTTGTTAATGGAAAGAGAATCTCTAGAGCTAAGTGGCATGATATTTTAGAGAAATACTACGGTGCATCTATTGCTAAGACCTTGATTAATGATGAAATTATCAAACAAGAGAGTAAGAAAGCAAATATCACAGTAAGTGATGAGGATATTCAGAAAGAGTTAGATAGTATCATTAAGAGATTAGGTGGAAAAGAAGCATATGAAGCTGCTTTAGTTGCAAGCAATATTACAGAGCCAGAGATTAAAGATCAAATAAAAACCCAAGCTCTTTATGATAGGGTTATCGGTCCAAGCATTACACATACAGAAGATGATCTTAAAGCATTCTTTGATCAGTATGCTAGTATGCTATTCCCAACAGAAACAGCAGCTCTTAAGGAGGGTGAGAAGCTTGATTATGAGAAATTCAAAGAGCAGACAAAAGAGAAGTTCATTACAACAAAGGTACAAGAGGAGCAAGCTACATGGTTGGAGACAAAGAGAGAAGAAGCTAAAATACAGGACAACAGTGTTGAGAAACCAAAATTTGGTTTCCTAACCACTCTTAGAAATATTCTAACAGGAAAAAAGTAAGGAGAAGTTCTGTATATGAAAAGAACGGCAGGGAATTCCCTGCCGTTTTCTTTTTACCTACCTATCTCTCTATGCTGGCTCTACAATACCGTATGAACCATCTCTTCTTTTATATACCAGAGATATCTTATCTGTCCTATTACTTCTAAAAAGATATGAATCATATCCCAACATTTCCATCCTCTCAATTGCCTCTCCCTCTTCTAATGGAGACATATCATCAATCTTTTTTCTTTTTGCAATCTTTGGAACATAATCTGAGTAATCATCAACAACCTCTTCCTCTTCCTCTTCCATCTTCGCTTCCATTACTTCCCATGCTTTTCCACCACCCCAATAATCTTTTCTGTCATAATATCTTGTGAGTCTCCTAATGAGTGTATCTACTGCAAAATCAATATTTGCATACATATCCTCTCCTCTTTCAGTAACTCTAATTGGTGTCTCTGGAACATCTACTGAGATATCTATTCTAAAATCATTTTTAGTCCCCCTACTAGCTACCTGTTCTCTGAAAGCTACTTCTAAAGAAATTGCATTTTCAAAGAGGTCTTCTCTTTTAGAAAGTTTCTCTAGGGCATAGTTTTTCATAGCTTCACTGGACTCCATTCCTAGGAATGTAAATCTTGCTTCACTTATTTTCATGAGATTTCTTGCTAATATTATATATATACTTATATTGTATACTATACTGCTTAATGTGTACATATTAAGAAAGTGTTGCAGAAAGTTGTAGAGATGGATATAATAACAACTGTTAATCCGCGATAGCTCAATGGTAGAGCAAACGGCTGTTAACCGTTCGGTTCCAGGTTCGAGTCCTGGTCGCGGAGCCAATCCATGTCTTTTTCCTGATTTATCAGGTTTTTATACTTGTTTTTCCAATCCCAGCTTAGTTTAAGCCTTTAAATACTCTTCTTTGCCCTTTATAAAAAGATTCTATATAATAAACAAGATTCAGTTATGGTCATTGAGATACTAAATCTGCTATTATTATAGATAATGAATATGTCTAAAAAGTTTGGTTTTGCATTACGATTTGTTTTTGCAATATTTTTAATTATTGGTGGTGTTTTCTTCTTTATTAAAAATCTTAAGCTTATTGGGATTCTAGAAGAAAAACCTTTTGATATCGTAATTGCAAACACCTCAGCAACAGAAACAAATATTTATTGGAAAAATGAGAAAGGGGTGTTTAGTAAAATATTTTATAAGAAAAAGAACAGTAATTTACCTTATGTTAATGTCTTAGGCACTTCTCTTTACAAAGACATCAATACGAAAGATACAATCTATGAAGTTAACATCAAAAATCTAGAACCAAATACTGAATATTTTTTCTATGTACAAACCCCTAATAAGGTATGGTACAGATTTTCTGAATTTAAAACTAAACAAATTGATGAAGATATTGTACTCCCAGACATAAAAAGTGGTGATAGTAAAGTTGGGTCATTCGTTCTTGTACAAACCAACAAAGAGAACATTATGGTGTATACAGAACAGTACGAGAACTGGGCTTTAGATTTAGATCAAGAAAGCTTTACAGTAAAAGAGTACGGACAATATATTCCATCTATGATTTTAAAGGAACAGCTAAGATCCAATCTCTTAAAAATCCATTCTCCTGTATATGCTGAGAGTGGTCCTAACTGCAAAACGAATATTAACAGGAAAGATGAGCAGTATTACCCTAAACTTGAAGGATTGGTAGAATTGATGGAAACAAGACCCTCAGGCAAAATTTTAATTGAAAATTGTATCGGCCACTATGCAAATGAGTGTTATGATGATGTTTATTGCAGGTCTGTGGAAAAAGGAGTCAACCCAGCAATGCCCCTGACTCTTTGGGTTCATGAATCAGCATCTAGTATGTATGCGAGGTACCCTGATGTAGAAGATTTTGGAATACACGGAGGTGGTATACCTAGTAGAAATTTTTCAAGACAGTTAGATCATCTTCTAGATGTCCAAATGAATGAAGGATATATTTCAGGATACTGCACAAACAAGGGCTTAACAGCAGAAGAGAGATGGGCAACTAAATATGCAAAAGGTTACTGTAATGAGAATACAATACCTGGAGGCCAGTCTTACATTTCTGAAATCAGAAAGTATTATAGCTGGCTAAAAGGTGGCAATCTCCCTGCTTGGCCATGGAGAATAACCTCGAACTCAAATGCATGTGATAGGTCTGGTCAAACAGAAAACAGGGTTTTTAGAAAGTGTGATGGCACGAGGATAGGAAATAATCCCCCACAGAGAAGAACTGAACTTGTACTCACACCTAGTGACCCTGTCAAAAAATGCGAGAGCGCAGCTGGATGTACCTGTGCATATTATGGGAGATATACCAAAGTCGATGTTAACAGAAACCAAATTTGTACTTTAAGAGATACATCTATTATTGTCACTTATAGATGTTGGTTCAAGAATGCTAGTGGTGAATGTCAAGAAACAACATATGAATATGCCTGTAGCAGTAAGGGTATGTTTGACTCTAAGGAAGCTTGCAAAGGCATTCCTCAACCAGACCCTAACCCTAATCCTGACCCTAACCCTAACCCTAACCCTAACCCTAAC
>CALDJM010000035.1 GCA_937899155.1 uncultured bacterium
GATATTCTCTTTAACACTTAGATGAGAATAGAAGTTAAATTCTTGAAAAAGAACACCTAAATTTTTGTACCAATCATCTATAGAAAGGTCATTAATATTTATTCCATTTATTAATATCTCACCACTGCTAACAGAGTAGATTCTTGCTAGTAATTTTACAATTGTAGTTTTTCCAGCACCGTTGTGTCCGACTAATGCAACCTCTTCTCCACTAGCTATTTTCAAATTCAAATTTTCAAAGACATATTTCTTTGCTTTTGGATACTTGAAAGAAACATTCTTAAACTCTATCTCAGGTGGAGTTGTTAAATATGGAAGTTTTACATCTCCATCTTTTACAGCAGGCTTCATTTCAAAGAGAGTAATTAAGTCTTTCATCTTAACAGAAAACTCATTCATATATGTGATTGAAGCTAACATACTATCTAGAGAGCCGGAGAATGTATCCAATGCTCTCATTTGGAAGGATGCTGTACCTAATGTGAAATCTCCTGCTACGAATTTGTAGAATACTACACCGTAACCAAGGACTCCAATGATTGAATCCAAAGCTGTGAGAAAGAAATTTGTAATTTCTCTTTCCTTAAAAATTTTCAGCATTCCATCATTGAACCAAGAAAAGAAATTATTGAATTTATCTTTAAAGAATTCGTATCCTCCAACAATACTAATTTCTTGCAAGCTAGATGCATTTTGGACAGTGTTAATAGATGACCATGCAATTCTTCTTTTTTCTGAATTATCAACTTGCCAACGAAAATCTTTTTTCATGAAATGCTGATCAGGGAAGAATTTAATAATCATAGATACAAGAAGAATAGGAATCATAATTGGGAAGAAGGAGAGAATAATTCCTCCAGATACAATTACTTGTACGATGTTTGAGATAAAAATTGTAGTATCATTTAAGACTGAAAAAGTGTCTTGTAACCATTGAGATGCTCTGTTTATACGATTGAGTACATCAGGATTTTCTAAATTTTGCACACCCAAGTAATGTAGTTGTTGTGCAAATACTATTTCTAATCTACTTCTACTTGTTTGTCTTAATCCTCTGTATGCATATTGATAAATGTTTCCGATTAGTCCAGATACGAAGATGTAATACAGTAGTAGGGCAACAAGGTATGGAATCATTTCTCTAAAGTCTTTACTTTGGCTTGATGCAACAGAGATTAATTTGTCAATTATTTTTGCAAAGAAGATTCCATATACAAAGCCCCTTAGATCTCTAATTATCCTAGTTGTTACTAGAAGAATAGTCTTTGCTGGTGATATTTTGTAGTATATTTTGAAAATCCAAATGATTGTACGGATAAATTCCTTTGGAGATAGTTTCTCCTCTTTCTTGTTTTTCTTCTTCATCTATTGATATTGGATGGGTTTAATAAAGAGTATTGTAACAGGCAAAATTCAAAAGTGTCAAGTTTTTTGTTGTTCTAAAGATGTTTTCTAACAACACTCAATACTCTCTCTAACAATTCATTTAGAGAATTAGCTTTCATTAGAACACCTGCAGCATATGTATGTCCACCACCACCTAATTCTTCAGCAATACCTCTCACATCTTGATACCCCTTTGTACTCCTAAATGATACAAACCAATTATCTTCTGTATTCATATCAGGCTTAATGATAAAGCCCCAATGTACACCCTGTATATATCTCAGGGATTTATCTCTCAAAAATGCTTGTGCCTCACTAGAACCTCTTCTTAACTCTTGATCATTCTCCAATTCAACCCTGTCCACAAACATATATGCCATATCCTTCTCAATTGTTAATGAATCTAAATATTTAACAATTGCAGGAGTAGCCTCTCTTGGGAATTTAGAATTTCTGTATGCAAAATCTTCCAAATCGACATCAACAATACTCTTAGCTTCAGCAAACACCCTATGTGTATTAGGAGTAGTAATATCGTAGAGAAATCTTCCTGTATCAGCAACAATACCGTACTGTACTAAAGATGCACTATCTTCATTAAGCTTAAACCTCTTTCCGTACACCTCTTTTGCTAACATATATACCTGTTCAGTAGCAGAACTCATATTTTCATTAATAATGGTAATATTCTCTTTCTTACTAAAGAATGTATCATGATGATCTATTATTACAATCGGCAATGTATCATCTACACTATCCTCATCATCAATACATAAACTCAAATCTCCAGCATCTGTAATTAAAATTGCATCATACCCATCACTATCCAATTTACTGACCATCTCAATATCCTTCATATTAGGTAATCTCATCGAAGGATTCTGTTTTGCTTGAATATTGAAAGTTTTTTTAGGATACATCTCCATTAAAATCTGTCTTAACAGAAGAGAACTACAAAAAGCATCTACATCAGGTCCTTTATGTGTAAGGATTAGAAACTTTTCATACCTCTCTGCAATTTTCTTAAATTCTTTGTATTCATTTTTCATATTCTTGATAATAGCAGATTTTCATTCTAAAAACTTTATTCAAAATAATTTCCTTTTTCATATATAAAAAGGTTATTATAAATATAAGAAGTAAATAAAATTTAAATTAAGAAGAAATGGAAATAACATTAATTACAGGAAATCAAACAAAATTAAAAAATGCAAATTTAAATCTGAATAATTTTGGCATTCAAGTAGAAGGGAGGGAGATAGATACTCCAGAGATTCAATCAACAAAACCTGAAGAAATAGCAGAACACTCAGCAAAATATGCTTACAGTATTGTTGGTAAACCTGTTATAAAAATGGATGTGTCTTTTGAAATAGATTGTCTTAAAGGTTTTCCAGGTCCTTTTGTTAAATTTATTAATCAATGGTTAGATCCTAATGATATTCTTAAAATGATTGGTTCATCTAAAAACAGGAGAGCTAGGTTTATAGATGTTCTTTCTTATGTAGGTGGGCAAGATGCTCAGATAAAAAGTTTCAGAATGGTAAAGAATGGTGTGATATCGGCTAAGCCTTTGGGTGAAAATGGATGGGGAATAGATAAGATTTTTATCCCAGATGGTTTTAATAAGACATTAGCAGAGATGGATGATAGTGAAAGAGTTACTGTATGGGGTAATAGCCATTGGGAAGATTTAGCTACATATATCAAGTCTTTAAAGAGTTAGAATACTAGAAAGTTTATTTTTAGAAACAATTAAGAAGGAAGAATTAAAGTTAGATGTCTAGAAATTAATATATGTTAGAAATAAGAGAACTTACAATTGAAACAGACAATGGAAAGATAATTGTTAATAAACTCAATCTTTTTCTTAATCAAGGAGATAAACTTGCAGTTATTGGTGAAGAAGGAAATGGTAAAAGTACTCTTTTAAAGGTTATTCACAATCAAGCAGATGTAGAAGATTATTGTAAGATTTCAGGTGAGGTATATAAAGACGGTTTAACAATAGGATATCTAGAACAATCTTTAGATAATGAATGGAACAACCAAGAAGTGCATGAATATTTTCTTAAGGAGTCGCCCAATGACAATGCCGACTATTCAATGTATGAAGACATAAATAATATTTTGAAAAATCTATCTAAGATCGGTGTGAATCCATCAATTCTAGATAGTGGACAACTGATAGGAGACTTAAGTGGTGGTGAGAGAGTTAAGATTCAAATTGTTAAAATACTTACTAAAAATCCAGATGTACTTCTTTTAGACGAACCTACCAATGATTTGGATATTTCTACTTTAAAATGGCTTGAACAATTCATAAAAACACAGAAAGTTCCAATTCTTTTTGTATCTCACGACGAGACATTGCTTGAGAATGTTGCAAATAGAATACTGCACTTAGAATTTTTAAAAAACAGTGGTAAGTCAAGGCACACAATCGCAAATGTAGGCTATAAACAATATGTAGAAGATAGAAATACAGCTCTTGGAAAACAGTCGAAAATGTACAGTATGGAAAAACGAGAGAATCTTAAGGATAAACAGATTCTTAGTCGTCAGAAGAGTACAATAAGGACGGCTCAAATAGTTGTTAAAGATTCTTCATTAAGAAGAATCCTTAATAAGAAGATGAGAAACATTCTGGTACAGGAAAGGAAAGCGGAAGAGAAAAAGAAAACAGAGAGAGTTGAAATTGAAGATCCCATATATATGGAGTTCGATGAAAGAGCTGTGGTACCACAAGGGAAGGTTGTTTTAGACTTGCACTTAGATGAATTAAAAATAGGAGAAAAACTGTTATCAGAAGATATAAAACTTTTTGTAAAAGGTCCTGAGAAAATAGCTATTGTTGGTGAAAATGGGTCAGGGAAAACAACCCTTCTCAGAAAAATTCGTAATATGTTAGAAGAGAAGGCAGAGCTTAAAATTGGCTATATGCCTCAAAACTACAGTGAGATTCTTGATAGTGATATGAAAGTTTTGGATTACATAACAACAGATTTAGAGGATTTAGATGAGAATATATTAAAAGCATATATTGGAAATATTAAACTGACTTGGGAGGAAATGAATGGGATAGTAGGTGATTTAAGTTTAGGTCAAAAGGCAAAAGTTATTCTCCTTCAAATAATGCTAAAAGGAAATAATGTTTTGATACTTGATGAACCAACAAGGAATATGAGTGCTCTATCTAATCCAGTAATTAGAAGGATGTTTAAAGATTTCAAAGGTTCAATCATATCAGTGTCTCATGACAGGAAATTTCTAAAAGAGGTCTGTGATAAGGTCTACAATTTAGAAGAAAGTGGTTTGAAAGAACTCCATGATACTTTCTAATACAAAAATTCATTTTCATTTTGGTATTTGATTTGTTAACAACTGCAGAATATAATACAGATATTGCATTAAATTAATAAAAATACACATGTTAGATATCAAAAGAATTGTAGAAAATAAAGAACTAGTAGAAAAAGGACTCCTCAAAAGAATGAATAAAGAAGATTTAAACCTAGATCAAATAAAATCTCTCTACGAAGATAAAAAGAAACTCCAAACAGAATTTGACACAAAAAGAGCAGAACAAAACAGTTTCAATGAGAAAATGGCTAAAATTGATAAACAGAGTAATGAGTTTAGAGAACTTCTTGATGAATTAAAAAAGAAAGCAGAGGAAGTAAAAGAGATAGAAGAAAAATTAAAAGAAACAGATACTCAACTAAAATCTGAAATAGAAGTCCTACCTAACATTCCAGATGAAGATGTAGTTGCAGGAGGAAAAGAAAAAAATGAAGTAGTTAAAGAGGTAGGTAGAAAACCAGAATTCTCTTTTGCTGTACGAGACCATGTCCAATTAGGTACTGACCTAGATATGTTTGATTTTGAAAGAGCCTCAAAAATATCAGGGAATAATTTTGCAATGTATAAAGGTGTGGGTGCACAACTTGAATGGGCATTGATAAACTACTTCATATCAGAACACTTAAAAGCAGGATACCAAATGATAATACCTCCTAATCTTGTTGTAAGAGAATCTGCATATACAGCAGGACAATTACCAAAATTTGAAGATGATGTGTATTGGGTACAAGATGGTTTCTGTCTAATTCCAACAGCAGAAACAGTACTGACCAATATATACAGAGATGAAGTACTAGATGAAAAAGATCTACCTAAGAAGTTTTTTGCATATACTCCCTGCTACAGAAGAGAGGCTGGTAGCTACAGAGCAAATGAAAAAGGATTGATTAGAACACACCAATTTAACAAGGTTGAAATGTTTCAATATGTTAAACCAGAAGATGTAAATGAAGCATTGGAAGAATTGTTAAATAGGGCAGAGGAATTAGTATCAGGTCTAGGAATGCACTACAGAGTTGTTAAACTTGCAGCAGGAGATTGTTCTGCAGGTATGGCAAAAACATACGATGTTGAAGTATATATACCATCAATAGAGAAATACTATGAAGTAAGCTCAATATCTAATGCAAGAGAGTATCAAGCAAGAAGAGGAAATATGAGATATAGAAAAGCAGATGGGAAATTAGAATATCTAAATACACTCAATGCATCTGGTCTTGCAACAAGCAGATTAATGGTTGCTTTGATTGAAACATATCAAAATGAAGATGGAAGCATCACAATACCAGATGTTTTAAGGCCGTATATGGGAGGAGCAAATAAAATATCTAAGTAATAAAATGAATACATTTGTTGGTTTCTTTCCAGATGATGAAGTTAAAAACAAAATCTCAACAGTAGTTGGTGGTGTTAAGGAAGTTTTCAAAGACCTAGGTATAAATGTTAGATGGAGTGAAAAACATAAATATCATGTAACGGTACTTTTTCTTGGCACAAGAACCCCTGCTGTCAAATTGATGTATTACAAACTAATGCTAAAGAAATTTAACTTCAAAAAGTTCCCAATTAGATTTAATTCTATTAAGTTAGGTATATCAAGAAAGTTTAGAGAGCTGATATTTCTTGACCTACTAGAAGGTGGAGAAGAAATGAGAGAGCTATATCTACAACTAAGAAATGCACTCAAGACTAAAAAAGATACAAACTTCATTCCTCACCTAACTTTGGGAAGAGTTAATAAGGATATCTCTCAACAGGAGTATATAAATATCGTAAAGGAACTACATGCTCTTACTAAAAAACTTAAAGTAAATGAGATTACCTTTACTGTTGAAAGTATTGATTTAGTAAAGTCTGAGAAAGGTGAATACTCTGTACAAATGAGTGTTGTAGCTCTTTAGAGTCTATATATTCTTGAGTATATTGTTTAGATTTTTTACATATATAACATTCTTGTTTCTTCTAAACCAAGTCCTCTGTCGTTTAGCATACTGTCTTGTATGTATAATGATATCTTCTTTTACTTCTTCTAAACTACCTGCTTTCTTAAAGTATTTCTCAAACTCCTGATATCCAATTGTACTCAATGCAGGATATTTATCTAGACCCTTTTTTCTAATTTCAATATTCTCTTCAAGTAATCCATTCTCAAACATTTCTTCAACTCTTCTCTCTATATTACGATTTAAAATATCCTTCGGAACATCTAAGAAAAAATACTTATGTTTTAACTCTTCTCCTTTCTCTATGCTTGGAAGAGAACCCTTCTCAATTATCTGTATTAGTCTATGTGGATTGTTTTGGTCACTAATATTTAGTTTTGAAAGCTTTTCTGTTCCAACAATTTTTTGTAATTGGTCAACATCTTTTTTTTGCAGTTTTTCTCTTTTGCTTTGATCTTTTTTTTCTGAATGTTTTTTTAGTTTGTAGTTGAAAACAACAGAATCGATATAGAGGCCTGTTCCACCAACAAGTATAGGAGTGACTTCTTTTGGAAGTTTTTTAAGTAAGTTGAAAACATCTTGTTGATATCTGTACAAATTAAAATCTTCCTTAATAGAGATGTATGAATAGAGTAGGTGTGGTATGTTTTCTATGTACCAAATGTCATTCTCAACTTTGTCAGGAATTGGTTTTGCAGTGCCAATGGAGATTTCTTTGTATATCTGTCTTGAATCTGCATTGATGATAACTCCGTTTATCTCTTTTGCTAATTCAAGAGCTAGAGAGGATTTGCCACTAGCAGTACAACCTGTTAATACTAGTATCTGTTTCTTTTCTTTGGAGAAATTTGTTTTAGAGTTCTTTCCCATTTTTCTTTTTGAAGAATACTGGGAAGAGGAAATAGTTGCCCCAAGTGGTTAGGAGAGTTATCAATGTAGTAATGAGTATAAAATTGAGTGGGGTGTTACTTAGGTAGAAAATCAAAGATATGCTCATGAGGGTTAGAAAGATGGTAACGAGAAGAGAGTCTTTTAAGAATTCTTTTTTTAGTTTTTCAATATCTATCTTTTTTAACATTTTTGATGATATGAAAAAACCAATGGACATAGCAATATATATGAAGTTTAGGGCAAATACAATTATGGGGGTTAATTGGAATATATATGTTATCTGAATTTTGAAGAGTATATTTGCAAGAAGGAGGACGATTGTTGTGATAATGGATGCAGATGCAAAAGATGAGATTGTAAAGAGTATGTATTTCTTCTCTCTGAGTAGAAACCATATTATTGCTAAAACTACAGCTAACATCAACAAAAACATACTTGTTAGGCTAATTTTCTGATACCAAGTCCAATTGTTAAATATGTGTAAAAACATTTGCATTTTTCTTAATACTAAATCTTTCTAATATTATCTATATACCACTTAGATAGTAGATGAGTTAACTTGGAGAATGCGATTAATGCTATCATTCCTTGTCCAAAGAGTGCTAAGAAGCCTGTTCCTAAGAGTGCAACGACTCCAAACATAGCCACTCCACCAATTACTAAAAGAATTTCAGAATCTCTGTTTGCAACAATAGCTAGTACAAATATGGAGGTGATAATGAATTGTACTGCAAGTATAAATGTGTCTACAGGAATATGTGATAGCTTTAGATATGAAAGGTAGAATGTGATTGTTAATATTGTAGTGAGTAATGATTTAATCAAGATATCCTTATTTGCATGTTTGAAGATTAGGAGATAGATATATGTCGTAATAAGTGCAATACCAAAAGCAAGAGATATTTTTACATACTCTAGTTTAACCATATTACTATCTAATTCTTTTTCTTCTAGAAGTGAGTATTCAACAGGGATTTTTCCTGCTGTATACAGTATCCTTACAGCTTCTGTTTCTTTCTCTGTCTCTGTATACAAAGGTATTGTGACAGATGGTGTAGCTGCCATTCCTTCAGTAAAGTCTGGTGTTTGGAATGGAGTCACAAAGAAATCAATCTGCATACCAACTATTTTTAATTGATTCTCCTTTAGGAAATCTCTAAATTGTTTGTCTTTGCTCTGTTTCTGTTTGAAGATTGCGAAGTATCTGTACTGACCATCTCCACTTTTAAGTTTACTTCTAGGTATGTGTACATTTCTAAACATATTCCAATCAAAATCTGTTGGGTTGTAGTTCTCTCCAAAGACTACAACATAGGGGTTTTGTTCATCTTCGAAATTCACATCATCTTTTCTAGTTACAATTTTGTAATAATGTCTGGTTGAGATTAATTGTTTGACTAACTCTTCTTCCTTGGAAGTATTTACAGTAACTTTTAGCAATGATGTGTCTTCTTGACCTTCTTCGCTTCGTATAGCTACTCTCTCAACACCAAACCTGTTTAATCTTCTGTAGATAATTTCTTTTGTCTTATTTACATCTTTTTTCTCTTTGCTGTTGAGTTGAAGGGTGTATTCCTTTGACCAGTATTTAGAGTCTTTGCTGTTTAGGTTAAACGAAACCTTGTTTGAAAGTTTTTCTGTTAAAGGTAAGGCAATAAGTAGAGTTGTTATAAATAGTACAGAGAGTAAGATAAGAGATGTGTATTTAAGTACGGGTTTCCAGTCTAGTTTTGTAAATCGAATTCGGATTTTCATTGTTAGAGTAGGTCAGCTATTTGTCCAAACAGTATGATTTTATCATTTTCTAGTATGTTCATTAAGAAAGCTTCTTTTTTCTTTCTGGCAAAATCAAAGTCTTCTTTTCGTATGGCACTAAATCTTAAATTTCTGTCCAAATCTTTCTCTAATTGTCCAACAGCTGTCATCAATTCTTTGATTTTCATTGTTCCTACAAAAAGGAAATCTATATCTGTTGGCTCTTCGTGCTTTCCTTTAATGAAGTTGTGGGTTAAAACTATGACTTCTATACCTTCAATATCCTTTGTTACATTTAAGATAGCTTTTCCAACGTTAGATTCTTTGTAGAAGATGGCTCTCAAGTCCCAAAGGATAGGACACTGTTTGTTAACTCTGTATACAACTCTGTTTCCTTCTTTTTTGGATTTGAGTATTCCAGCACTTTCAAGATTTATTAGCTCTCTTCTGACTGCATTGATTTCTTCTTCAAGCATTCGAACTAAAGCTCTTACATGAAAAGCCGCATCTATATTAGACATGTATACATCCAATATGCTTATTCTTACTTTCGAAATAAAAAGATGTTTTAGCATTTTTCCCAATATGCTTAATAATGTTACTGTTCGATTATATCAAATTTACCGTAGGATTGGGAAATGGCAGCAATCCATATTCTTCCTCTGTTAAATTTCATAGGTTCACCAGAGGAGTTAAAAAACTTAGTTCTATCTTTCCTTGAGTCTTTTTTCCACTTACCATTAATGACTTTTCCGTCTATTAAGAAAACAGCTTCTCCTTGTCCAATTGTATCTACAACTAGTCTTGCAGTACCATCAGATGCTGGATTCATTCTTACTTTC
This sequence comes from uncultured bacterium, assembly GCA_937899155.1. GTDB lineage: Bacteria > Patescibacteriota > Dojkabacteria > SC72 > SC72 > UBA5232. The sequence continues at coordinate 10,181 of CALDJM010000035.1, forward strand.
TGAATTACAACATTTTTTGCACTTACTTGAGAACTTGTTTCTTGGTCAGCATCAATTACTCCACCGATTTTTCTTAAGTATGAATTTGTATCTGGGTCATATGTCCATATTGCATCATATTTACCAGAGTTATTTAATCTCATATGAAATACGGTTTTAACAATTGTCTTCTTCCCTCTCTCATCACTTTTAGCATCATTTTTGAATTCATACCCATCTATTTTAGGAAGTGAGTCCCAATTTTGTTTCTTGGCATACTCCCATGCATTATTTATTGAATTGTATTCATTGTGTGGAGCATATCTTCTGCCATCGTTCCATCTCCATGAACCAATTGTTGCGACATCTTTGATCCCATATGCTTTTACATTCCCACAAGCATTGGCCTTAGGATCTGAACTCTCTGCACATCCATCACGGATTAAAAGAGGGTCGTATTCACTTAACCATTCTAGGTAGTACTGTCTTAAGCTTCTAACAGGTCCAACTTTTTCAGGAGCATTACTCCAGAAGATGCCTAGATATCTAGTTATGCCTCCCTCTGCATTTGTTTCGTAGACAATATCTGCACTGTTTAGTCCTGATTGAGGTCTTGCTTCCGAGTGATTATTTATCATTACAGCAACAGGTCTTCTTTTGGTTAATTCGTTCATCTCCTTCTTTGTGAAGAGGAGTCCATTTAAAGGACTTTCTTCTGTTTTAGGTTCTTTGGGTTGGGAGAGTAGTGGGAGCTTTCTTCCAAAAAGCTTGGATTCGGAAAGAATATATCTCGAGTTGAAGGTAATGACATTTGATGGGTGTGTTGGTTTGAGCTTGTATATTCCGAAGTAGTAGAAGGCAGCTATTCCTCCAAGTGTTAATATTGCAACAACAGGGAAAGCGATTTTTCTTAACAGGGGATGTTTCTGTTTTGGTTCTTCCTTTTTTACTTCTTCTTTCTTTGGTAAGTTATTGTCCTTATTGACTTTTTGAGTCTCTTGAGACACTTCTTTACCATCTGCGATTTCTATGACTTTTGCCATATGAATATAGTAGCATAAATATTTGGTATTTCAAATCTAGTTATGATACTATTTACCAATAAGTTAATTAAGATAAATACATGAAAAAACCATTTATATATCTTCTAATACTTTTAGTAGTAGTTGGTGGTTTAGCTGCCTACATCATATCTAGAGGTAAAGGTGAAGATGTAGATCCTCTGGATAGTACATCTATTGAAAAGAAGGAGGAAAAGAAAGAGACGAAGAAAGATTCTAAAAAAGACGGTAAGAAGGTTGAGAAGAAAGAGAAGGGTACAATAAAGAGTGATACTGATTTCTCTACTTACTCTTCAAAGGCTCAAGAGGTTGGTCAAAAGAGTGAAGATGGTAGTGAGGATACATTTGTCTTAGAGAGTATTACAGATTCTAAAAAAGATGGTTATCATAGTTTTGTGTTTACTTTAAGTGGTGAGAAGCAACCTTATGCTGTGGCTTCATATAATAGTAGCTCTGGTGTTGTTAGATTGGATTTGTATGATATTGAGAAAGATAGTAGTGGTATTGCATATCAAGGAAAGAGAGATATTAATGAGGGTGGTGTAACAAAGCTATATAGAGCTGTTTCAGGAGTTCAAAAGAGGAGTATATATGAAGTTGGTGTTGAGGATCAGACAGTATTTAAACTTACTTCAGAAGAGGGTTCTACAGATAATAAGTGGGAGATTACACTTAATGTTAAGTATCCTGGAGAGAGAGAGGTTGATGTGGATTTAGGTAGTGAGAAGTTCTCTAGAGAGGATCAAGAGATTAAGGGTGGTAGTGAGGCTTCTGTATTGTCTTACTCATATAGTGCAGGTGGTGGTGTTATGAAGTTTGTATGGGGTGTTTCAGCTTCTGGTAACCCTATCCCAACAGTTAAGGCATCTCTTGATACAAGTAATGATTTGGTTGTTGTGTTTGAGGATGTTGGTATGGATAAGGTTGGTGGTGCAGGTAAAGAATTTACACTTCCATTTGGTATTGTAGCAAAGAGTGAGAGGAGTGGTAGTGAGACAAGGTATACCTTTACAGGCATGACAGAGAAGAGTGAGTATATGTTGAGTGCTGGTCTTAGTCCAAATCAGGTGATTCTTGAAATTAAGAAGTAGGTAGAGATTTTAGATTGAACCTCTCTATATCCTTTCTATAAAGGGTTGAGAGGTTCAAATTCTTTTAAAGTTGTGTATAATGTCGGAGTAATGTACGGGGTGTAGTTCAGATGGCTAGAACGCTTGTATGGGGTACAAGAGGTCGCTCGTTCAAGTCGAGTCACCCCGATATAGTTTTAGATTAAGAATATGGACAGTATATTTCTAAAACTGTTTGACAAGATCTATAAAATATGTAAAATGTTATCCGCTTATCTAATACTATAGTTTTAAAATGGAATCAGATAAAAAGAGTAATAAATATTTGTTGCTTTATTCACTGTTATTCTTAATCCCATTGGTAGTCCTTTTTATAAAAGGATAATTTCTTAGGAAATATAGCTTGTAAATCTCATATGTAATATGAGATGATGGAGTTGTTACTAGATTAGTTCTGAGTAAATATCATATCTAAATTAGCTATACTTAATTTATGGAAACAGAGTCCTTTTTTGAAAAAGAACAAGTAAGTTCTGATTTAGGGAGTACAAGTTCTTATGAAATGTTAGAAGAATATGGAGTAGAGGAAGTTCCTGTAAATGATTCTCGAGAATTACATGAACCGCAGTTGAATCCTAGGAACCTCCAGTATGAGCTAGTTGAAGAAGTTGAAGGAGAACCTGTATTTACATCTTCTTCTGTAGAGTTCCCTTTAAACCCGAATCCCAAGTATTTGCAGGGGCTTGAAAGAATAAAAGAGACAGATAGTGCTGTTGTTCGTTATTCAAAACTTATATTGCTTGCGGGGACAGATAAAGCCTTAATAGATTTAATAGTGAATGGTATCTCGACTGGTTTATCTCATGGTACCATGGATGTTATTTATAGAGTAGGTGTCGGAGAAAGAGTTGATACCATTCTTGACAACTTTGATATAGCAGTAGGTTCTTTACAAAGGAGAGTCATAATATCAGATTTAATTGCAAAAGTTGTTTGTTGCCAATAGAAGGGGTTTATCAGTCAGGGAAGGAAGGGATGGTTGTTACTAATGTTGACAGATCTGAAAAGGCAAATGAAAAAGCTGAGAAGACACTGACAAGTATTAACAATAGGAAGAATATAGGTCTTTCTTTAAAATCGGAACAAAGAGATATACTAAAAAATGGGTTAGAGATCTTAACTAATGGTAGAAAGGCTGAAATAATTGAATGCACAGGTTTTTGGGAGTATTTGAGTGATATACAGAGAGATTTACTATTGAAAAATGTATCTGAGGGAATAGAAGAAAAAGATATTTTTATTTTAACTGTCTTAATGGATAACCCTCAGGAGCATATTTTCGATGCAATCAAATTTAAGAAGTTGTCTTCTACAAAGTTAGAGAAGATGATTCCTTTTGTAAAGAAATATTTTAGTAGAATAGAAAGGATTGTTAAAACACCAAACAATACCTATGCGACTTTTATACTAAAGAAATAGTTTATAATACATAGAGATGAATAATTATGCATATGCACTCATAGTTGTTGGTCTAGTGAATATCCTATTTGGTGTGTATGTTTTATTTACAGCAAAAAGAGCTCAATCTGTAAGATTCTTGGCATTTAGTATCATCTTTGTTGGTTTATGGGGTGTTGGCCTTGCAGGTTTCTTAGGTAGTAGAGTTGCTTTAGTAGCTTTAAATTGGGCGAAATTTCACTATGTAGCATCTATCTATGTTGTATATTTTATTTTGCTATTTGTTCTTTCCCTCTCCCGAAAGAAAAAAGTTGGCTTTGTTCTTCAGTTTTTCCTTCATCTGCCAATCATATTACTCTCTTGTGCAGTGGTCTTTTCGGAAACCCTTATTATAACGGGAGTAAGTATAGAAGATTCAGGTAATGTGGCTTTTCTAAATAAGATTGGTCATTTGATTTATGGTTTGATATTTGTGATTTATTATGTTACGGCACTGGTAATGAATTTCATAAATGTTATAAAATCAAATGGGATAGCCAAAAAACAGCTATTATTAATCTTTATTGGTTTACTTCTAACAGGTATTCTGTCCGGCACTTTTAATCTTGTTCTCCCAATATTTGGTAACTACAAACTGATTTGGATTGGCCCCCAATTTACAATAATTTTTCTTGGCCTTATGTTTATTGCAATTGTTAGGTATCAGTTATTCAATATTCGTTTGTTAACAGGGAAAATTGTCTATATCTTTGGTAGTGCAATGTTCTTATATGTTTCGTTTCTATTGCTTTACAACCTTCATAGCAATTTATTTGCTAATAATTTTGGGTGGGGTACAATAATTTTTGGGGTTCTTACTTCTATTTTATTTATACTTATATACGATATCTATAGAGAGTTTCTACAAAAAAATATCTCTTCTAGGATAATCAACTTGGGTTTTGAAGCAAGAAAATATATAGATAGTTTTACAGATAAATTAGGAAAGGTTGTTACAGAGGATAATGTCTTAGAAGAACTATATAAAATAGTTAGGGAAACGATTAATCCTATATATTTCTCCATAATAGTAGATAGGGGCTCAGAGGTTATTAATAAGCAATATACTGGTAATAAGGTATTTGATGCCAATAAAATATATGAAATCGTAGACTCTTCTCTTTTTGTTGGCAAACCAAGTATTTCTTTGGGTGAGTTAATGGGTGTTTTTCAAGTAGATGATCCTGAATATAAATCCCAATATACTGAATTTATCAATGTTCTGGAAAAAAATGACTTGTATTTATTAATTCCCGTTTACTATAACGAAAAGTTGATGTCAATCTTTGTCTTAGGTAAAAGAGATTTAAATAGTACTATGTATATACAACAGGAGATAACATTCTTACAATCATTAGCATCTTTAACAGGTGCATCTTTAGCAAGAGCAATACTATATCATCAAATTGAAAGCTTCAGTGAAAAATTAAAGGAAGAAGTTGATGAAAAAACCCAAGAACTCCAACAAAAGGTATTAGAATTAGAAGAAGCAAGAAGAAAAGAGAGGGATATGATTGATATCATGGGACATGAACTAAGAACACCAGCTACAATAGTAAAACTAAATGCTAGCCTATTAGAAAAATATATAAACAGTAATCCAGAAAACTTTAAAAAATATCTAGATAGGATAAAAAACAGTATTGAAAATGAAATACGACTAATAGACACACTACTTTCTAGTGCTAAATTAGAAGGACAAAAGATAGATATAAATAAGGAAAGAATCTCCATACCTGAACAGATAGAAACAGTACTACACGGATACGAATACCAAGTACAAGCTAAAGGATTAAAAATAATCTCAGATATAGATGAAAACATACAAGATGTATATGCAGACAAAGTAAGAGTTGTTGAAATCTTAGACAACCTCATAAGCAATGCAATCAAATATACAGATGAAGGTTCAATCATTGTAAAAACAGAATGCAATGATGACTATGTAAAAACAAGTGTAATAGACAGTGGAAAAGGAATACCAAGTGAAGAACTCCCTAAATTAGGTAGGAAATTCCATAGAATAGAGGAATATATCGATGAGAACAAAGAAAACCCAATAGTAAAACCAGGAGGTACAGGTTTAGGCCTCTATGTTGTATTCGCTTTAGTAGAACTAATGGGTGGTAAGATTTGGATAAATAGTCAATTAGGTAAAGGATCAACATTTACTTTCACATTACCAGTATACAGGGGTCAAAGAGAAGATATCTTACAATTAGATGAAAAAGACATGTTTACAAAATTTGGTCTTAAAAGAGATTAGAAAAAAGATTAAAAATAATGTATCCTAATATCAACATCTAAATTAACATATAGAAATATGAAGGTAAAAATAAATAAAGAAAAATGTGTAATGTGTGGCTCATGTGTAGCTCTCTGTCCAGAAGTATTTGAAATGAAAGATGATGGTACAGTAGATGTAAAAGCAGAGTATCAAGGCAAGGATATAGAAGACGGTGTATTGGTAGACAAGATAAAACAAGCAGTAGCTGCATGTCCAACAGCCGCTATTGAAACAGAAGAATAGGTAATGGATAGCTGTATCTTTTGTAAAATAATAAAAGGAGAAATCCCTTCATACAAAATATATGAAGATGATGATATCTTTGTAATGTTAGATATCAATCCTTTGAGTAAGGGTCATACTCTGGTTTTCCCAAAACAACATTTTGAAAACATATACGATATCCCAGAAGAACTTTTTGCTAAAATAATGCTTAAAAGCAAGAGATTAGCAGAGAAATTAAAAGAGAAACTAAACTGTGAAGGTATAATACTACAACAAAACAGCGGACAGAAAGCAGGTCAATCAGTATTTCATCTACATGTACATCTAAAACCAGTATTTAAAGACACTGAGATAGCATATGAAAAACCTCTAAGGAAAAAACTCACAGAAACAGAATTTGAAGATTTACAAAATCAATTACTTCTTAAAGAAATCTAAAACCTCTTCTATATACTCAGTATCAACATCAAAATGAGTCTTACCTTCAACTGTTACAACCTCAACTTCTTTCCCCTGTTTTTGTAGCATTGCAACAAAATCTTTTGTCATAGAGTAGGGAACATTCACATCTTTATCCCCATGCCAAATCTTAATATCTATATCCTTAATTCTCTCAACTCTATTTTTCTTCCATGTAGAAGCATATGTCGTTGGTGCAAGAAGTGCTATCTTTTTTACATTCTCAGGATACTTCTCTGCAAAATTCATTGTTGGTAGACCACCCATACTAAAACCTAGAAGATATATATCTTTAGAACCGTGGTATTTAGAATTAATATAATCGACCAAACTCTTATTATCCTTTATAGATTGTGCATTACCCCAATTATCCCCATGAGCATTTGAAGCTGCAAATATATATCCATTCTTAGCAAATATATCAGCATACAATCTTAAATCTGCAAGAAGAGGATTATCCTCTTTATCATTCACTACAAAAGTAGAACCGTGGTTATATATAACAATAGCTCTTGGATAATCTTTTTCACTCAAACCATCTTCGGTTGCAATATATACCATCTCTCCATCTATCTTTTCAAAAACCTCTAACCTCTTATATTCTTTTTTTTGTTCTTCTTCCTCTTGATGATGTATCTCTTCCTCATTATTCCTAATTTCTTCCTTCTTTCCCCTTGTTTTTCCAATCAAAATATTACCTACGACAAAAAGGAGAAATGCAACTAAAGATATTCCAACTAACTTAATCCAGAAGAAGTTTTCTCTAGAATTTTTCTGTTTGTGGCTATTTTTTGTATTCCAATTCATACTCATCTACTATATAATAACAAACTGTTTAAATATATTTAATATTATCACACATACAGTATGGCAAAGACCAAAAAACAAGTAAAGCAAGAGGAGACAGTAATTAATCTGGATTCTTTTGCAGTTCCAATTGCGATTGTTGTCGCAGGAATAGTTATAGCTCTTGCAGTATTTCTTTCAAACAAGGGGGCAAACCAAAAAGAGAATGTCTCGAAAGAGAAAGAAACAATAACGGCAGGTAGCGACGAGCAAGAGGCTCCTTCTTCAAGCTCTTCTTCTATGCTAGGAAATGCTCCATATGTTGGAGATAAGAGTAAAGCAAAGATAGCAATCATTGAGTACAGTGATTTCCAGTGTGGATATTGTAAGAGACATGCTGATCAGGTATATCCAGAGCTAAAGTCAAAATTTGTTGATACAGGAGAAATTATCTATGTATTCAAATCATATCCTTTAGGAGAGAGTGGTTTGGGATACAATGCAGCTGTTGCTTCTCAGTGTGTAGCAGGTTTGGTTGATGGTGATAAATTTGCTTCATTCCATACAAAGATGTTTTCAGTTACAAGTGATGCAGATATCAAAGCTGCAGCAGTGGAGTTAGGTGTAGATGCAGGAAAATATGATGCTTGTATTACAAGTGAGGATGCAAAACAGAAGGTAATGGCAGATAGGACAGAGGGTTCTAAGGCAGGAGTCGAAGGTACACCAGGATTTGTTGTTGGAAAGATAGGTGATGATGGGAAGGTAGATGGAGTTATAATTAAAGGTGCATATCCTTTCTCAGAATTCCAGAGTGCAATCGCAAAGCTTTCTCAATAGTAATTAAGAAAGGTTAATGAAAATGAAAGGGAGGTATATACCTCCCTTTTTGCAATATATAGTATCTAAAAAGTGTAATAATACAATATGATATATAATTAAATAAGAAATGAAAGAGAGAACAGATTGGCAAATAGTACAAGATACACTTGATGATATAGAGAATTACAAATATATAGTTGAAAGATATGAACATAGGCTCCTTTTGTATATCAAAAGAATTCTTTATATAAACAATGAAGATGCACAAGACATACTTCAGGAGGTATTTATAAAAGCATATCGCAATCTAAACAGCTACAATCCTAAATATAAATTCTCCAACTGGATATACAGAATCACACATAACGAATCAGTGAATTTTCTAAGAAAGAATAAAAATCTAAGAAAAAATATTCCCAATGATCCAAACATAGATATTTTTGAAACAGTACCTTCTCATATTGATATAGAGAAAGAAAGTATAGAAGAATCAGATAAAGATGAAATCCTTTCTGTAATATCAAAACTAGATAAAAAGTATAAAGATGTACTAATTTTGAAATATCTTGAGGAGAAAGACTACAATGAAATATCAGAAATATTACATATCTCTTCAGGTACAGTTGGGTCTTTAATTAGTAGAGGTAAAATTAAATTAAAAAACCTTTTAGAAAAATATGGGAAAGATTAGTAAAGATGTAATTGAGAAAATAAAGAAGAGTGATATTAAACCAATACCTAAATGGCAATTTCTTCTGAAGGATTCTTTCTTATGGATTCTTTCTGTAGTAAATATAATTTTTGGTTCTATTGGCTTTGGCATAATCATATATCTTCTTAGAAATAACGATATGGTTTCTGAGATTAGGTTGGCTAATAACTTTTTTGAATGGATTGTTTTTGCTCTTCCACTTCTGTGGATTTTGTTTACGGTTGTTTTTCTTTTCATATCATTTTACTATTTCAAAAATACAGAGGAGGGATATAGGTTTAATGCTGTAAAGATTCTTTTGTTTAGTACTCTGATTTCAATTCTTTTTGGTTCTGTTTTGTATACTTCAGGTACAGCAGAGAAACTTAATGATATCTTTGGGAAGAATGTGCCATACTACAAACATACTATGGATGTAAGAAATGCTATGTGGAGTAGACCTGATGAAGGATTTTTGGGTGGGAATATATTAAGTATTGATAGTGAAGAGAGAATACTTGTTTTGAAGGATTTTAATGGAGTTCAGTGGAATATTAAGTATAACAATGCATTAATCAGAGGCAGGGTGTCTTTAAGTGTAGGGGAGGGAATAAAAGTCCTTGGAGAGAGTGGTGAAGGAAATGTCTTCATAGCAAAAGAAATCAGACCTCTGGTTGGTAGAGGTATGAGAAGAATGCAAGAAAAGTAATCCAATATGTGTAATACATAGTAGAGATCTCATCTACTATTTAATTTGTTATTCTAAATTATATGAATAAGAAAGTTTTAGCTATTGTAGGAGTAGCAGTTTTTGGTTTAGCACTGTTTGGTCTTACACAGGTTTCTGCATATAGAGGTGATTATACAAAAGTAGGTCCTAATCATACTCCAGAAAGAGAAGCTCAGATGCAGAAGATAATGGAGGAGAAGAATTATGAGGCTTGGAAGGCCCTTATGACTCAAGATGGAAGACAACCAGGAGTTGTTAGAAAGATTCAGAATCAAGAGCAGTTTGATAAGTTTGCTGAGGCATACAAGCTTGGTAAAGAGGGAAAGAGAGATGAAGCTACTGCTATTAGACAGGAGTTAGGGCTAGGAAATGGTCAAGGTAGAGGTGGTGGAAAAGGAAATGGAACATGTGGAATGATGGCACAGTAAGCTTTAATATCTTTATGTGTAAGAAAAAGGGAGGTATATACCTCCCTTTTTGCAATACTAACTAAGTAGTAGTATCTCTATACTACTTCTTCCCTAATTTCAATCTCTGAACTGTCATCTTCTGTACTTTAAATGCATCTTTTTTAATTCTAATGAATGCACCCATTGCAGTACATGTGAGAATAATTGTATATACTCCATAGATTACAGGGACAAATGAGATTACTGTTGAAAGACATCTTCCAACTAGCAGAGACTTAAATGGTCTGTATCCTTTTACTTTAAATAGTTTCAAAATCTCAGAACCAATTGCAACCTCTACCCAAAGTTTTCCAAATATTGTAACAAATATTATGAAAGCAACTAGTATCAAGGCTACAGGAATTCCTAAGACTGTAATAAAGAGTATTGTGATTGGGATGCCAGCTAGTAGGAATACTCCAATACCTAGTGCAAAACTCTTGAGGAAATCATTAGGTGTATTTGCAATGTTTTTAACAATAGCTCCTGTCTTTACAGGTGTTAGGAAGATTAGGAATGCTCCTGCTAAGAGAAATGCTGTAGAACTAATGATAGTGTTTCTAATACTCTTTAAAATCTTTTGCTGTGGAGTAAGTTTCTTAATTTCTTTGTCATCATGGAAACCCTGGCTCTCTGCAATCGCATCAATACTCTTTTGATCGTATACATTTTTTACAACTCTATCCTTTTCTATTGTGTAATCTTCAGAAAAGATTAAAGCTTCTCCATTGATGTCTGCATTTATTACGGATTTAGTAGAAAAAATTGTTAAGTCATCACCAATCTCTCCGGATACTATGCTGTGGGCAGAGAAAGATATTACATCTTTAGCTGTTTTGCCACTATGTTTATTTGAATATCCAAAGGCGATTGTTTTACCAGCAGTTTCTCCATCTAGCTCTATCTTATATCCAAAAGCATAGATGTCACCTAAGATCCTTGCACCTTTTCCTAACTCTATTGTGTTTGAAAATAGATAGAGGTTGCCTGTGATAGTTCCCTCAATCTTAATATTTTGTGCAAAGATGTATGTATCACTTCTAACATTACCTTTAATATCTACATTGTCTGTAAAGATATACAGGTTTTCATCAACACTTTTACCCTGTTCTAGAACATAGCCTTTCTTGAAGAAGAATTCTGCAGCATCTGCTCTTTTTGGCATAACTACACCTAAAAGTAAGAGTGCGATTAATGGGGATACTAATAAAGAAAGTATTTTCTTCATATATAGTATTAAATATTAACAAATTAGATAGTAATATAGTAACAGAAAAAAAGTACTTTAGCTATTTTTTGCTGTATAATAAGCCATGAATATTTTGATAGTTATTGTAAACTATAACGGCAAGCATCTTCTAAAGAAGAATTTAGCATCTGTTGTGAATACAGAGTATGAGACTTTTGATATTGTAGTTGTAGATAATGGATCTACAGATGGTAGTATTGAATTTCTTAAAAAAGAGTTCCCATCGGTGATGATAATAGATAGTGGTGAGAACTTAGGTTTTGGTAGGGGAAATAATCTTGGAGTTGAGAAACATCCCAATTATGATGCTTATCTGTTTTTAAATAATGATGTTTCTGTACCCTCTAATTGGCTTTCTGATTTGGTAAAGATCTTATCTTCTAGTAAAGAGATAGGTGCTGTTGGTCCTAAAGTTCTTTTTTCGAAAGATGGAGGTAAAGGTGAGGGTGTGATTAATTCTGCTGGTATAGATGTGGATAGGCACTTTATGGCATATGATAGATATTGTGAGGAAAAAGATGATAAGAAATACAGTAATGTAGAAGAGGTGGATGCTCTCATGGGTGGAGCATTTTTAGTTAAGAAAGAGGTGTTTAACAAATTAGGTGGGTTTAATCCAAGAATGTTTCTATATTATGAAGACATAGATCTTTCATTGAGGATAAGAGATTTGGGATACAAGTTGTATTATGTAGGTACTTCAGAGGTATATCATGACCATATGGCATCATCTAAAAAAATATCTGTTAGAAAAAGAAATGTAATGAATATGATGAATAGATTTGAAAGCATTAAAACAAGAAAAGGTCTTCTAGTAGCAATTAAAGAAACAATCTGGTATCTTTTTAACTGGATTGTATGGAAAATGATATACTCTAAGAAGTTAACATTGAAAAAATATTTAAAGGATAAATAGTAATGAATAGTAATGATTTAGATTTATACAAACAATTCGTTAGAACTACCTTTAAGATGAGATATAAGGGTTCTGTTTTAGGTTTCCTTTGGGTTCTATTAAAACCTTTCTTTGTCTTCCTTATCCTTTTCCTCATTTTCTCTCATATGTCTTCTGCAGCTGGAGGTCTTAGCTCTAAGCAATATGCAGTATATTTGCTTTCTGGCTTGATAGTGTACACATTTTTTAACGAAGGTATGATTTGGGGTATGGGTTCAATAATGGAGAGGGCTGAGTTGATAATTAAGATAAACTTTAAAAGAGATGTCGTTATTGCAAGCTCATTGAGTATGGCATTAATAAATTTTACGATTAATCTTTTGATAGTTTTGGTGGTTGCCTTAATCCTTAATATTAATGTAACACTTCTAGGTCTTGCATATATATTTCTAATAGGTTTAACAATGTTTCTTGCTTTGTATGGGGTTTCTTTCTTTACAAGTATTTGGTTAGTACATGTAAGAGACCTTCAACACATTATGGAGCTTGTTCTTCAACTTCTTTTCTATGCTAGTGCAGTGTTTTTCCCTGTCGAGATGATTCCAGAAAAATACAGATTTGTTGTTTACTACAATCCAGTAGCTCGATTTGTCAAAGCAGTTAGAGAGGCTTTAATATTTGGTAGGGT
>CALDJM010000036.1 GCA_937899155.1 uncultured bacterium
AAAGCCTTTGTTCTAGAATCAGTGAAAGATGAATTTAAGGGTAATGTTTCTTCTGTTGTTTTAGTACAAGGAAATATTTGTGAAGGTAATTGGTTTGGGTACAAAGTTGGAGAGAAACTCTACATTGAAAAGATTAAGGGATTGATAACAGAGGAGGGGAAGAAACTTTGTCTTGTAGAGTGTGGTTGTGGAGGTAAGGTCATAGGTCTTTCAAATCTTCTCGAATTAGGTACAGCTGGATATATTCTCTCAACTAATAACCTTAAACTCTTAGAGTCTTTTGTTAAGACAAAGGAAAAAGAAGAGGAGATAGCCCAAGAGACGGAAGAGTTAAATATTGAAGATTTCTTTTCAGGTACAGATATTAAAGAAGACGATGGTGGTACTTTGAAGGTGATAGTTAAGAGTTCTTCAGAAGGATCTTTGGAAGCAATTAAGAATACATTGAGTAAGATTGTGGAGGATAATTATACTGTGGATATAGTTGAGTCTGGTGTGGGTAACGTTACTCTTAGAGATGTTGAATTTGCAAGTCTTTCCAAAGCAATAGTTCTAGGCTTTGAGGTACAGATAGAGCCGGGTGTTGCAGATTATGCTAAAAAGAAAAAGGTTTTGGTAAAAACATACGACATTATCTACAGAATCTTTGAAGAGATTAAAGAAGCTTTAGTAGTTCTTTCACTTCCAGAAGAAACTGAAGAGGAGATAGGTAGTGCTAAAATCAAAGCAATATTTACACTCTCTGATGGGAGCAAGGTTTTGGGTAGTAAGGTAGAAAAGGGTATTATGAAAAGAGATTGTAAGGTGTATGTGGTAAGAGATGATGAGATTGTAGGAGAGAGTAAGATTAAAAGTTTAAGAATAAATAAAGACCAGTCAAATGAAGTAAAAAGTGGTTTTGAGTGTGGGGTACAGCTTTCTGATGAAATAGATGCTGTAGAGGGAGATCAAATTTTCTGTTACAAAAAAGTTTAGTATTGATTTCAGATATTGGTTCTTGGTTTACTTCTGCAAATGTTGTATGCTGGAACTAATAAATTATAACCTGCCCAAACTATGCAACTTCAATATCTTAAATTAGGTAATCGTGATGTTTTTAACGGTCAATACCTCTTAGCTACATACAGAATCAGAGGAAAAGGAGGTATTCCTCTAGATGACATTGCTACAGAAGTAGCAGCAGAGTCCTCAACAGGTTCAAATGTTAAGATTAAGGTAGCAACTTCATACTCAGAGAGTATGAATGCTGTTGTGTACAGAATTGATGAAGAGAGAAATCTTGCATGGATTGCATACCCTTGGAGAATTTTTGACAGGGGAGGCAATGTCCAAAATATCATTACATTCTTAGCAGGTAATGTTTTCGGAATGTCATCATTGGAGGAATGCAAACTTCTCGATGTCTACTTTCCACCACAGATGTTGGTTCACTACGAAGGTCCTAGTTATACAATCAGCAATATGCGAGAGTATTTAAATATTGAAAAAAGACCAATATTTGGAACAATCATCAAACCTAAAATTGGGTTAACATCTTCAGAATATGCAGAACTCTGCTATGACTTCTGGGTTGGAGGTGGTGATTTTGTAAAGAATGATGAACCTCAGGCAGATCAAGACTTTGCTCCTTTTGACATGATGGTTCGAGATGTTCGATATGCAATGGATAAAGCAGAGCAAGAAACAGGAAGAACCAAGGTTCATTCCTTCAATATTTCATCTGCTGATTATGACACAATGATACATAGAGCTGAGATAATTCGTTCAATGATGAAACCCGGAAGCTATGCTTTCTTGATAGATGGGATTACAGCAGGTTGGATGGCTGTTCAAACAGTTAGGAGAAAATATCCTGATGTCTTCCTACACTTCCATAGAGCAGGCCACGGTGCATTTACAAGAGACGAAGCTCCTTTTGGCTTTACAGTTCCAGTACTCACAAAATTTGCAAGATTAGCTGGAGCATCAGGTATCCATACAGGTACAGCAGCTGTTGGGAAAATGGCTGGTTCACCAAAAGAGGATGTAATGGCAGCAAATCATGCTCTAAAACTTTTCTCTAAAGGCGATTTCTTTAATCAAATATGGTCTGAGATACCAGAAAAAGATCAAGATTTAATAAATGCAATTGAAAAAGAATCAAAAGGTGAAAGCTACAACAATTTTGGATCTTGGAGAATGACCAAACCAACATGTCCAATTATTTCAGGAGGTCTTAATCCTACACTCATAGGGAAGTTCTTAGATGTGGTTGGCACTCAAGACTTTATAACTACAATGGGTGGAGGTGTTCATTCACACCCAATGGGGACAAAAGCAGGAGCAAAAGCAGTACTTCAAGCATATGAGGCATGGGAAAAGAAGATTCCTTTAGAAGAATATGCTAACGATAAAGAAGAATTAAGGGTTGCAATAGACTTTTTTCAGAAGAAGAAAGATGTAGTAAACACTCAACCTAAAGAATTTGTTCCTTTCCAAAAGGAATAAACACAATAAAGAAAGCATACTTGTCTCTTTCAATATCTTTGTGCTAGAATTGTTAGCAATCGTTAAATTTATCTGCTAAAAACATATGGCAAAAGATATCAAAATCAGACCACTAGGTCACAGAGTCTTGGTTTCTCCTGATGAAATCCAAGAAACAACAAAAGGAGGATTACTCCTTCCACCATCATCCACAGATGATCAAAAGCCAGAGACAGGTACAATTGTTAAGCTTGGAAAGGGAAAGGTGAAGGGAAAAGAAGTAACATTTGATGTTAAAGTAGGAGATAGAATATATTTCAAAAAATATTCCCCAGATGAGCTAGAGGTAGATGGCGAGAAGTATCTCCTTCTTGATGCTGGAGACATCCTAGCAACTATACAGTAGCTATTTTAGAACTAAATTTTTATATTTCATAATATGGCAAAATCAATAATATATAACGAACAAGCTAGAAGAGCTTTGAAAGAGGGTGTAGATACAATATCTGATGCTGTTAAGGTAACATTAGGACCAAAAGGAAGAAATGTTGCAGTTGCAAAATCATTTGGTTCTCAAGTTGTAACAAAAGATGGTGTAACAGTAGCCAAGGAAATTGAAGAGAAAGATCCTTTTAAAAATGTTGGTGTAGAAATGATTAAAGAGGCTTCCAGCAGAGTCAATGACTTGGCAGGTGATGGTACAACAACAGTAACAGTACTAGCACAGGCAATTGCAAATGTTGGTTTCAAAAATGTAACAGCAGGAGCAAATCCAATCTCACTTAAAAGAGGTTTAGACAAAGCAACGGAAGTTGTTTTAGAAGAGCTTTCTAAAAAAGCGAAAAAGATTTCTGGAAAAGAAGAGATTGCACAGGTAGCAACAATTTCAACAAATAATGATCCAGTACTAGGAGATATGATTGCTGGAGTGTTTGAAAAGGTAGGTAAAGATGGAGTTATAACAGTAGAGGAAGCAAAGGGTTTTAAAGATGAAGTAGAGTATACAGAAGGTATGGAATTTGAGAATGGATATGTCAGTCCTTACTTTGTTACAAATGCGGAAACTTTAGAGGCTGTTATGGACAATCCATACATCTTTATTACAGATAAAAAACTTTCTAACCTTCAGGATATTCAAGCAATTGCAGAGAAAGTTTTGGGTGCTGCTGATAGACCTTTGGTTATTATTGCAGAAGAGATTGAAAACCAAGCATTGGCAACATTGGTTGTTAATAAGTTAAGAGGAACATTAGATGTTGTTGCTGTCAAAGCACCAGGTTTTGGAGATAGAAAGAAAGAGATGCTAAAAGATTTGGCAGTTTTAACAGGTGCTGACTTTGTCTCTGAGGAATTAGGTAAAACATTAGACTCTGTAGAGCTAATAGACCTTGGTTCTGCAAAGAAAGTTATTGTTACAAAAGAGAAAACAATAATAGTCGAAGGTAAAGGTGAGAAGAAGAACCTAGAGGAAAGAATCAAGGAAGTTAAAGCACAGATAGATAACACAACTTCAGAGTACGATAAAGAGAAGATGCAAGAAAGATTGGCTAAATTAGTAGGAGGTGTTGCAGTTATTAAAGTAGGTGCTGCATCTGAGGTTGAGTCTAAAGAGAAGAAGATGAGGATAGAAGATGCTATAAATGCAACAAGAGCTGCAATAGAAGAGGGTGTTGTTGCAGGTGGTGGTTTAGCACTTCATAATGCAAAGAAGGTCTTGGATAAGGTGAAATTGGAAGATTCTGATGAGCAATTAGGAGTAGAGATTCTTAAATCTATCCTTAGCGAACCATTGAAGCAGATAGTAGAGAATGCAGGAGAAGATGGTGCTGTAGTAGCTGCAGAGTGTAAAGGTAATACAGGATATAACGCAAAGACAGGAGAGTTTGTAGATTTGATTAAAGAGGGTATTATTGACCCTGTTAAAGTTACAAGACTTGTCTTAACAAATGCTGTATCTGTTGCATCTATGTTAGTTACAACAGAAGCTGTAGTAGCAGAAATTCCTGAAGAAAAAGGACATACACATTCAGATGAAATGGGTGCAGGAGCAATCCCAGGAATGATGTAATGATATGTAAATAGAAGGGTAAGGCTCTAGTGAGTCTTACCCTTTTTGTCACAAAAAGAATTAAACAAATCTCACTTCTTGTGCTAGTACCTTACCTATAAGATTAACACTCTCTCTTTGAAAAACCTCTATCTCTAAATTACCATTATTAATTATCAAAACTTTATCTCCTCTTTTAATCTCTGCCTCTGGAGAAACAAAAATACAACCATTACTTCCATCAACTATTTTCATCTCAACAGCAAATACACTTCTATCCATCTCTTTTATCCAATCAGGAGCAGGATAGAAAACATATGTCTTAGCTCTATCAAAAATACCATCTTCCGGTATTGTATTAAAGAAAGGAATTCTGTTAGAAGAATACACATCTTGAGAACCATTATCTCTTAACAAATCTGTAGCATCGATATCCAAGACATCAGCTAATTTATTAAGTTGATTCATTGGAGAACTCTTACCAGTCTCATATCTAGAAATCATCTCCCAAGTCTTGCCAATCTTATCCCCTAACTCTCTTTGGGTAAGTTTTTTCCTTATCCTAAAAGTCCTAATATTTTCACCAACATATTTATTATTCATATATATAGATTCTAATTACATGTTAATATAGTTGGAATAGAGCCAAATTCGTTAAAAAAGAAAGAATATTTCATACTGTAATGTTTCTGTAAGAAATAGGCAGTATCATATACATATGCAAGGTAGGAAACTTAAGAAAGAAAAAAGTATCGCTATAATGCTAAAATGTTATGCTCAAATGCAAGGGAATGCTTTAGATCAAAACTGGGAGCTATTCAGAAAAGAACACAAAAAGATGCTAGAAGAGGCTTTAAAGCTCAAGAAACTTCTTTCTAAAGATAATCTTTAACCAGTTCTCTTTCAACCACTTCTCAGCTTCTATCTGTTCCTCAAGTAAACCTCTAGGTTCTAATTCTTTGTTGATGATATTTCCTTGGTGAGGCTTCTGAAATTTCTGTGCTAGTGGAGATTGAAAACCATGTGTATAGTGGCAAAGCTCATGTGCAATTGTTGCTCTTACTACAAACTCAGGTACAGTATCATGCTGAAAAAATCTTGTAACTGTTATTACAGTAATACTCTTGTCATCTTGTGCTTGGTAATCCTCCTCTTTTCCTTTTAGTAAACCTTTGATTCTAGTCCTTCCATTCGCAAGTTTAATACTTCCTAACTGTCTAGTAGAATACTTCCCAAACTTAATCAAAACAAGATTCTTTCTAGGAATATCACAAAAATGATTATCCCAAAGCTCATACAACAAATTTTCTAAAAACTTCTCATCTCTCATTCATTACTTCTCCTTCTCATGCTATTATATCTTATAATGGATGGTAGGAAAGCAACAAAATCTCAGACTCTAAAAAAAGTTCTCAAATTCATATATGCAAACTATACAATTGTTGCAGTATCAAGAGATTTACTCTTTTTAATATCAACTGCTGCGGAAATCTATGGAATTTCTGTATTGGGAAAATTCATAGATTCTACAACTAAAATACTCCTAGATTGGGAATTTTTTGATTTCAGAACCTTCCTCTCTACCGATTCTTTTAAATACCTCCTTTTAATATTCATACTTTGGATAGTTACTCATGTATGCTCTCAGATTAGGGCATATCTTTATGCCGTTATATACGAAAAGACTTGGAGCAGTGCACAGTCTATGATTATTTCTAAAGTTGCAAGCTCTAACCTTCAAGATGTTGAGAAGAAGGATTTCCAAGACAAGATAGCTTTTGCCCCTTCATACTCCATACAGAGAATTATTGATGTGTATGATAATTTCTCTGTTGTGTTAAGTAATGGAGCAAGATTAATTTCTGCTTTAGTAATAATTACACAAAGTATTGGTGCTTCAACAATACTACTCCTTTTCTTTGTATTGCCGGAAGCATTTTTCATTCATGGAGAAAGAAGAGATATTAAAGAGTACAGAGATCAATCTATTGGTAAATTAAGGTTTCTTGCCTATGTACAGAATGTAGCTCTAACAATTTCAAACTTTTTAGAATTAAGGGTCAACAATATATTCTCTTTTCTCAAAAGAAGATACGATGAGGAGTATGATGAATATCTAAAGGGCTATTTTTTAAGTCAGTATTCTTTCTTTAAAAGTAGGGCAGGCTTAGGTGTTTTTAGTCAATTGCTAAAATATGTGTATATCGTATATCTTTTAGCTGTTGCTATTGTTAAGAAACTTTCATTTGGTCAATTCAAAGCACTCTTTGATTATGTTGAAGTAGCTTTTAATAGTACATCTAAGATAACAGATTCTATTTCTGTAATAGTAATCAATCTTGAGTATATAGATGAATTCTTTGATTTAATTGAATATGAAGGATTTGGAGATCAGTATCAAGGTAGAATTAAACTTGGTGCAAAAACACCTCTTCTTGAGCTAAAGGGTTTAAATTTTGCATATCCTGACGATCCTTCTACGGTAGTATTGAAAGATATCAATATTGAGGCAAAGCCTGGGGAGAAGATTGCAATTTTGGGTTCAGATGGTTCTGGAAAGAGTACATTGGTAAAGATTTTAACTGGTTTGTATAGTATTTCTGATGGTGGGTATATGTTA
>CALDJM010000037.1 GCA_937899155.1 uncultured bacterium
AGGAGCACTTGGAACTAAAAAAGCGGGAGGATCTAAATACGGTTCAATAGGCTCAGTACTTGGTTCAATACTAGGAGGGTTAATAGGTAATATACCAGGAGTATTTATAGGGGCATTCTTAGGAGCAACAGTAGGGGAGTATATATTTGCTAAAAAAGATTTCAACCAAAGTATAAAATTGGGGTTTGCATCATTTCTAGGATTTCTAATAGGAACAGGATTAAAAGTAGCAGTTAATATCTCAATCATTGTATTTGTTCTGATTAAATTGTTGTAAAGGATTAGATTCCCTCTCATGTCCTCAATGATATACAAATCTTTATCTTTTACAAAAACTCTCCGAGCATCAATATATTTAGGAATATCTAAAGACATCTCTCTATTGGGAGCAGCTATCTCTTCCTTCTGTTCACTCTCAATATCTATTTTGTAGTAATGCTCCTCTAAAAAATCAACCGCTGTTACGGCAATAATGATACTCTCATTCATACGTATAGGTCTAATTGTTTCAAATATCTTTATCTCTTTTATTACCTCCTCTTTACTATTCTTAATTCTAAAAATAGTTGAAAATTCATCAGGTGAGTTAATTATAAAATGCTCAAACTCACAGAATATTAACTCCCCCTTTGAATCCAAACTCACAAAAGAATTAGGCTCTCTTTCCCCAATCTTCTCTAAGTTTTTTGAATATATGTTGTATTTAAAAATATCCTTCTCCTTTACAATCAGAAGATCTTCATTAGAAATCCATTGAACTTGATGAGGAGAGGAAATATTCTCAATCACTTCTAACTCTCTCTTCTCTATATTACAAAAAGAAAGAGAGTAGAGGAGGAGCAAAATAAGTGCTGTTTTAACCATATATTTATTATTAAAATTATCTACCTGGATGTGGATTGTCACCAGTTAATCTCCCTGGGTATTTTTTATAGTTTGCTGTGGGTATTAAATTCCAATCCTGCTCGATATAATCCACAGGATTTACATGGGTAGTCTGACTTCTTCCTTTTCTGGTTTCAAAATGAAGATGATGGGCAAGAGGTTGACAATTCCAGCTTCCACTGTTTCCTGTCTTTGCTACAACCTCTCCTTTTTTGACTCTCTTCCCAACATCAACATATGATTTTTCTAGATGAAAATATACTGTGTGCATCCCATTATCATGTTTGATTGTTAGGAAATTTCCTCCTGACTGGCACTTGCCGTAATATGTATCATATCCTCTCCCTACAACAAGCCCATCCCCAACTGCGAGAGTATTTTCTCTTGCTACACTAAAATCGATACCTTTGTGTGGTTTTTGAAATGCAGTATATCCATGCCATTGAGAAACACCAACAGGTTTAGAGAACGGAAATCTGAATGGTTTTACATTTTGTCCTAAGACATCTTCTTTAGGCTTTGGTTTAGGTGCAGGTTTAGGAGGTTTTGGTGGAGTTGAGGGCTGTTCAACTATTATTGCTGGTATGATTGGTTCTTCTATGGTAATGCTCTGTGGAGGTGTAGGGTTTTCTGTTCTATTCTTATCAAACCGTTTTAACCAATACTCAGGCACATCCATTCCTATTCCTAATACAAGAATATCACTTGCATACATATAATTGTCTCTCTCTTCTGTCATATATTTATCAATATCCCAATAGTACAACTGAAGTACAATAACACTCTTCTGGAAAGGTCGTATGGTATATGACATATCATCTGTATTCCTAAATGATGCACTCATTTGAAAATCTCCAATGACATAGTAGAAGTAGGGGGCGTAGGTGTAGCTTTTCTGTGGATTCTGATTCCTCCATGACAGAACAATATCCTCACCTAACTCAAACCTCTGTCCATATTCAGGTGCAAGAATCTCAACATCTTGATTCTTGGACATCAACTCTTCATTGATACCTGGTGCGTCAATCATAGGTTCTCCTTGTGCGAAAAGAGGTAGAAAAAGGCTGTTTAAAGCCAATAGTAATATTTTTATAATCTTGCCCATATATAAAGATTACAGTATGAAAATGAAATATTTATGAAAACAGAAAAATATATTTAGAGGTGGTATAATGTGAGGATATGTTCAAATTCCTAGGGAATCTTTTTGATTCAAATGAGAAACAGTTAAAGAAGATTGAGCCAATTGTAGAGGAGATTGATTCTTTGGAGGCAAGCCTTTCCAAACTTTCAGATGAGCAATTAAAGGAAAAAACAATTGAGTTTAGAGAGAGGTTGGGTGTAGATTTAGAAAAGTGTAGAGAGGAATTTACAACAGTAGATTCGGAAGAATTAAACAGGAAGTTGGATAAAGAGAAGGAAACTCTTTATGAAATTCTTCCTGAAGCATTTGCTGTTGCTAGAGAAGCATCTAAGAGAGTGTCAAACCATAGGCATTTTGATGTACAGGTTATGGCAGGATATGTTTTGTTTGATAACAAGGTGGCTGAGTTGTTCACAGGTGAGGGTAAGACATTAGCAGCAAACCTACCTTTGTATCTATACTCTTTAACAGGTAGAGGAGCACACCTAGTTACAGTAAATGATTATCTAGCTAGAAGAGATGCTGAATGGACAGGCCATATTATGAATTCTCTTGGTATTAAAGTCGGGGCAATTAACTCTGGCAAACAGTACAGATTTGTTGATGATGAGGAGGCCATAAAACTCAAGGGTGATGATGCTAAGAAATTGATTAAAGAAAGAGAAACAAAGGCTAAAGAGGCAGGAAGACTAAAATATGATCATATGAGTGGGGTTAATCTTGTTGAGTGTAGTAAACAGGAAACATACGCTTGTGATATTGTTTACGGTACAAATAGTGAGTTTGGTTTTGACTATCTTAGAGATAATATGGCACGCTCTCTTGAAGAGAGAGTTCAAGGTCCTAGATATTTTGTAATTGTTGATGAGGCTGACTCAATATTAATTGATGAGGCTAGAACTCCACTAATTATCTCTACTAGTGCAGATACTGCAAATGATCTGTACAAACAGTTTGCATCTTTAGTAAAGACTCTAAATAAGGAACAGCACTATACTGTTGATGAGAAGGCTCACGCAGTTTCGTTGAATCAGGAAGGTATGGATGCGGTAGAGAAGGCTCTTAAGGTAGACAATGTGTATGAGAATGCACAGTTAGCATATCATTTAGATAATGCACTTAAAGCAAAAGAACTATACCAATTAGATGATGAATATATGATTAGAAATGGTGAAATATTAATTGTTGATGAGTTCACAGGAAGAGCAATGGAGGGAAGAAGATACAGTGAAGGTCTTCACCAAGCAATTGAAGCTAAAGAGGGCGTAGAGGTTAAGAAGGAATCCAAAACAATGGCAACAATTACATTACAGAACTTCTTTAGATTGTACAAATATCTCTCAGGTATGACAGGTACAGCTATTACAGAAGCAGAAGAGTTCTCCCAAATCTACAATCTTGACACTATTGTTGTACCAACAAACAAGCCTGTTGTAAGACAGGACTACAACGATGTAGTGTATAGAACAACAGAGGGTAAGTTCATGGCAATAATAAAAGATATTGCAGAGCATCATGCAAAAGGACAACCAATACTTGTAGGTACAACATCAGTTGAGAAGTCTGAAATACTCTCAGATATGCTTAAAAAAGAAGGTATAAAGCACAATGTACTTAATGCTAAACAACACGAATTAGAAGCAAAGATTGTTTCTGAAGCAGGACAATTAGGTGCAGTGACAATAGCAACCAACATGGCTGGTAGAGGTACAGATATTGCACTAGGAGAGGGAGTCAAAGAGGTTGGAGGATTGTATGTAATTGGTTCTGAAAGGCATGAATCAAGAAGAATTGATAATCAGCTAAGAGGTAGGTCAGGAAGGCAGGGAGATCCAGGGGAATCCAAATTCTTTGTTTCATTTGATGATGACTTAATGAGAATCTTTGGAGGAGATCGAATGAAACTCATAATGGAACAGGTAGGTCTTGATGATGAGATGGAGATCTCAGTTGGCTTGATTGGTAAATCAATCGAAAATGCACAGAAGAAAGTAGAAGCATCAAACTACGATATAAGAAAAAGACTTGTTGAATATGATGATGTCCTTAATCAGCAGAGAGAAATAATATATACCCTCAGAAGGAAGATTTTGGAAGTAGATATGCCAGAGGATGTAAAGCTTTCAGAAAAGTACATGAAGGGAGATTTGAAGCTTGTGAAGGATGTGGATATCGAAAGAGTTCAAGATGGTTTAGATGGTTTTGCATTAAACAGAAAAAATACTTGGGATATTCCAGAACTTGATGAATTTAAATATCCATTCTCAGCGCTAGACAAATGGGTTTTGAAGAAGGCTTTGGAGTATGTTGACTACTTAACAGCATCTGCATTAGCTGATGATATGAAGATAGATAATGTCGAAGAGAGAAGATTGTATATGGAAATCTTAAATCTTCTTAGCGAAGACTTAGAAGGTATTGCAGTTGTTGAATTGGGATACAAAGATGCAGTATCTATGTTTAGAGAACTATACCTAAAGGATGATGTAGCAAGGAGTGCAGAATTAAAGAGATTGGTATTGATGTGTTTTGTCATTCATATATATTCCATAGGCCTTAAAGCTATGCAAGAGCTCTCCAGATACCTCATTCTACAATCATTTGACAACTTCTGGATGGAGCATTTAGACACAATGACTGACTTGAGAGAGGGAATCTCTCTCAGAAACTTAGCACAGAGAGACCCTCTAGTAGAGTACAAAAATGAAGGATTCCAAATGTTTGATGATATGTTAGCAAAAGTGGATAACTTTGTCATAACAAGGTTCTTCAAGGTGAGGCTTGTTGCCAATGAATCAACAGCACCTCAGAGAACTTCATCAAATGAGGATAATAGACCGGGTAAAGTGGCTAAACAAAAAACTATACAGAAGGGAAAAAAGGTAGGAAGGAATGAGCCTTGTCCTTGTGGTAGTGGGAAAAAGTACAAAAAGTGTTGCTATCCAAAATATGGATAGATAAAATATTAATAATAAGAACTATGCAAAAGAATAAATGTAGTATGAGGGATAAGATTGCTCCAATCACAGGATATGTTTTATTAGTTACAGGTGCTGTTTTATTAGCTATTAAAACACTCTCTACGGAATATATAGATACAAACGGTGTTTTACACGAAAAATTCTTTTTACTTCCATTAGGTTTCTCCTTCCTGTTTCTTGGATTTATTATTTTAGTCATATTCTATGCTCGAAATATAACTAAAAAGAACAGAAAGAGTAAATTATAGTTCTACGACATCCCACCCTCTGATTCTAAATCCTCACATTAACCTTTAGTTTAGGTAAGAATAAACAAATAGATTTTATCTTCATAGTATGCAAAAAGCTTACACTATGAGTTTCTTGACACACTATGAACCCTATACTATTCTAGAGATATACGTATGGGAACTTCTAAGAAAGCTAAAAAAGAGGAATTGATACCAACAAGAAGGAGTGTTCATGTTGTATATCTCTCATGTCCACACTGCTCACATGAAATTGATGATATAACCCTATGTCCTGTTTGTAATGAAGCTATGAAAGTTATAGATGTTGTTGAGAAATTTGGAGATGATGCTGAGAGATTTCTAAAGAGATTAGAGAAGAGAAAAGAGAAAAATGGAGAGGTTCCTGTTACAACAGACGATGAGTTAGAGATTGATGAGGAGGAACCAAACATTATTCTAATGGGTGCAGATGATTCATTAGATGATGGTGGAATTGATCCTACTGCAGATACAGACGATGGCTCACTCGATGTTATCTTCCCAGATGATACAGATGATGACACTTCACATACAGGAGATGTTTCTTTAGATGAAGATTTAGCAAAGGCATTGGAGCAATTAGATTCAGAAGAAGAAGAAAATGTCACAGCAGAAGATTTCGGTTTTGATGATGGAGAAATACCTGAGTTGTAGAGATGTAAATAATTTTTTATAATTCCTCTATGGATTCTTTTAGAGAAGATATGTCTGATAGAGCAACTGCCAACAAAATGGTTGGGGATGCATATAAGATACCTCCAAGTTTCGTAGAGGAAACGACTGGCTTGGTTGTACCTGAAAGGTTAAGAAGACCATCTGCAGAGGTTCAGATTACTGGGAGAGTTGATGAAGCTATGTTTAAAAAACTCTGTGAAGATTTTTCAAAGATAGAGAAAGGAAATGGTAATAAAGATTCTCTTGATATCTCACTAGCATCATTTGGAGGCTCTGTTTATTTTGGCTTTGCAATATTTGATAGGATATCTCAATTTTCAAAAGCTAACAATGCACCTGTTTCAATCACAGGATATGGTCCAATTATGTCAATGGGAGCATTTATCATACAATCAGGTGATATTAGAAGAATGCCTGAAAATTCGACAATGTTGATTCATCCAACAAGTGGTGAAATGAGGGGTAGTATAGAAGATACACGGTTTGAACTTGCTCAAAGAGAGATTATAGAAAAACAGTATATTAAGGTTGTTTCTGATAGAATTAGGAAATCAGGGAGAAGTGATTTTACTGATGAAGAACTTGATCGTGTAATGCATGCAAATGGGAATAACGGAACATACTTTACTGCACAAGAAGCTAAGGATTTTGGTCTTATAGATGAAATAGTATAGATTTTTTATACTCCTTCTTTTATATTCAAAACATTTTTCTACTAACTTTGTCAATGTTTCAAAATGGAATTTGAGATATAATTGAATATTAACATTTCAAATAAATATCTAACAATGAAAAACATAATAATAGCAGTTGTAGGTCTATGTGGTTCTGGTAAATCAGAAGTGACCAATATCTTCATAGAAAATAAGTTTGAGAAGGTATATTTTGGTGATGTAACTTTTGATGAAATGAAGAAAAGAGATCTTCCTGTAACTCCTGAGAATGAAAAAATGATGAGAGAGGAACTTCGTGCTACAAATGATATGGCAATATATGCAAAGAAGAGTGAACCTAGGATTAAGAAAGCATATAATGAAGGTAAGAATGTTGTTGTCGAAAGCCTCTATTCATGGAGCGAGTATAAATATCTAAAAGAAATATACAAAGAGAATTTCAAACTATTAGCAGTTGTTACAGATAGGGATATTCGTGCAGAAAGACTTAAAAATAGACCGTATAGACCGCTTACTGACGAAGAGGTTACTACAAGGGATTATTCTGAGATAGAGAATATTGAAAAGGCTGGACCTATTGCCATTGCAGATCACTTTGTTTTAAACAATGGAAGTTTTGATGAACTTAAAAAACAGGTACAGGAGTATATAGCTACTATTATCTAGTATTTTTCTAAAACTGAACATTTAATGAACAGATAATCCCTGTATATTGCCGTTTATAGCCCTTCATGTAATAATGACAGGAATATTTTTCCACTCACAATTAATGTGGCAATCTTTGAGAAGAAATAAAGTATGGGAAGAAATCTCTATTCCTGATGGTATATCAAACTATTCTTCCGAACTTAATATATATTATGAAAAGATAAGACCTCTTCTTTTACCTAAAGACTTGTTTATGTTGTACAAACCAAATAGTAAAGATAATCCCTACTCGGTAGAATTAACAAAAGCAGAAATTGATTTTGTAAAAAGGTTTTACAGCATAGGAGAGAGTCTAAGATTTATTCCGTCTGAAAGAGGTCGAAAACCACAAAATGATTTTATATGGAAAGGAAAAGAGTGGGAGTTAAAGACATTAGTTGGCAAATCTGGATTTACTATAGCAAATGCTATATGGAGGGCGACAGATAGAGGTAAGAGTAATATTATTTTAGATACAACTTTTAACTCTAAATTAAATCTTCAGCAGATAATACAATATGTTCTAGGACATTTAAGATGCAGGAGAAACAACCGTAAGGTTCATAATCTGATTGTTGTGAGGAGGGAGAAGTTTGTTAGAATAAAATAGAGAGAGCCTCATTGCCCTTTACCACAAAGGGGGAGTTCTCTCTCACTACCCAATTATATCATTTTCACTATTAAGGTTGCAAATTGCACTAACTCTGTTATCGTCGCTTCTGGTCCTCTCCAGGAGATAGGTTTTTCATAAGCAAAATTAACATAAACTGGACATACGATTACATATTTAAGAACTCCTTTGTCCTAGATGGGTTGAGATATATGAAATTAGATTTCGTATTGAAAATTAAAAAGCTCTTAAATAGGTCTAAAGATATTCATGACATTGAATTAATAGAAGAGTATCTCGATAGTGAAAATGAGGTATAATATCCCATGTCTAATCTTCACAAAATATTTCCTAAAGTAGCAATAGTAACAGATTAAATGACATCGACACTCTGTATAAATTAATAAATACAACTTTATGAATAAAACGAAACTAAAAGATTTGTATACATACGTGTATATTGATTCAAGTAATATTAAAAATGCGCTTAAAGTTTCTCATAGACAGATTGATTGGAAAATGTTATTTGATTATCTAAAAAACACATACAAGAATTTAAAGGTAGTAAATTATTTTGAAGGCATTGATAAGGCAGATATGGGGAAGACAGAAGAGTTTAAGAACCTTGAAAGATATGGTTATAAAATCAAAACCCTTGCAAGGAAATCATATAAAAACTCTCCTAAGTATAAAACATTTAAATGTCAGAATTGTAAAGAGAAAAATACTGTTGAGATTCTAAAAGAATCTAAGACACTTAAATCAAACATAGATGTCTACCTATGTAGCGAATTAATGGGAGATTTGTTTACTGCTAAGAAACCTGTTCATGCAATAATTTTAACATGTGATGGTGATTATGCAGAGATGATTCGAAACATAATTGATAAAAATCCTAATGTATATGTATCTGTTTTTGCAACTCCTTTTACGAAGTATAATAATTACCTATCTGTACGATTAAAGGAGTTGGAGCGTATTGAAAGATACTATCTTGTTAATATTCTAAATATGAGGGATAAGGTAAGTGTACCTAATGGGGTGTAAAAAAAAAAGAGAGCTACACCGAAGTGGAACTCTCGAACGGTAAACTACCTCACCTAAGTGGAGTAGTTGAGTACTTTAATTATAATAAATAACTTTAGAAAAATCAATATAGTTTAATATCTCATGTCTAATCTTCACAACATATTCCCTAAAGTAGCAATAGTAGCAGATCAAATGACATCATTTGGTGGAGCAGATAGAGAAATGTACTCAATGCTAAAGGTTTTTCCCAATGCAGACATATACACAGTCCTCTTCTACAAAGAAAAATATCCAACTTTAAAGAACAAAGTATACACATCCTTCGTACAGAAATGGGTCAAGATATTAGGCAAGGGATTTCACAGACATCTTAAAATATTAAATCCATTCGCATACGAAAGCTTCAATTTAGATAAATATGATTTTGTAATTAGCATATCAGCAGGCCCAGCCAAATCAGTCATCACAGGAATATATCAACCACACCTAGCAATGGTAATGACACCTCCTAGAAGCCTTTGGGATAATGAATTAAATGTCAGAGGCTCCAAATTAAAATGGTTGTACAAACCACTATCAAAAATATTAAACACATATCTAAGAGTATGGGATGTAAGTATTGCTAAAAGAGTAGACTACTGGAGTGCAAATTCAGAGTTTGTAGCAAGGAAGATAAAAAAGACATACTCTAAAGATGCTCAAGTCCTCTATCCTGGTGTAGAAGAAAGATATTTTGAAAACTTAACAGAAAGTAAAAAAGGGAAAGAGTTAATTAAAAAACTAAAAGAGAAATATGAAATACCTAAGGAGTTTGTACTTGTTGTATCAAGATTGTATGACTACAAAAGAGTAGATTGGGCAATAAGGGGATGTATAGAGAGTGGGGATAACCTTCTAATTGTTGGAGAGGGACCAGATAGAAAATATCTTCAGAAGCTTGCCAAAGGACACGACAACATACAATTCCTTGGTTTTCTAAAAGATGATGAGGTAAAAGTACTCTATGAATTAGCAAAAGTACTTCTCTTTTGTGGAATTGAAGACTTTGGACTTGTACCAGTTGAAGCAATGGCTAGCAAAACTCCTGTTTTGGCATACGGTGTAGGAGGAGTACTGGAGACTGTAAAGAGTGGAGTCACAGGAGAATTCTTCCAAGCAGAAAAAGAATTAATGAAGCTACTTAAAGAATTTAATGAAAGTGAGTATAATGGGGAGAAGATAAGGGAGCATGCAAGAAAGTTCACAGAAGAAAATTTCATACATAACTTTTCAAAATATGTAGAGGAAATCTATGCAAAAGAAAAACATAAATCTTAAGGATATCAAGGTAGCAGTAGTTTTTGAGCCACTTTACAAAATGGGTGGGGGAGAATTACACTTGAAATATATCCTTGAGGCTTTCCCTAATTCTGAACTCTTCACTGCATACTACGACAAAGAGATCGTTGAAAAAGAATTCTCTAATGTAAAGGTACACCACTCATTTATGCAGTATCTTCCTGCAAAAGAAAAACTTAGATATCTCTATCTTCTTCTAAATCCATTAGCATACAAGAGTTTCAACTTCAAAGATTACGATGTCATTATTTCTCTTTCTTCTCACTTTTCTAAATTTGCACATACAAAAGGTATCCCACATATTGATGATTGTATGACACCACCAAAATTCCTTTGGCAGAAAGATGATAGGACATTAAAGAAAAAAGAACAGATGGTAGGGATAAATAGGTTTCTTTTTTCGATATACTCTTTCTTTATGGATACATTCCTAGAAGATATGTGGAAGAAGTGGGATATGCAGGCAGCCCAGAAATGTACAAAGATAATTGCTAATTCGAATGTTGTAAAAAAGAGAATTAAGAAATTCTATGACTGTGATTCTGATGTAATATATCCACCTGTTGAGGTAGATAAGATATTGAAATATCCCCAGGTAAACAGAAAAGAGAATTGGTATCTTTACCTTGGCAGAGTTGAAAGATATAAAGGGGTACATTTAGCGATTAAAGCATGTGACAAATTAGATCTCCCACTTAAAATTGCTGGCTCAGGTGATGATTTGGAAGCTATGAAAGAGCTTGTAGATAAGTTAGGAGCAAAAGGTATTGTGAAATTCTTAGGCTATGTTAGTGAGGAAGAGAAATATGAATTAATGAGTAGGGCTAAAGCATTAATACTTCCAATACGAGGAGAGGATTTCGGCATAGTACCAGTTGAAGCAAATGCCTTTGGTACACCAGTCATTGCATATGCAGATGGTGGCATTTTGGAAACAATATCAACAGAAAATCCTAAAACAGGTGTGTTTTTTGATAAATATACAGTTAAATCCTTAGTGAATGTGTTAAAGAATTTCAAGTCAGAAGAATATACACAAGATAATTGTAGGAAACAGGCTCAAAACTTTGCATCTGAAATATTTGTATACAAACTACAAAACTATGTCAAAGACATCTTACAAGCTAATTAAGAGATTCTTTGATATTCTCCTTTCAATTTTCTTTCTCTGTTTTTTTTCACCTCTTTTACTCTTGGTATCTCTTTTAATTTTCTTAACGGATAGAAAGGGAGTTTTTGTAAAAGAGCCTCTTCGATACGGTCTTGGTGGTAAAGAGTTTAGGATGTTTAAGTTTAGAACAATGATTCCTGATGCACACATGGAGCTTTTGGGTAATCCAAAATATGCTAAATTAAAGAGTAAATGGCAGGGGAATAGTAATAAGTTACGGGTTAATGAAGACCCAAGAGTTACATGGATAGGGAGGATTTTAAGAAAAACAGATATTGATGAGCTACCACAACTTCTAAATGTTTTAGTAGGGCAGATGTCATTAGTAGGACCTAGACCTACATATAAAACAGAGATAGAGGCTCACTTGAAGAAGTATCCTAAGGATGAGAAATATTTGAAAGATATTTTCTTAATTAGACCAGGAATTACAGGTATATGGCAAGTTTCTGGGAGAAATAAGATATCTCTACATAAAAGATTGCCTATGGAGGTAGAGTATGCACAAAATTTGAATTTGATTGATGATGTGAAAATCTTTCTGAAAACACCAAAG
Organism: uncultured bacterium; assembly: GCA_937899155.1. Lineage (GTDB taxonomy): Bacteria > Patescibacteriota > Dojkabacteria > SC72 > SC72 > UBA5232. The sequence continues at coordinate 12,020 of CALDJM010000037.1, forward strand.
GTTGTATTAACAAGGGGAGGTGCATATGAGTAGAGATATTGTAACTATAATAAAATCAGTTAATTATTCTGAAGCTGATAAAGTCCTTACTGTTTTTGGTAGAGAGAGGGGGAAGTTTACCCTCTTTGCAAAGGGGATTAGGAAAATTAACAGTAAAAATAGAGGGAATGTGCAGACATTGAGTACAAGTAAAATATCTTTTTTTGAAGGTAAGGGTATGCCTTTGTTAACAGAATCAGAACTTGTACAGATATTGGATTTTGAGAATCTTCATATTGAGAATGTTAAAAGGGTTTTGTTTCTTCTTAATCATTTTTTGCAAGAAGAGGATGCATATCCTAAGCTTTTTGATGCATTGCAAAGTGCTATAAAGAGAGGTTTAGATTTAGAGGCAACAAATAGGTTGAGATTGATCTTTTTAAGAGATATGGGTTTTTTGGTTGATTTTAATCATTGTAAATATTGTAATTCTAGTGAGAATATTGCATATTTAGATAGTAAAAGCTTTGCACTTGTTTGTGAAAATTGTTACAGTATATATAGTGCAAAGTATCTAGGAGAGAGCCCATATGATTCAAAGCTTTTTACTGATGCTTTGGATAAGTATATTAAGAAGATTGTTGAAGAAATATAATGAGAATTAAGACTGCTCTGACAATAGTTTGTTTTCTTTTTTTGTCTTTTGTACTTCTTAATACTGCATCTTTTGCGGTGGATACAGTTTCTATACCTACGGAGGTCACTATTGGTATTGATACATTTTCTCAGCTTTCTTTAAGTCCACAGAGTGTTGAAGTTGCACAGCCTTCGATTGTTTTGGTAAGGTCGTATAACTCCAGTATGCAGCCTCGATCAAATAGACAGATTGAGGTTTTTGTAGATGGCTCTGCCGTTAATGTTACTATTATTCAACCTCCTCCTACAAACAGTGAGGGTGCAACGGAGGGTAGTATTAGTGCTTCGGTTGCTGGTACATATAGGGTTTGTGGTAAGGATATAACAGGGGGTGGAGATGTTTTGATTCAGAGATGTGAGATGCTTTTTGTTACTCCGGTAGCTGTGCCAAATATGGCTCCTGAGCCACAGTATACTGCAGGGACAGAGAATACAGTGTCTTGGGGTATTACGGGTACAAATGCATATCAGTACTATGTAGAGGCTAGCACAGACCCTACTTTCTTAACGATAGAGGCTAGCAGTGGGTGGGTAAATGGTACTTCAGCGACATTTGGTGGTCTTTCGAGTGGACAGATATATTACTATCGAGTTAAAGCAAGGAACCAGTGGTCAGGAGAGAGTTCTTGGTCGAATAGTGTGTTTTCTGTTCAAGAGGCTAGTGCTCCACAGATTACTTTGATCAATTCTTCTAAACCAGCAGGTGCAACAACGGAAACTTTTAATCCTGATAGTGTGATCTCTTTGACATACAGAATTGAAGATAATATTTCTGTAGAGAGTAGAACCTTAGAAGTTATTTTACCAAATGCTCAGAAAGTGACAGTGCCTTTTACACAGGTCTTAAATGGTGATGTATGGAGTGTTACTATTAAACTTGGTGATTTGCCAAAGGATGCTAATGGACATCTTTTTACAGCATATAGTTTTTATGTTGAAGCTACAGATAATGTCGGGAATAAGAGTTGGGATAATAGTGCTAGTATAAATTTCCCAAGACCTTTGCCAGAGGAGCCTGTACAGCCAACAACTCCTCCATCTGTACCTGGTAATCCTGTTTTAATATCAGATGAGTATGATGATACACCTACTTGGACATGGGTTCCTTCGTATGATAAGGATGGAAATGTTGTTACTGAATACATTATTGAATGGTGTGAGAATGAAGACTTTGCAAATTGTCAGGAGAATTCAATTAAGATAGATAAGAACTCTTTTACTCCATCATCTTCATTGGCTTTGGGTAAGTGGTATATAAGAGTAAAAGGTGTTGATAAGAATGGTATAGAGAGTGAATGGGCAATGGGTAGTGCTATGATTAAAGAAAAAGTATCAGAACCATTACCCGAGAAACCTGTGGAAGGAGAGATTCCAGAAGAACCAAAGAAAGGGAATTTGAAGAAGTGGATAGATAAAACTATTTCAGAACCAATAGGTAGTGGTGTAGAGAAAATAGTTGAGAAGGCTTTTGGGAAGATAGAAAAGGAAGATGCTGGTAAGGTTGCTGTTGGTGCTACATTTGCAAATGTTACATTGGGTATGAGTATGGTCCTTAATCTTTTAGGTACTATACCTTATCTTATTATCCAAGGTTCTTTAGCACTGCTAAGTCTTCTTGGATTTAGGGCTGTAGGTGCTATTTCTGGTTATGTTTATGATTCTATTACAAAAGAACCTTTGAAACAGGTTATCATTAGAGTATATACAGAATCTGGTAGATTGATATGGACAGATGTTACAGATGCTCACGGTAGGTATAAGACACCTGAGGTTGAGAATGGTACCTATTATATTAAAATAGCTACATCAGGATATACTTTTCCATCTACAGTTATTCTAGGTACTTCAGATTTTCCTCTAGAGAATGTGTATAGAGGAGCTGTATTTAAAGTTTCTAACAGGTCTATTCCTAGATTTTCAATTCCTCTTGATTCTGATGAGGCAACCAAGAAAGAGAGGATTGGTGAGATGTTTCTTTCTAGGACTAAGTGGGTTTGGAGAACTTTGCATTTGATTCTTTTCATAATTGGTTTGATATTTAGTATTTATGCAGTTAGGATTAATCCTGTTTGGTGGACATATTTGATTCTTGCTCTTTATGCTCCTTCTTTGATTTTGTTAATTCTTTCTTTCTTTGTTAAAAAAGAGAAGTATGGTGTTGTTAGAAATGAAGATGGTCGGTTAGTAGCTGGATTGGTTTTGTCATTAATTGATAGTGATTTTAAGAATGTTGTAGCGACAAGGGTTACTGATCAGTTGGGTAGGTATAGGTTTTTGGTTGATAATGGTAAGTATACATTGAGGGTGTCTAATCCTAATTATGTAATCGTAGATGAGGATAAGTATAGGAGTGTTTCTATTGTATCTGATCAGACAGTTGTGTTGTCTCCTGACCTTGTTGTTAAACTTAAAGATTAGTATTGAAAAATATTGATTATATTACTATAATTAGCACTGTTATTTATATATATATGGGTGTATAGCTCAATGGTAGAGCAAACGACTCTTAATCGTTTGGTTCAGGGTTCGAGTCCCTGTACACCCACTTTCACTAACGACCCTATAGTATATTTCCTTAAGGTTTGATATAATGCATGTGCACTTTAATAATTGCACATTCAGAAACAAATAAAAGGAGAAGATATGGGAAAGTACAAGAAATACACAAAACAAGAGCTCTTAGTAGGGCTTTATAATCATCTTGCGAAAGAAAATATGCAAGATGTCGACACTTACCGAGACTTCACTAAAGCAATCGGAGTAATGGTCGACATCGTATTGTCGGAAGACTTTCCGGAAACTTTCAATGCAACTTCACTCAGCCCAATTGGAGGGTTTATAGAATTAATCAAAGAATAATTATTAAGTGCAAAAATGAGGCTATATAGAAGTGAATACATTTCACAATACTTTTGATAGTATGTATAGCCTCATTCTAAATCTTTGTATTAACATTGGTCTCCCATAGTAAGATTAAAAAAGTGTAAAAAGCGAAGCTAAACTCTTTCTGTGAGAGGGTAAACACTACCGACCAGGTCTGTACATATATAGGTCGTTTCTCTTGTATCCTAACTTCTTGTAATACTCCCTAGTACCAATAGCAGAGATAACAGAGATCTTTTTGTAACCTCTCTTTTTTGAAATGTCTTCTGCTAATTTAATTAACTCTTTTCCTAATCCTAAATGTTGTGATTCTCCCTCCTTACTTTTCTTATCTATCCCAACAACCTTTCCATATACATGTACCTCCCTAATAATTGAACTATCCTTCAATTCATCGAGTGGATGTTTTCTAGAAATAATTTTCTTAGGTAGTGATAATCTTAGAAAACCACATATCTTGTCATCTTTCTTTGTTTTGTATGAAAGAAATATCTCTGTACCTGTAGAAGTTTTGTATGTAATCTTTTCTAACTTAATATCTTCTTTTGTAATTTCCTCTCCCTTAATCTCTCTACTTCGTATGTCTTCAGGTTTAATACCTTTCTTTTCCAAATACTGCTCAACAATCTGTCTTAAATTAGTCTTCTTGTTTCCTGCAGCAATCTCTTGTGATGGTATATCCCTAATTACTCTAGACAATCTACAATATCTAGGTGTTAGGGCAATACACTCTCCAACTACCTTAACCAATGTTTTCTCATCATACGGTTTGTACTTCCCTTCTTTGTATAGTTCATACAGATCGGTATTTGGGATTACGGAGGTAGGGTAGATCTTCATCTCATCAGGGTGGTATGGATCTGTGAAGAGTTCTTTGTATCCTCTGATATCTTCTTTGGGTGTAGAAAGGTAAAGGTTGGGCATCCAATGACCGTGTATCTTAAATCCAAAAAGTCTGAGTAGTTCGAAAGCTTTTTTAGTATCCTCATTGTCTCTTCCTGTTTCATTCTCTCTTAGAACCTTCTCAGAGAGTGATTGTATCCCAATCTGTATTTTCGTTGCTCCTAATTTCCTTAGATATATTAATTCTCCTTTTGAAAGAAAATCTGGTCTTGTTTCTAACACTAGCCCAACATTCCTGCAATATGCTGTTTCATTTTTAACCTGTTCTTTTTCTAAATCTTCCCAATCAGTTTGTTCCATTGCAAACTCTCTTGGTTGAATATATTTCTTTGTACTCTTCTTAACCCTGTTTAATGCTCTAAATAATTCTTTAACAAACCATATTTTGTAGTTTCCATCATATGCTGAGAATGTACCACCAAGTACAATGATTTCAACCTTTTCAATACTATGTCCGATATTCTTTAGAGCAACTAATCTGTTGTACACCTGTGCATATGGATCAAACATCATCTTTAGTGCTCTTTGAGAACCAGGTTCAGAGGCGATGTAGCTTTTGGGCATGCTTCTGTCATTGGGACAGAAGATACAGTTACCTGGACAGTAGTAGGGCATAGTCATGACTGTAACTACGGCTACACCTGAGTTTGTCCTTGTGGGTTTTAACCGAATTCTTTTTTCAACGATTGATATATCTTTTTTCTTAATATCCCCTTTTACCTTCTCAAACAATTTAACCAATTCATCATTTTTATATAGCTGTCCATTTTCTTTTCTGTACTTTCTTAGAATTTTGTTTAGAGAGTTTTGATTCCACTTTTTTTCTAAAGCTATATTTTCGAAAAGATTCTTTAATTTTGTTTTCTCTGTAATTTTCATAATATATTTGATATGCTTGTATTATCTAATATTTTTAACATTCTTGCCATATGAAGAAACCAAAGATTGCACAGGAGAGGACATTAGTATTAATTAAGCCAGATGTTTTGCAAAGACAGTTGGTTGGTGAAATTATTACTAGATTTGAGAGGAAGGGTATTAAGATGACAGCAATTAAGATGCTTAATGCAACTAAGGAGCAGGTAGGGGAGCATTATGAGGGTGAGGAAGCATATTTAATTGAGACTGGTGAGAAAGCAAAGAAGGGTGCAATGGCAAGGGGTGAGGATGTTTCAAAGTGGAATTCACTTGAACAAGGGAAGAAGATTAGGCAGAGAAACATCAACTATCTGACATGTGGTCCAATTGTTGCGATTGTGTTTGAGGGTTTTGGTGTGATATCGCAAGTTAGGAAGATTTTAGGTAGTACAAGTCCAGCAGAGGGTGATATTGGTACAATTAGGAATGACTATTCACTTGATACATATGCATTGGCAGATTCAATTGATAGGTCTACTATGACTATGTTGCATGCTTCTGATTCAGTAGAGAATGCAGAGAGAGAGTTAAAGATATGGTTTAAGGAGAGTGAGATATGTAATAACTACGAGACAGGTGTAGAGAAGATTTTCTATGATGCAGAATGGAGTAAGGGGAAGTAGAGAATATTAGAAGTTGTAAATTCAAAAATAGAGAAGTAGTGAAAAATATACAACACAAAAATATTGCTAATGGTGTATGGCAACAGAAACCCTTTTTGGAACAGATGGCAAATATTGGGAGTGAGGTATACAGAGCAATTAATTGGAAGGAAAAAGGTAATACTGAATATGCAAATATGGCATTTGATAGATCATTAGAGCTTTTTGATTTAACTAAAGAATCAAAACTTACATACCCTCAATACAAAGAATTATGTAGAGCTAGAGAGATATGGGTAGATTATTTTAAGTATGATAATAGGTATAATTCGGATAAATTCAGTATAAATAAGTATTTTGAGTATTTAACTATTGCATACAAACTAAAGTTTCAATAGATTCTCAATCTCTTCACTCTTTCTAAGAATATTCTTACTTTTCTTTGGTAATGTATCTAAAAACTTTTTCAATCCCTTAAAATCTTTCTTCATACCTTCTTTAAGATTAGGATTGTACAAACCTGCAGCAGGATGATACATTGCAAATATTGGAATACCTGTTGGATGATCAAATGCTTGGCCATGAGATGCTGTAATGTTTGCACCTGGTACAAACCTACCTAATGCATGTCTACCTAAGGGTACAATGACTCTTGGTTTAACAAAGAGTAGTTCTGCATTTAACCATACTCTACATGCATCTTTCTCTTCATCTTTTGGTTCTCTATTATCTGGTGGTCTATATTTCACTACATTACTAACATATACCTCTTCTCTTGTATATCCAATACTTTGGAGTAGTTCGTCTAGAAACTTCCCAGCAGCACCAACAAAAGGTCTCCCTTGCAAATCTTCATTTCTTCCAGGTGCTTCACCTATGAAGAGGATACCTGATGATGGAGGTACGATTTCATATACTGGTTGTGTAGCTGTTTTCTTTAATCCACATCTATTATGTACAGCATAGTATTCGTGTAGATCTTTTAATGTTTTGAAGTTTATTTTCATATTGAATTATATCATTTTATATTACTTAAAAATGGAAGACTTATAGTAAACATGGTATAATGTAGGTAGGTATGGACATAAGTCCTACAAGAAGCACATTAAAAATCAGCCACACAATAACAGTATTAACCAAATGAGTCAGTATAACTAGACAGAAACTTTTGTCAGAAAGGAGGAAGACATGGGTCTCTTTTCATTCCTTGGTGACTTGTTGGGAACAAAACCCTCAGAACCATTTGACAAGTCTTCAGATGTGAAGTCTTGGGACAATAAGAATCCTGATGGGACTGTTCGCCAGTATAATGACAAGATTGTTAACCCTAAGAGTCCTAACTATGGCTCTCACCGCTTTTATAATCCAGGCCAAAAAAGGTCAGGTGTTGCTTGGGGTAACGATCGTAACAAGAAATAAGATGTGCTTTAGTGGCTGAGAATAACATAGAGATAAGTGTTCGGATTCTCCTAATCCTGCTATACTTATCTCTATGTATATAAATTCCTTTATAATAACCATATTATGTTTAGGATAAAAGATAAACTGTCTTGCGAAAAAACCAATCCAGATTTTTTTAAAATGTTAATACATTTCAATATACTTGTTACTTACACAATTTTTTTAATTGAAAAAAACAGTTCTAAAGAAATTTATCATTTCTACAATTATATATTCGAACAGTATTTCCCAGAAAACACACCTAATCTTAATAATATAGATTACAAAAGTATTTTTACAGGGAAATATGCACAAAAAACAATAAGAATATACAAAAATCTCCTAGAATTATGGATAATATTACAAGAAAAAGTAAGACTAGATTTTGAAGATATGTCCGTTTTAAAGAAGGTAGAAAAAAATATATCAGAACTTTTGAAAGAGTTCTAAAATATCACTGTTTGTAAAATATATGATAAAATTACTCTTAAGATGAGTAAACTGTATAAAGTTCCAGAAGGTATAAAAACAGTATTAATAACAGGTGGTGGTAGTGGTATAGGTAAAGCCTTTGTTAATGAATTTGCTAGATTAGGTCTCGACTGTGTATTAGTTGGTAAGAATAAAGAGAAGCTAATAAAAATATCAAATGCTGTAGAGAAAGAATACGGTATTAAAACATGGATAATAGAACAAGACCTAAGTATATTAGGAGCAGGTCAGAAAGTTTTTAACTACTGCAAAGAAAATAATCTAGAGGTAGATATATTGGTAAACAATGCAGGTAAATTAATCTTCCATGAGTTTGCAACATTAACACAAGAACAATTAGACTCACTTATCAATCTCCATATTCATTGTACAACATTACTAACATATCTTTTTGGAAAAGAAATGCTAGAAAGAAAAAGAGGCTTTATCATTAACATATCATCTGCTTCTGCATGGATGAATCTACCAGGTATTCATGTATATAATGCAACAAAGAGTTATGTTCGTAATTTTTCTAGATCCTTGTATTACGAGTTTATAGGAAGCAATGTTGGTGTAACAGTAGTGTGTCCTAGTGGTGTAGATACTGCATTCTTTAAGCTTTCAAAGAAATTAAGAAAGATTGGTCTAACATGGGGATTATTAATTAAACCTAAACAGGTAGCAGAGATATCAATTAGAAAGGCTTTTAGATTTAAGAAAGAGGTGTTTCCTAATTCTTTAGATAGTTTGTTAATTTTTATTACAAAGAATTTAACAGATCCCATTATATTTTGGATTATGAAGAAATTACCTCAGTTTAAGAGAATTACCAAATTACCTTTCTTTAAGAAAAAGAGATAGCTTTTTTCTTACTTAGCTACCCAGAATGTAACCTGTCCTATCTTAGTATTAGGATATATCTTAACTGGTTTAACAACATGAAGTGTAAGTGTAGCTTTCTGTATAGAACCTAAATCTATTAAATCTGCAGTAATATTTACAAATATACCAAGTCTTCCAGTAGATGATCGACCTTTAATAATGGGAACATAATGGTTGCTACCAATAGTTTCTTTTGTTCTTCCAATATATATCTTTTTGGGGCTTAAAACTAAACCATTAGAAGGTATTACCAATTCCTCAAGCTTATTATCTTTAGTTGGATCTAGTATATCTTCTTTGTATGTATAGAGAATATCATCAATATGGAAATCGTATGAGTTTGTCTCAACATCATTCTTATCAAAAGGATCAATGATAATCTTTCCACTCTTAACTTCTTTTGCTATTTCTTTTCCTGTTAATATCATTTTGGTGTTTGTTTAAATAATTGGCTAGGGTAGGGAATATCTTTTGTTGCATAAAATTCTGTCTCTCCTATTTCCCTTCTACCTTTAGTTTGCCAGAATAAAACCTGTCCTATCTCCATATTAGGATAAATCCTTAATTTTTTCACCACCTTAATCTCTAATGTCCACTTATGTGCTTTACCAAGCTGTCCTAGGTCTGCTGTTATTTGCAAAAACATACCTAATTTTGCAATTCTGTTTCTTCCGATAAGGGATGTAACAAATTTTTTACTACCAATCTTCTCTACTGTTGTTGCTAAATATAGTTTGTTTGGTTTAAGTATGTATCCTTTTTTTGGAATAGTAAATTCTTTTGTCTTAGGTTTTCTTTTTCTATCCCCAACATCTACAACCTCAACTAACTTACTTCCAAGATGGTATATGTAACTATTTGGTTTGAGGCATGTTTTATCAAATGGTGTGATGACAATATCTCTTTTCTTAACCTGTTTTTGAATCTCTTGGGCAGTTAGTATCATTCTGTCATTATATATATTCCTTAGAGTGGTGTAAAATATGGTATGTTATATATAAGAGTATATAAATCTATCTATATTTATTAATGAAATAGATTACCTCTCTAACTTTCTTCTCATTCTCATTTCTAAATCTAATAACTGTTTCTTTACATCAATCCCACCTCTATATCCAACTAAAGAACCATTAGTTGCAATAACTCTATGACAAGGAATAATTAAAGGTAATGGATTTCTATTACATACCGTACCTACAGCTCTTGAAGCTTTAGGGTTACCGATAGAAATGGCAATATCTCTGTAAGATGTTGTCTTTCCATAAGCTATTTTAGAAATTTCTTTAAGTACCTTATTACTAAACTCTGTTGTATTTATGTATATATCAATATCAAAGGTTTTTCTTTTTCCTTCTAAATACTCTTCCATCTGTTTGAGGACTTTTTTCTTAAATGGAGTATCTTTCTCTTCCCATGATGAATCATATTTTTCACCATCAAAAACAATTGCTATTATTTTATCATTCTGTTGGCCTATACCAATCTTACCAATTTGAGTATCGTAGAAGAATATTGATGTCATAGTGTATTATATCATCATAAGAGCATATCTCTGTATATGCTCTTTTAACAATATGCTCTGTAGCTAAGTTTGCTATTTAACTAAGTCGAGAATATAATTGCAATAGATAATATTAAGTAAGTAAACATGAAAGAAGCTAGTACAGACAATATCCAATTTCGAAATGAGTTCTCAAGTGGTATAAAAACATACCAAGATGTTAGTAAAGAACAAGAGTCGTTAAATGCACAACTGTTAATTAAAGCAGGTTTTATTAATCCAGAGTTATCAGGAGTGTATACATATACTCGACTAGGATGTGAAGTTTTAAAAAACATTGAAAACCTAACAAGAGAGCATATGAGTAAGTGGGGAGGAGAAATCCTTATGTCTTCACTCCAACCAGTAGAGAGTTGGGAGATTACTGATAGATTAGAAAATATGTCTTCTCTCTTTGAAGCTAGAGGAGCTAATGATATATCTAGGAAATTAAATTCTTCTAGATATATTTTAGGTCCAACACATGAGGAGATAGCAACACCATTAGCAAAGAGATATATCAAAAGTTATAGAGATTTACCATTTGCTTTCTATCAGATTCAGACAAAATTTAGAAATGAAGCTCGTCCTAAGTCAGGTCTTTTAAGAGGAAGAGAGTTTCGAATGAAGGATCTTTACTCTTTCCATGCGAGCGAGGAAGACTTTTTGGAATTTTATGAAATTATGAAGAAAGAGTATATGCTACTATTTGAAGATTTAGGTCTTGCAGATGATACATTTATTACTCTTGCTGATGGTGGAAACTTTACAGAGAAGTTTTCTCACGAATTTCAGACATTACTACCTCAAGGAGAAGATATTATCTATTTAGATAGAAAGAATAATATTGCATATAACAAAGAGATTGTTAACGAGGAAAATGCTAATAGGTTAGGTGTTAATTTTGATGAATTGGAACAGGTCACAGCATCTGAGGTTGGAAATATTTTTCCTTTAGATTTTAAATACTCTCAACCTTTTGATTTAACGTATACTACTAAAGAAGGAGATACAAAACCGATATATATGGGTTGTTATGGTTTAGGTACATCTCGATTAATGGGTGTTATAGCAGAGAAATTCGCAGATGAAAAAGGTCTTGTATGGCCTGAGAGAATTGCTCCAGCTAAATATCATATAGTTACGGTCAGTAAAGATAATAAAGATATTGCTCATGAGAAATCTAAAGAGCTATTTGAGGTAATAGGTAAAGATTCTTTGTGGGATAGAAGAACAAAGGTTACAGTAGGAGAGAAATTAAATGATGCTGATTTAATAGGGTGTCCATTTAGATTGGTTGTTTCTCCAAAAAGTATAGAGAACGGAGGAATTGAAGTTAAAAGAAGAGCTTCAGATGTTGTAGAGTATATGGATATGGAAGAATTGTTTAACAAATATGGTAAAACTAGATAAAAATAGAGCTTAGTACTATCTGGGAAATCATATTAATTAAATTTTTAATAATACAATATGAGTAAAACATTTAAGATAATTGCAGCAATTCTCTCTGTTGCAATTGTAGGTATAGCAGGATATTTTGGCTATACCAAATGGAAGAGCTTGAATGACAAGATCAAAGCTCAAGACAAGGAGATTGCTCAACTCAAAAATGTTGAGGTAGAAGAAGACTTAACAATAGAGGAAAGACCAGAGGAGAAACCAGAAGAAAAACCAGAAGAAAAGCCTCAGCAAAAGCAACCAGAGAAGGTAGTAAGTACTGAAAAAACGGGTAAGATAAAGTTTAATGCTGGATTCCCTTCTTCTTTTAACCCAGCATTTCGAATATGTTTTTCTAATTACAATGATATATCTCTACAGTATTGTTATTGGGTTAAAAACTCAAATGACAAGAAAGAATATTCCGCTGATTTAGTTTGGACATCTTCAGGTTATGAAGTTACTTTACCTGTAGGTAAGTATATTGTTGATTTCACACTTTATACATTTGAAAGTCTAGATAGTCAGAGTTCTCCTCAGAATGTAGAAGCAGTTTATGCCTTAAAAGAGTGTGTTTATTATGCAGATGGTGAGAGTCAAACAGATACACTTCAATATTGTGGAAGTGTAGAGAAAGAACTAAAGAAACACACAGGAATATCTGGCCCTTATGATTCAATTCTTCTTAACAATAGTAAACATGGTGGTAAGATGATGACTTTTGATGTTAAGGATGGAGGAGTAACAACAATTAAGAAATTTAGTCTAAGTCCATATTTGGATTTAAATAGATAAAACTTATTGATTAAGAAAAAGGGAGGTACATACCTCCCTTTTTTAATATCCAAAACCTAAAGAAACTACTCAGTTACAGTTTCAACAACCTTCTCTAAAACTTCTTTAGTTTTCTCTTCTTTCTCTCTCTTAGGTAGGCTCTCACATGCCACCTGATCCTTATCCCCATCTAATCTATTTGGGTCTTTACCTGTATCAGCCTTAACCTTATCAAAAAATCTTTGAGCTTCTTGCTGTGTATCAAAATCATCACAGTTATAATCATTTGTGTATTTACCACTACCATCTGTAACAACATTACCACTCTTATCTCTCATAACCTTAGCATCTTTCCAACTAGAACCCTTAGCTAACTTCCCTAAATCATAATCATTATTTGTAACCTCTAATCCCAAAGCAGCAACTAATACAACCAAAGCACCACCCAAAACATACTTAAATATATTCTTTGATTTCTCACTACCCTCTGCTAATGGTTTAAATTTTGGTATCTCCATATGTTTTTATTTAATAAATTAAAATGGAAGCTTAATTGTCATATCAGTAGTAGAGTATAGTAACCAGAGTACTAGTAATATTAACAGTACAATTAATACTATCCTTACCCACTTCTTATTCAAGATTTTACTCTCCTTGTCTAGAAGTGGTTTCTTCTCTTTTTGTTTCTCTTCCATATATTTGCAATGAAATATATTAATTTAAATATTAAATGATGGCAGTATTCTAGAGGATTGTCAATAAGAATGATTTGGTAGTATCATTAAATATGAAAATCATCCTCCTCGCAGGACAAAATATCTCTAACAAAGAATGGATTGAGAATGTAGGAAGAAAATTTAATGAGAAGTATCTAGATACAGAAATCCAATACTATATTCATTGGCAAAATGGTATACAAAATACGAATGTAGAGTTAGAGACAAAGAGATTCATTAAGACAGTAGGGGAGTTAGATGATGAATATATCATTTTTGCAAAATCAATAGGTAGTATTATTTTTCTTAATTCTTTGATTAATCTAAAAAAGAAACCAAAAGGAGTACTGATTGTGGGTATGGCATATAAACTGGCTAAGGATATGGGGTATGATTTAAAAAAATTTAAAAACCTTATTACTTTCCCAGTTAAGATATATCAGAAAGAATTTGATCCTGCAGGAGTATATAAAGACATTATGCATATAGATGGGGAAGGTTTTACTATACAGAAGTATGAATGTGTAGGAGAGAGAAATAGTAATCATAGATATGAAAACTATGATTACATATTATCATTACTAGATGAATTAGTATGAGGTGAGGCTATATGAAAAAGGGCAAGGATATCCTTGCCCTTCTAAATCGTAGAGATGTATTATATTCTACTTTATTATTTTCTCCTCTACCTCTTCTTTACTCAACTTCTTTGTACAGAAGAACCAATCGTAGCAATGCATGTCATCTTCATTCTCCATTCTGTCTTTTGCGACACCACATGAACCTGCTGGAGGTACGATTACATCATCACCTGGTTGCCAATCTGCTGGTGTAGCGATATTAAACTCATCTGCTGTTTGTAGTGCTTTGAGTACACGGATAAGTTCATCAAAGTTTCTACCTGTGCTTAATGGATAGTAGATAATTGTTCTAATGATTCCTTTTGGATCAATTATGAATACTGCTCTAACAGCTTTAGTATTACTCTCACCTGGTTGAATCATTCCGTATTTTGAAGCCACTTCCATTGTTATATCCTCTATCAATGGGAATGTTACCTCTATATCCTTCATACCTTTGTACTCAATCTTTTCTTTGATTGTTCTTAACCATGCAATATGACTATACAAACCATCAACAGAGAGTCCGACTAGCTTGCAATTTAACTCCTCAAACTCTTTCTCTCTTGCTGCAAATGTCATGAATTCTGATGTACATACAGGTGTGAAGTCTGCAGGATGACTAAAGAGTATTACCCAACTTCCTTCATACTGCTTAGGAAATTCAATATCTCCTTGTGTAGTTACAGCTTTAAATTCTGGAGCTTTATCTCCAATTCTAGGCATCTGTATTACCTCTTCATTGCAATGGCAATCTCCACAGCAACAACAGTTTTTCTTTATTTCTTCCATATTAATTGATTATTTAATTTAGATATTGTGTACCTATATGTTATCAAGGAAGAGGGTAGGAGTAAACAGTAGAGAATATTGAAGAAAGATTATTTACAATGTTTATTTAATATTTTCTGGAAATCTTTATATCTATTATTCACTCCTCTTGCTATCTCCCAATCCTTCTCATCAAAGTATCTTAGATATGGATGTCCTTGATTACAGTATATCTGTAAAAGATTTGGTAAATTAACTCCTACAACTTGAAAAACTTCTTTTTCATTGTCCTCTTGTTCTATGGCTGTACTGATAACTCTCCCACATAGTGATCCTCTAATAAGATGTTTAGTGATGAGTCTCAGCCCTGTATCTGTTAGATCAGAAGGGTCGTATCTCTTTGGAGAACTACCGTTTTCTGGATTTGTTGTGTTGAAAAGTTTAAAAATAGTTGCT